>NZ_JBBOYW010000001.1:2005833-2338055 GCF_038008325.1 Lysinibacillus sp. FSL K6-0232 | reverse complement strand
GCACAGATTCCATATATTCGCTATGAGCGAGCTCATGAACATTATGCCCATCCTTTAATTACTGTTGTAAAGGATTATGAGGAGGCAGCTCAGCTAGCTGCAGAAAAACGCGGTGTCATTATGCTAACAACAGGAAGTAAGACACTCGCAACCTTTACAAAGGTGCTTCACGGCTTAGACAATACAAGAGTGATTGCGCGTATGCTGCCACGACTGGACAATATGGAAAAATGTGAGGCGCTCGGCGTGGCACAGCGAGATATTGTGGCCATTCAAGGTCCATTTTCAAAGGAGTTAAATGAAGCGCTATTTCGTCAATATGGCGTAACATTAATGATTACGAAGGAAAGCGGCAAGGTTGGCTCAGTGGATGAGAAGCTAGAGGCGGCGCTTGCTTGTAATATTGAAACGATTTTAATTGCCAGACCAAATATTCAATACGGCCAGCAATATTCAACATTTGAAGATGTTTTACAGGCTGTACAACAAACACTTTAGGAGGCATTTTTCATGGATTTTAAAACAGATTTCAAACCATTAACAGTAGACCCAGATAAAATTTACGATTATAGCTTTTCTATTATTGCGGAGGAAATGGGTGAGCATGATTTTTCAGAGGATGAATGGAAGGTTGTGCGACGTATTATCCATGCATCAGCAGATTTTGAGCTAGGTCGTAGTGTTATTATTACACCGGGCGCTATTGAAGCAGGCATCAAGTCTATTCTTGCGGGACGTCATGTGATTGCAGATGTGCAAATGATTGAAAGTGGCTCTGGTAAGAAGCGCTTCCAAAAGCATGGCGGAGATTTACATTGCTATATTGCAGATGAGGATGTTGCGATTGAAGCAAAAAAACAAAATACAACGCGTGCCATTATTTCGATGCAAAAGGCAGCAAAGCTCCATGAAGGCGGTATTTATGCAATTGGTAATGCCCCAACAGCATTGCTGGAATTGATTCGTTTAGTAAAAGAGGGTCTAGCAAAGCCTGATTTAATTATTGGTATGCCTGTTGGCTTTGTATCAGCGGCTGAATCAAAGGAAGAGCTGCTGAAACTTGAAGGCATTCCATATATTACGAATGTTGGCCGTAAAGGCGGCAGTACAGTGACGGTAGCCGCATTAAATGCCATCTCACTTTTAGCGGACGAACAGGCGAAAAAATAATGGAGCGCAAGCCAAAAAAGGACCCCAAGGACATGCGTCACGGTTACACAACGGGAGCCTGTGCAACTGCGGTAACAAAGGCCGCATTGCTCGCTTTAATTACCAATGAAGAGCAGGAAACAAGCACCATTCATTTACCAATTGGGCGAGATGCAACCTTTACCATTGAAAAATGTATATTTGAGCAACATGGAGTTAGCTGTGAAACGATTAAAGATGCAGGTGATGATCCTGATGCCACACATCAGGCACTCATTGTAAGTACAGTGAGCTGGGCAGATACACCAGGCATTCATTTAGACGGGGGGATTGGTGTCGGGCGAGTGACAAAGCCCGGCTTGCCAGTGCCTGTTGGACAGGCTGCTATTAATCCTGTACCACGTAAAATGATTTTTAGCACTGTACAAGGTGTGTTGGATGAATTTCACATTACAAGAGGCGTGAATGTGGTAATTTCTGTACCAAAGGGTGAGGAAATTGCGAAAAAAACATTAAATGGACGGCTTGGTATACTTGGAGGCATCTCGATTTTAGGCACTAGGGGAACTGTTGTGCCTTTTTCAAGTTCTGCCTATATGGCAAGTATTGTGCAGGCAATTAGTGTGGCAAAAGAGGCTGGCTGTGACCATTTAGTTGTTACCACTGGTGGCCGTAGTGAAAAATTTGCGATGCAGCAATATCCACACTTACCAGAGGAAGCCTTTATTGAAATGGGCGATTTTGTTGGCTTTACCTTAAAGCATTGTAAACGCCTTGGCATGAAACAAGTATCACTTGTTGGCATGATGGGCAAGTTTTCGAAGGTTGCGCAAGGGGTAATGATGGTGCATTCCAAAAGTGCACCGATTGATTTTTCTTTTTTAGCACAGCTAGCAGCAGATAGTGGGGCAGATGAAGCAACGATTGCCGAAGTACGAGATGCCAACACAGCGTCACAAGTCGGAGAAATTATGATGGCAAAGGGCTATAATGCATTCTTTCATCATTTATGTGAGGCTTGCTGCTACTCCTCACTCCATCATATAAAGGGCGGTCTAACGCTTTCCACATCGATCTATTCGATGCAGGGACAATTACTAGGAAGGGCTGATAATATTGCATCGATCGATGAAGTTAATTGGGATCGGGGATAACGGATTAGCAAGCTTACTACCACAATATCTTCAATGGATTGAGGATAGCGAGGTGCTTGTTGGTGGTGAACGTGTTCTCGATTTTTTCCCAGCTTATACAGGTGAAAAGATTGTTATTAAAGGCGGTCTTTCAACACTTGTTGAACGCTTAGCAAATGAAACAAAAAAAACAGTTATTTTAGCATCAGGAGATCCGTTATTTTATGGGCTTGGTGGCTATTTAGCGAAAAAGCTTGAGATAGAGGTGTATCCGTATATAAGCTCTGTCCAGCTTGCCTTTGCAAAGATGGGTGAAAGCTGGCAGGATGCTTATGTAGCAAGCATTCATGGACGCTCTATGAAGGGCTTGGCACAGCGCATCGATGGCAAAAAGAAAGTTGCACTGTTAACAGATGCCGATAATAGCCCAAATGCCCTTGCTCGCTATTTAAAGCATTTTGGTATGTTGGAATACCGCGCGTTTGTGGCGGAAAATTTACAGGGTGAAAACGAAAAAAGTGGCTGGTACTCGCTCGACGAAATGGAAGTTACTCATTTTTCGCCTTTAAATGTCGTGATTTTAAAACAAACAATAGCACCGAAACGCTACACACTTGGGATTGATGATGAAGAGTTTTCACAACGTAAGCCAGATAAAGGACTTATTACGAAGAAAGAAATTCGAGTTTTAAGTTTGCAAGCCATGCAGCTTCAACAGAATAGCATTATTTGGGATATTGGCACATGTACGGGTTCTATGGCGATTGAGGCAGGTAAGCTTGCACCTGAAGGACAAGTATTTGCAGTAGAAAAAAACGCACCCGATTTAGAAAACTGTCTCCAAAATCAACAAAAGTTTCGAGTCGATATAACGGCTATTCATAGCAAAGCACCAGAGGGTTTAGACAACTTTCCAGACCCTGATGCTATTTTTATCGGTGGCACTGGTGGTGAAATGGTTGAGTTATTGCAATTATGCTGTCAGCGTTTAAAGCAAAATGGGCGCATTGTATTAAATGCAGCGACCATTGAAAATTTATATAAGGCTGTGGAGGCGTTTAAGGCTTGTGGCTTTGCCGTCGAAATTTTACAGGCACAGCTTGCACGTAGTAAACCGATTTTAAATATGACACGCTTTGTTCCATTAAATCCAATATACATTATTTCCGCTTATCGAAAGGAAGAAAATCATGACTAATCTAGGTGTTTTATATGGCTTGGGCGTTGGTCCCGGCGATCCAGAATTAATTACAGTAAAGGCATTTCGCGTGATTCAAGAATCGCCTGTTATTGCCTATCCAAAAAAGCTAAGAGGTAGTAAAAGCTATGCCCATCGTATTGTCGATGTTTATATTAATCCAGAGGAAAAAGATATGCTTGGGCTTGTCTTTCCTATGACAAAGGATGAGGCTATCCTTGAGCGTGAATGGACAAAATCGGTGGAGCTTGTTTATGAAAAATTACAACAGGGCAAGGATGTTGCCTTTGTAACAGAGGGCGATCCACTATTATATAGTACGTTTATCCATATGATGAAACTGATGCAGGACAAGTATCCAGAGGTAGAAATTCGTACGGTGCCAGGAATTTCTTCATTCAATGGCTCCGCCTCACGCTTAGGCATTGCATTGGCAGATGGCGATGATCGTGTAGCGATTATCCCTGCCTATGACGATTACGAGGCAATGCGTGAAGCGATTGAAAGCCATGATGCAGTGGTTTTTATTAAAGTAGCAAAAGTGATTGACTTAATGCTTGAGGTGCTACGTGATTTAGATTTATTGGATAAAGCATCCGTGGTGACAAAGGTAACATCTGATGAGGAAGTCATTTGGGATGTACGTGAGCTAGATGGTGTCGATTTAGAATATTTAACATTAATGGTGGTGCGTAAATAATGAAGAAAATCTATATTGTCGGTGCTGGTCCTGGTGATCCCGATTTAATTACAGTCAAAGGCTTACATATGCTACAAACAGCAGACGTTGTCATGTATACAGATTCATTAGTGAGTGAAGAGCTAATTGCCAAAGCAAGACCAGATGCAGAAGTAATTCGTACGGCTGGTATGCATTTAGAGGAAATGGTTGCGGTAATGGTAGACCGTGTGAATGCAGGAAAAACAGTCGCACGTATGCATACCGGTGACCCTGCTATGTACGGGGCAATTATGGAGCAGGTTGCACTATTAAAAAAGGAAGGCATTGGCTATGAGGTTATTCCAGGGGTAAGCTCTGTCTTTGCATCCGCAGCGGCTATTGGCGCGGAGCTAACAATTCCAGATTTAACGCAAACCCTTATTTTAACACGTGCCGAAGGGCGTACACCTGTGCCAGAATTTGAAAAGCTGCGTGATTTAGCGAGCCATCATTGTACAATTGCCTTATTCCTTAGTGCAACGCTGACGAAGAAAATTGTCAAGGAGCTACAGAGTGCTGGCTGGGTAGATGACACGCCTGTAGCAGTTATTCAGCGTGCTTCATGGCCAGATCAAAAAATCGTTCGTACCACATTAATCGAGTTAGATGAGGCAATGCGTGTTAACGGTATTCGTAAGCATGCGATGATTTTAGCAGGCTGGGCATTAGACCCGAACATTCATGATAAAGATCAATATCGTTCGAAGTTATATGATGCAAGCTTTACACACGGCTTTAGAAAAGGTGTGAAGACAAGTGATTGAGTTACAAGAGGGTGTTTACCCAGAGGTTGAGCAGCGTAACCCTTATGCGGTTGTTGCTATTACAAAGCATGGTGTGCAAATTGGACGTCGTCTGCAGCAGACCTTCGCAGCAAGTGATTTATATTATATGAGCAAATTTGAGCAAGGCGATGAAGCAGAAAAGCATATTCAACTATTTACAGGAACGGTGCGTCTGCTATTGCCAACGCTTTTTCAGCAATATAAAGGCTTGATCTTAATTATTTCACTAGGGGCAGTCGTACGAATGATTGCGCCGATTTTAAAGGATAAAAAAACAGACCCGGGCGTTGTCGTGATTGATGATCGTGGCGAAAATGTTATTAGTGTATTATCAGGGCATTTAGGTGGTGCTAATGAGCTAACACACGAGGTAGCAGCTGCACTTGGTGCAAATCCGATTATTACAACGGCTTCTGATGTACAAAAGACGATTCCAGTTGATTTATTTGGAGCCCGCTTTGGCTGGGTATGGGATAGTGCGGATAAATTGACACCAGTTAGTGCATCTGTTGTAAATGAGGAACATGTAGCCATTGTACAGGAAACAGGCGAACGTGATTGGTGGATGCGTGAAACACCAATGCCTGAGCAAATTAAAATTTATCCATCGACACAGGCAGCGATAGAGGCGAAGCCACATGCCACGTTACTCATTACAGACCGAATTATTGAGCCAGCGGAAGAAGTGCTATTAGAAAATGGCGTAATTTATCGACCTAAATCAATTGTCTTAGGAATGGGCTGTAATCGTGGAACAGCTGTCGAAGAAATTGAACAAGTCATTGATGAAACATTAGCGGAGCTTAAGCTTTCGAAAAAAAGCGTAAAGGCATTATGTACCATTGATCTAAAGAAGGATGAGCAATGCTTTTTAGAGATTACGAAGAAATATGATTGGGAATTTATCACATATACACCCGCTGAATTAAATGAAATCGACTTCCCATCACCTTCTGAAACGGTCTTTCAATATACAGGTGCCTATGGTGTAAGTGAACCCGCAGCTATGCGCTATGCGAAGGTTGATTCACTGCTATTAGAAAAGAAAAAATCAGGCAATGCTACGATTTCTGTTGCTAGATTGCAATTTTAAGGAGGACGCCTATGCAAACAAATCGTTTTGTGCTAGCTGGTACAGGCAGTGGTGTAGGGAAAACAACCTTTACAATTGGGCTGATGAAGGCGCTACAAAATAAAGGTAAAATTGTTCAAGGCTTTAAATGTGGTCCTGATTATATCGACCCTACCTATCATACGGCTGTCACAGGAAGGATATCACGCAATATTGATAGCTGGATGTTTTCACATGAAGCTGTACGCGATATTGTAGCACGCGCAAGCAAGGATGCGGATGTAGCCATTATAGAAGGGGTTATGGGCTTTTATGATGGGAAAAGTCCGTTATCTGATGCTGGCTCTGCTGCAGATATTAGCGTTGTCACAGAGAGCCCTGTTATTTTAATTGTCAATTGTGCAAGCATGGCACGCAGTGTTGCCGCAGTTGTAAAAGGCTTCCAATTACTATCTGATAAGCCGAATATCGTTGGGGTGATTGCCAACCAGGTTGGCAGTGTTGGGCATTATGAAATTGCAAAGGCAGCAATTGAGCAAGAATGCGGTATTCCTGTTATTGGCTATTTAAAGCGTGAGGAGGGCATTGATATCCCAAGTCGTCATTTAGGCTTAGTGCCAGCGATTGAACGCGGAGAGCTTGCTTCATTTTTTGACAAGCTTGGTGAGCTAATGGCAGAAATGATTGATTTGGATCAATTGCTTGATTTAACGAAGGCCCCTATTTTACAAGAATCAGGTCAGCTATTTGCAGCAGAGCCGCCTCAAAATATTGTGATTGCTGTGGCAAGAGATGCTGCTTTTAATTTTTATTATGAGGAAAATTTGGCTTTATTACGTGCAAAGGGTGCAACATTGCAATTTTTCTCCCCGCTTGCCAATGAACCTGTACCAGCAGAGGCAGATGGCTTATATATTGGCGGTGGCTTCCCAGAGGAGTTTGCCGCAACATTGGCGAACAATACAGTGGCAAAAGATTCACTACGTCAAGCGATTGCCAAAGGAGTGCCAACATTAGCGGAATGCGGTGGCTTTATGTATTTAACAGAGGCGATTACCAATAGTGAAGGTGAGCGTTATAGCATGGTAGGCGTAATCCCTGGTGAGGTAGTGATGCAAACAAAGCTAGCAGCACTTGGCTATCGCGAAATTTTCGGTACAGCGGATAATTTTTTAATTGGTGCAGCGGAGCAAGCAAAGGGCCATGAATTCCACTATTCACAATATAGTGGCACGCACAATACGCCAGCCTATGAAACAATCGGGCGCTTTGGCAAAAAGCAAGAAGGCTATCAGGTAGGCAATTTAGTGGCAGGCTATACACATTTTCATTTTGTATCAAACCCAAAGCTTGTTGACAATTGGTTAACAGCTTGTAAGAAGGTGAAGAAGCATGACTAATTATTTTCCAATTCATATCAATCTTGATTATAAAACAGTTGTCATTGTTGGTGGTGGTCACGTTGCAACACAAAAGGTAGCATCCCTATTACCAACAAAGGCAAATATTGTGATTGTGAGTCCAACGTTGAACGACTCTTTACAGCCACTTGTTACATCAGGGCAAATTACATGGCAGCAAAAAGAATTTGGACCAAGTGATTTGGACGATGCCATCCTTATTATCGCCGCAACGAATGTGACGGCTGTGAATGAAGCAGTACAGGAGGCAGCCCAGCATTGGCAGCTTGTGAATCGAACAGATGCACAGAGTGAGAGCGATTTTATTACACCTGCTATTGTGCGCCGTGGCTCTTTTGTGCTAACGGTTTCGACATCAGGCGCAAGCCCAGGATTAGCGCGCAAAGTAAAGGCAGATTTAGAGGAGCAATTTGACGAAGCATATGATGATTATGTGGACTTTTTACAGCAGGCACGCTTAATGATTGCCGCAAAGTATGAGAAAGGCTCACAAAGGCGTGTCGCATTAAAGGCATTATTAGAGCCAAGCATCCTTGAATGGACAAGAAATGGGGAAACGCAAAAGCGTGAAGCCTATTTACAACAACTACTGATGGGAGAACAGCAATGAAGGATGGAATCGTATATATCGTCGGGGCAGGCCCTGGGGACCCAAAGCTTATTACTGTATACGGCCTAGAATGCATTCAAAAGGCTGATGTCATTGCCTATGATCGACTGGTCAACCCTGCATTGCTCGAACATGCTAAAAAGGGAGCGGAGCTTGTCTATTGTGGTAAATTACCTGGCAAACATCACCTGATCCAAGAGGAAATTCATGCATTGCTTGTTGAAAAGGCACAGCAGGGCAAGGTTGTAACACGTCTGAAAGGTGGTGATCCATTTGTGTTTGGACGCGGTGCCGAGGAAGCAGAGGTGCTGAAAAATCATGGCATTGCCTATGAAATCGTGCCTGGCATTACAGCAGGTATTGCAGCGCCAGCTTATGCGGGCATTCCTGTGACACATCGGGATTTTGCGACAAGCTTTGCAATTGTCACAGGACATGGTCGTGAGGAAAAAGGACAAGATTTTTTAAATTGGCCAGCGCTGGCAACAGGAATTGATACGGTCGCCTTTTATATGAGCGTTGGCAATATTGCCTATATCGCTCGAAAATTAATCGAACATGGACGTAATACAGCAACACCTGTCGCTGTTATTGAGTGGGGAACGACTGCACAACAGCGTACAATTACAGGGAGATTAGATGAAATTGCCAGCATTATTGAACGTGAAGGGTATCATAATCCTTCCATGATTGTTGTTGGTGATGTCGTTAATATACGTGAAAAAATACAATGGTTTGAAGAGCAAGGACTTGCTTTTTCGTAAAGCAGAAGGAGGAAGCATAATGACAACTGTGATAGAAGCGTTAAAAAAGCGTCGCGCAATTCGTAACTATACAGCCGCGCCAGTTGAAAAAGAAAAGATCGAGCAAATTTTACAAGCCGCAACCTATGCGCCAAACGACCGTATGCGAGAGCCTTGGCATTTTTATGTCATTCAAGGTGAAGCAATGCAGCGTTATGAGGACATGGCGACTAGCTATTTACAGGAGCGTTTCCCAACAAAGCCTCATTTAGTGGAAAGTTCTTTAAAGGTTGTACAAACAACACCTGTTGCTATTGTAGTAACAGCAGATATGGTAGAAGGCGACACAGATGCAACAGAGGATAATATTTTTGCTGTCTGTAGTGCGATTATGTCCATGTGGCTAGCAGCAGAGGAGCTAGGACTTGGCTTTGTCTGGCGTACACGTGGTGTTGGACTTGTCCATGATCCCCGTATGCATACATTTATTGGTGCAAGCGATACCCAAAAAGTAGTCGGAACAATTTTTATCGGCTATCCTGAAGAGCAAGAGCTTGGCGATAAGAAACGCACATCCTTTGAAGAAAAAACAACTTGGCTGTAAGGAGGCTAAACACATGGCTAAAAAAGGCTTGTTGTTAGTTTATACAGGCGAAGGAAAGGGCAAAACAACGGCATCCCTTGGCGTAACATTACGCGCGGTTGGCCGTGGCTTACATGTGCGCTATATGCAATTTATTAAATCACCAGAGCGTACATATGGCGAACAAATTGCCCTGCGTAAGCTTGGCGTGGACATGGAGCAAATGGGCATTGGCTTTACATGGACAAAGACACCTGAAGAGCACCGCACTGCTTTAGCAAAGGCATGGCAAAAAACAAAGGAAGCCTTGCAGGATGACAGCATTGATTTATTAGTGTTAGATGAATTAAACAATGCACTTGCCATTACAAGGTTTCCAATTGCTGATGTGCTCCCATTGGCAGAGGTGCTAGAGGCTATTAAGCAACGCCCATCAACGATGCATCTTGTTGTGACAGGCAGAAGCGCTCATCCAGCCCTACTGGAGCTAGCTGATTTAGTATCAACCATTGATGCGACAAAGCATTATTATGATGAAGGCATCCCAGCGGTGAAAGGGCTTGAATTTTAACTAACCAAGGGCTGGGTGAATAGCCGCGGAGCCAAGGCAAATACATGCGGAAAAGAAGCAAATAGCCGCGGAACCAAAATAAATACCCGCGCTACATCAATTACAACGGAGGAAAAAGAACGATGCCAGCTAAATCTATTATGATTCAAGGAACAGCCTCTGATGTTGGAAAAAGTATGATTTGTACGGCATTATGTCGTATCTTTTCAGATGATGGTTTTCAAGTAGTGCCGTTTAAATCGCAAAATATGGCACTTAATTCATTTGTAACAAAAGATGGCGGAGAAATTGGCCGTGCACAGGGTGTACAGGCAGAGGCAGCCCGCGTTGTCGCAACAACGGATATGAATCCTATTTTGCTCAAGCCGAAGCAAGATATGATGTCTGAAGTTATTGTGCATGGCAAACATTTTTTAAATATGGATGCTAAAAGCTATCGCAATAACTTTGTGCAGGAAGCGATGCCGATTGTTGAAAAATCGGTGCGTACATTACAGCATACATATGATGTGATTGTGCTAGAGGGTGCAGGAAGCCCAGCAGAAATTAATTTAAAGGATCGCGATATTGCCAATATGCGAATGGCGCATTTAGCAGATGCTGCGGTCGTGCTTGTGGCTGATATTGATCGTGGCGGCGTTTTTGCCTCGATTATTGGGACACTGGCACTGCTGGATGAGGCGGAGCGAGCACGTGTCAAAGGGCTAGTTATTAATAAGTTTAGAGGTATGCGAGAATTACTGGATGATGGTCTGGAATGGGTCGAGCGTGAAACAGGCATTCCAGTGCTTGGTGTTATTCCTTATTTGGATGTCAAGATCGAAGCGGAGGATTCTCTCGCCTTATCGTCCCTGCGCTTTAAAAAGCCAAAGCCTGGCGAATTTGTCGTAGATGTAGCGATGATTCGCTTGCCACGTATTTCAAACTTTACAGATATTGATCCATTCTTTGATGAGCCTGAGGTAGGTGTTCGTTTAGTTGGCAATGTGCAGGAGCTTGGGACACCGGATTTACTAATACTGCCAGGAACAAAAAGCACCATGGATGACTTAGCATGGTTAAAGGCACAGGGCTTTGATAAGGCGATTGCCCATTTACATCAGCGCGGCACAAAAATTATCGGCATTTGTGGCGGCTTCCAAATGCTTGGTGAAACATTACTAGACCCAGATGCAGTGGAAGGAAATGGTGAATCGGCTGAAGGTCTTGGACTATTGCCAATGGAAACGATTTTTGTTGGGGATAAAAAGACTGTGCAAATGACAGGCACAAGAGGGCAGGATATATTGACAGGCTATGAAATCCATCTAGGGCGTACCAAAATTTTACGTGATGAAGTATCACCATTTCTACAGCTTGAGGATGGGCGTGTAGACGGCGCTATTAGTCATGATGAACAGATAATTGGCACGTATTTCCATGGTCTATTCCATAATCGGCCATTTACTCGCCAGCTTGTCAATGAAATACGATTAAAAAAGGGCTTAGTCGCTTTACCAAGTGATGTAAAAAGCGATGCGCAACAACGAGAGGATGCCTACAATATGCTTGCTAGCCATGTACGTGCTAATCTTGATATGAAAAAAATATATGAAATGTTATCGTTAGAGGTATCTGTATGACAAGAAAAGGGCCGTTAGCCATTAATTATGAAGCATTATGGCAGGAGGGTATGAAGGATTGGCATGGTCATATGCCTGAGCGTATGGTCAATGATCAGCTAGAGGAGCAATTTTGGACACAGTCTGTCGCACGAAAAAAATTAGGCCAGACAGACCCTTATGCTGCAAAAATTTTTCAAGAGCTGCAAAAAAGCATTGAACCGCAGCATTCCGTATTAGAAATTGGTCCTGGCTGGGGGAATTATACATTCCCATTAGCACAACAGGTGGACAAGCTAACATGTGTAGATAGCTCTGAAAGTATTTTGCATTATTTACAACAATGCATGCCTAATGAGCAGCATGTTTCCTATGTGCATGCAAAGTGGGAGCATTTAGCTGCTGATGATATCGAGCCACATGATATTGTGTTAGGCATTAATTGTTTTTATCGTATGTATGAAATTAAAAAAGCCTTGTATCATATGAATCGTCTTGCAAAAAAGCGAGCGATTATTGGCATGACAACAGGGCCAATTCAACCACATTATGAATATTTATATGAAAAATATGGCTATGCGATTAAATTTCCACGTAGAGATTATATTGAATTTTTAAACTTATTATATGAAATGGATATTTACGCAGACTGTCAAATCATTCCGTTAGAGCGTGTCTATGAATATAATAGCTATGAGCAGCTAATAGCAACACAAAGTAAAAAAATATTAAGTGCCAACTTCCAGCAAGCACATGTGGAGGAATCACTGGCACCTTTTATCGAAGAAAGAAATGGGCGTTATTATTATCGTCATGATTTTCATGCAGCACTTGTATCATGGCAGCCTAAATAATACATAAACCTTTGGGAAAGCTATTTTGTCAAAGGTTTTTCTTCTTGATATGAATAGGGTACAATAAAGGGATAGAATAAGAAACGAGGTGGCAGATGTGCAGCTACATTTTTTAGGAACAGGTGCAGGCATGCCTTCAAAAGATCGTAATACAAGTGCTTTAATGGTGAAGCTATTAGATGAAATAGGGGAAATGTGGCTATTTGACTGTGGCGAGGCAACACAGCATCAAATTTTACATACCTCGTTAAAACCACGGAAGGTAACGAAAGTTTTTATTACGCATTTACATGGTGATCATATTTTAGGCTTACCTGGCTTTTTAAGCTCGCGCTCCTTTCAAGGAGGAGATGAGTCTTTAACAATTTTTGGTCCAGCAGGCTTACAGCAATGGATTGAGCAAACATTGGCGTTATCCAACACTCATTTAACATATGCTGTGCATTTTGTAGAGGTGCAGGAGGGCATTATTTTTGAGGATGATTATTTTACGATTTACGCTAAGGAGCTGCGCCATGTTGTTCCATGCTATGGCTATCGTATTGAGCAAAAGGATTTACCAGGTGAATTATTAATAGAAAAAGCGCAGGCTCTCGGTATTCCGAAAGGTCCACTGCTTGGGCAGTTGAAGAAAGGGCAGCATATTGTGCTGGACAATGGCACTGTTATTCAAGCGAAGGATGTAACTGCTCCCCCTAAAAAGGGCTTTACGCTAACAATTTTAGGAGATACAAAATATTGTCAAGAAGCTGTGCAATTAGCAATGAATGCTGATATTGTTGTACATGAAGCAACCTTTGATGGCACAATGACAGACCTCGCAACAAAATATGGGCATGCAACAAATACAGAGGCAGCCAAAGTTGCACAGCAAGCAGGAGCAAGCTATTTACTATTAAATCATTTGAGCGCTCGCTTTCTTCCACAAGATTTACCTCAGTTTTTAGCACAAGCCCAGCATGTTTTCCCACAAACACTATTAACCGCCGATCATACAACCTTTACTTGGCACAACAATCAATTACTTTAGCCATCTAAGGAGGTGTTTCAAGAGCTATTTGAAACACTTCTTTTGTAGTTCTAAACACCTAATGAAATGCGCTACTTAATCCAATTGATAATACCCTAAATTGACCTCTATAACTTATGCTATTTATCCTAATTAAATTATTACAATTTAATGACAATTTCCTGATTTATTGTTAGCAGTTTGAAAAAAATGAATGAAATATATGGAAGGACTATTGTATGATGAAATGGAAAAGCTGTACTTTTTAGGGGGAGCGTTAGCATGAGAAATTCAATGAAATGGAAGATGCTGCTGGAGATTATGATCATCGTTGTATTGATTATTGGTGCATTTTCTATTTATATTTACCGAGCTACATATAAAAGTGAAAAGAGCAATGGAGAGGCACTTGCTAACTCTATTGTGATGGGATTAGAAGCAGCGATTCAATCCCGAGAAAAGGCTGAAGAAATCATGGAGAAAGAAATGATTGCTGAATCCGTAATGGCATCGTATATTCTTGACCAAGGTGCAACACATGAAGATTTAAAAGCGATTGCTGAGCGTGGAGGTATAGATGAAATTTGGAGTACAGATGATAAAGGTAATACAACCGTAACATCGATTGCACCAGCTATTGACTTTAATTTTGGTGCAGACCCAAATGGGCAAGCGGCGGAATATATGCAATTATTGGAGGGCAGTGCACAGGAAATTGTCCAAAAGGCACAGTTCCGTGATATTGACAATGAATTTTTTAAATTTGTCGGTGTAGGTAGTTGGAATCCTGCAACACCACAAATTATACAAGTAGCACGTAATGGTCAGCAGCTATTAGATTTAGAAGCGAGCATTGGCGGTGAATCTTATATTAATGAGCTGAACCAATATTTATCTTCAACGGTGCTATATGCGGCAATTGTAGATGAAGCAGGTCAGGTGATTGCAGCAACAGCCGATAAAGATTTAGCAGCTATCGGTTTTAAGTCTGCTCACTTTTCTACACATCAAGCAACAGATTTTTCAGGGCGTTATGATGGAACACGTGTGACGCAATATGTAAAGCCACTATCCAATGGTACATCTTTAGCTATTATTGTTTCGAATAAAATTCTTTCACATATTTTAATTGGCACCATTGTGGCATCATTAATTGTGGTTTGTGTTATTTTCTTTATTACAGGTGTATCTATTGCTCGACAGGTCAATCGTATTAATAATGTACGTGACTCTTTGGAGGAGATCAGTAAAGGTGAAGCCGATTTAACGAAGCGAATCCCTATTAATGCGCAAGATGAAATTGGGCGATTAGTTGCTTCATTTAATGGCATGATGGACAATTTCCAAATAATTATGCGGGAATTAAAGCAAGGTGCGAACGACATTAAAGCAGCGACATATACCATTCAAGAAAATGCCCATGACACACTTGATTCCGCTGCTACAATTCAACAAGAATCAAGCCAAGTTGCACAGGCATCCTTTGCACAGCAACAAAATACGGAAGATAGCACGCATTCAATGGAAGAATTAGCACGAGGTATTCAACATATTTCAGAATCCATTGCTGAAATTTCTACTATTTCTCGTAACACAGAGGAAAATGCTGATAATGGCTTACAAATTATGCGTACACTTCAGCAGCAATTAGTAACGATTCATGAAAAAACAGATTTTGCGGTTATCGGTACACAGGAATTAGAAAAATTATCCGCAATGATTGGAGAATTTACCAATGTCATCACAGGTATTTCCGATCAAACGAATTTACTAGCATTAAATGCTTCTATTGAAGCGGCTCGTGCTGGAGAAGCAGGAAAAGGCTTTGCAGTCGTAGCCGAGGAAGTGCGTAAATTGGCAGAAGATTCTAAAGTCGCAGCAGATCGCATTACACAAGTAGTAGTAGATGTTCAAAAAGAAACCGCTAATATGGTGATAACTATTCAATCGACAGCAGATGTTTTACATGCGGGGCGTTCCGTTGTGGAGGAAGCACAACAATCCTTCGAGGGCATTCATAATGATGTACAAGTGCTGGCAACACAGGTGGATTTAGTATCTAGCTCAACAGAGGAGATTGCTGCAAGCACAGAGGAAGTAACAGCAACGATGGAGGATGTATCATTGCTCGCAAAGCAAACATCTAACAGTGTTGATGCCGTTGCACAAAAGGCAAAACATCAAGCACAAAGCATGGAGGGCATGACAGCATTTATCGATCAATTAAATGCAACAGCCGAAAGCCTTCAGCAATCCGCAGGCAAATATAAAGTATAACAGAAATATAGTGCAGGCAATGGTATTATTCCCGTATAATTGAAAAAGGGGTGTAGTTTACATGAATCAACAAAAGATGCCACCAGCACTCTTGCGCTTAATCGTCATTTTTCCAAATGTGCTGAGTTATTTTTTATTATTTGGTCTAATCGTCTTTGTCATCACAAACTATGAAGCATTGAAGGCAAATGATAATTTAACCGTCTGGCTTATTTTTATCGCTGTGCTAGGACCTGCTGCTATGTATACGACCTTTAGTATTGTGAAAAAAATTCGCGCAGGACATATGTAAGCCAACTAGAGCGACTTCCTATTTCAATAGTAGGGAGTCGTTTTTCATAAGCATAAAAAATAGCGATGGAGAAACACTACTCTATACAAAGCTGAAACAATGAGAGGTGTTTGCATGGATACGATCAATTGCGACTTTTCGCCAATGAAGGAAACGTTAAAGGAGGAGCTGCTTCAAGTAATTTTATCATTGCAGCAAAGCATAGAGGAAATGGACACAGACACAAACTGCCTTCTTGGTAATTTTGAAAAAATTAAAGAGAAATTTATGACCATTGAAATGAAAGCCGCTACATTTTATTTGAATTGCTATCTTTCCCCATTTACCGAAAAATATCCAGAACTATCGTATAGCGTGCAAAATATGTCCACGAGAAAGCATGGTGGTTTAATTGTGATTGAACGTGAAGATTCGTTACAGCATTTGATTCAGCCCGGTGTACATATTGGTGCGGAGGTGACACATTCATTGCTGGAATCTATTTTCTTTCCGGGGAATCCACTACATGATGGAGCAGTGCTAATTCATCATAATGTGATTGAGTCAGCCGCAAATGTACTACCATTATCAGAGCGTTATACAGGTGAAAAGAAATTAGGCACAAGGCATCGTGCTGCATTAGGCTTAAGTGAAATGAGTGATGCACTGATTATGATTGTATCAGAAGAAACAGGTAGAATTTCTTTTGCCTTTCATGGCAACTTATATCCAATTACACCACATGGTATTATATAGGGGGCATCCCTATATGAAAAATACCTCGAATTCGAGATATTTTTCTTGCTTTGCATTCACTTGCGTGGTAAAGTGATAATAAAAGAGAGGAGCAGGCTATGAAAAATCATACATTAGGCACATTAACATGGATTCGGATGATGCGCTTTACAACGCAAAGTAATCACCTGTCCAATGAATTTTTAAAACGCTTTGATTTAACCACTGCACAATTTGATGTGCTCATGCAAATAAAAACCTATGCGCCTATTACGCAATCCCAATTAGCGGAGAAAGTAACCGTTACGCAGGGTGGAATGTCCCGTATGCTTGCCCGACTTGAAAAAGAGGGGCTTATTATGCGTAAGCAAAATTGGAAGACTAAAACGATTTCGCTAACAATAAAAGGGGAACAGATGCTAGATGCTGCAACACCAAGCCAGCTTCACTTCCAGTCTTCATTTTTTGAAGATATATTAACAGAAGAAGAAATAAAATCTTTATATAATATGCTGACAAAGCTTGAAAAGCATAGTCGAGAAAAGCAATTGCCACCAATGTAATTTTTTTACACTATCACTTGCTCAATCAAGTGATAATAACAAGGAGGACTAATAATCATGAAAAAATTAAATGGACATCACCATATTTCCATGCTAACGAAAAATGGCAAAAACAATAATGATTTTTATACAAAAATTTTAGGGCTACGACGTGTGAAAAAAACCGTCAATCAAGATTCACCATCCATGTATCATTTATTTTATGGCGATCTAACAGGTGCGGCTGGTACAGAGCTAACCTTTTTTGAAATGCCTGTCGCTGGACGAACTGTAAGAGGAACAAATGCCATTACACGTATTGGCTTACTTGTCCCAAGCTATGATAGCCTGCGCTATTGGCAGGAGCGCTTTCAACAGCAGGGGGTTGAACATAGCGCCATTACAACCTATGCAGGAAAAGATGCCCTATTTTTTGAAGACCATGAAGGCCTACGTATGGTGCTAATTAATCATCATGGCCAAGCTACGCCTGCACATTGGCAGCCATGGGATGGCAATGATATTCCAGCAGCACATCGTATTTTAGGTATGGGGACAGTGGAAATAACGGTTCGCTATTTGCAGCGCACAGTGCATCTACTACAAGACCTATTCCAATATACAGTTGTTGCAGAACGTGAGGAGGAAGCAGTTCTTCAAGCAATTGAAGGGGAAGTATTTGGTGAAATTATTGTGAAAGAGCTAGAAGGGCCAAGCGAAAAGCCAGGCAAAGGGAGTATTCACCATTTAGCATTGCGTATAGAGAGCGTGGAAGAGCTACAAGCATGGGCTGCCAAAATTAAGGAGCGAGGCTTTGATAGCTCAGGTGTTGTAGATCGTTATTATTTCCAGAGCCTTTACTTTAGAGATCGTAATGGTATTTTATTTGAACTAGCAACAGACGGTCCAGGATTTACAGTAGATTGTACTGTGGAAGACCTTGGCAAAAATTTAGAGCTTCCACCATTTTTAGAAGAAAAACGTGCTGATATTGAAGCTTTTTTAGAACCACTCGATTAAGGAGAGCGTATAAATATGGAAAAATATCGTATCAACCAATCACAAGGTCTTGAATTTGGGCTATATTCTTTAGGAGATCATATTCCTAACCCATTAACAGGCGAACGTATTTCTGCGCAGCAGCGTTTACAGGAGCTAGTAGAGGCAAGCCAATTGGCAGAGCAGGCAGGAATTGATGTGTTCGCTATTGGTGAAAGTCATCAAACGTATTTTACAACACAGGCACATACGGTTGTGTTAGGGGCGATTGCACAAGCAACATCAAGCATTAAGTTAGCAAGCTCTGCTACGGTGCTAAGTGTGTCAGACCCTGTGCGCGTCTATGAGGATTTTGCTACACTTGATTTATTATCTGACGGGCGTGCAGAAATTGTAGCAGGACGTGGTTCCCGTGTAGGAGCCTATCATTTACTTGGCGTTGATCTACAAAACTATGAAGAGATTTTTGAGGAGAAATTAGCGCTACTCGTGAAAATTAATGAGGAGGAGCTTGTGACATGGGAGGGGCAATTTCGTGCACCACTCCACCATGCTCAAATTTTACCACAGCCTAAAAATGGCTCCTTACCGATTTGGCGAGCGGTTGGTGGACCACCTGCCAGTGCCATTAAAGCAGGCTATATGGGGATTCCGATGATGCTCACAACATTAGGTGGGCCTGCGAGCCATTTTAAGCCATCCGTTGATGCATACCGAGAGGCGGCAGGGCGCAGTGGCTTTGAGCCAAATGAGCTACCAATTGCAACAACGAGCCTGTTTTATGTAGCCGATACAACACAAGAAGCATTAGACGGGATGTACCCACATTTAAACGGCGGCTTCCAGGCGATTCGTGGCAGTGGCTATCCACAGCAGCAATTTATGCAAGCACCAAATGTGCATGATGCCTTAATGGTTGGCAGTAAAGAGCAAATTATTGAAAAATTATTGTATCAATACGAGCTATTCGGTATGCAGCGCTTTATGGCACAAATTGATTTTGGTGGTGTACCATTCGATAAAATGATGAAAAATATTGAAATCATCGGCAATGATATTATCCCTGCTATCAAAAAATATACAGCGCAATAAATAAGGTCATCTTTCTTGCAAGCTCTGTCACCTTCACAGCATAATTAGATAGAGGGGGGCGTTAATCATGGTATTTTCGCTATTTAAAAGGAAAAAAGAGCCACAGCTTATGAAAAATAGAGTGGAGTTTTGCATTACAAACCTATCACTAGGTGCAGCAGATGCCTATGATGTATTGATGGAGCGTGATGATATCGAGGTGGAGGAATCGGGCTGTACCTCGCACTGTGAAGTTTGTGAGCAGGGTTTGTTTGCTATTGTCAACGGAGAAATCATTACCGCAGATCATGCTGAGGCATTGGTACAGGCAATTGAAGAAGAACTAAAGCAAAACCCTCTTTTATAAGCAAAAAAAACAGCTTGTATTGGGACAAGCTGTTTTTTTTATGTGCTATTACCAGCCTCGCACATATTGTACAGGTGGTTGAATATCCTCGCCCAACGCTTTTGCAGCATGGAGCGGCCAATAAGGCTCTCGTAGTAAAGCACGCGCAAGGAAAATTAAATCGGCACGGTTGTTTTGTAAAATTTCCTCTGCTTGAATAGCTGTTGTAATCAGACCAACTGCACCAGTTGGAATATTTGCCCCATGCTTAATGGCCTCTGCATGTGGTACTTGGTAGCCTGGGAATGCATGGATAGCTGCTTGCACAACCCCGCCTGTTGATACATCAATCAAATCAACGCCTTGTGATTTCATCCAGCGACTAAAGATAATAAAGTCCTCCATTGTTGTACCATCCTCTGCATAGTCCTCCGCAGAAACACGGACAAGTAAAGGTCCTTCCCATACACTACGTACGGCATCAATCACTTGGCGCAATATACGATAACGATTTTCCTGTGAGCCACCATATTGATCCTGACGTTTATTCGTTGCAGGCGATAAAAATTCACTGATTAAATAGCCATGTGCTCCGTGTATTTCGAGCACATCGAAGCCTGCCTTGGCTGCGCGGATAGCTGCTTGCTTAAAGGCTTCGATAACATGATGAATATCATCCTCTGTCATTGCCGTTGGTGTTTTGTAATCTTCACTAAAGGCAATAGCGGATGGAGCAAAGATTTCGCCATCTACCGTCGCTTTACGCCCCGCATGTGCAAGCTGAATGCCTGCTTTTGCGCCATATGCTTTCATCCCATCCACTAATTGACGTAAACCTTCGATATGTGCATCATCCCAAATACCTAAATCCTTATTGGAAATACGACCTTCAGGGACAACACCTGTTGCTTCAACAATTATAAGCCCTACTTGACCTGCTGCGCGTGTTGCATAGTGTACGAGATGGAAGGGTGTAACAAGCCCATCCTCCTGTGCAGAATACATACACATCGGCGCCATCACAACACGATTTTTTAAAGTAATGGATTGTAGTTGATAAGGTTCGAATAATTTGCTCAAAATAAAGCCTCCTAATTCCTAGTGATATGCTTTATTTTGCACCTGTTGCTAGCCATTTGCAAGTGAACGAGATCGGGCTTCTGCTTCTTTAATGCATGCCTCAATAGCTTCATGGAATTGATGTTGCTCTAATGCTTGAATACCAGCCTCTGTTGTGCCTCCTGGGCTTGTGACCTTTTTGCGTAAAACATCAGGTTCATCTGTGGATTGCTTGAGCATTTCAGCACTACCAGCAAGTGTTTGTGTCATAAGTAGTCGTACTGTATCTTTAGATAGTCCCACCTTTGTGCCTACTCGTTCAAAAGCCTCCATTAAATAATAAATATAAGCAGGACCACTACCTGAAAGAGCTGTTACTGCATGTAATTGATCTTCATTGACTTCGATAACAGAGCCAATCGCCTCTAGCAATTCAAGGAACATTGTCCGCTGTGTGGCAGATACTTTGTCATTAAAGGCGATGCCACTTGCGGACATACCGATTGTCGCAGAGGTATTTGGCATCACACGTGCGATAGGGCGTTCACCTAAAAATTGTGTAATCGTATCGATGGAAACACCTGCTAGCACCGATACCACAGCAGATTGAGCTGTAATTTTCGATTTTAATTCACGCATTGCCACAATCGCATCCTTTGGTTTCATCGCCAAAATAATGACGTCTGCCTGCTGATAAATAGCAGGGTCATCCACCTTATTCACCCCATATGTTTCATGTAAAAACTGTAAACGCTCCTTATCAGAACGATTCGTAATGTAAATTTCCTGTGCGGTTAGCACATTTTGCTTAATCCAGCCTTGCATCAACGCCTCAGCCATTGAACCTGCACCAATAAATACTATTTTTTTCATGACCAACACCTCCAGTTCAAAATCTGTGATAGCCGCTAGTGCTTTATTTTGGTGCAGCAGGTACTTAAATGTCCCTGTCGAACCAAAATAAAAAGCGCTCTCGTCCTTCTTACAAGGACGAAAACGCTGTCGTTTCCGCGGTACCACCTTTGTTTGCCAATTTGGCACAACTTTTCGCCCTTTTATCGCAAGGGAAACGGTTATGTTTGCATAACTGCTCAGAAGTAGGTTCAGCAATGGGAGCGGGTGATGTTACTTTCAGCAAAATGTAACACTCTCTAACACCTTCACCAATCACTTACTTGGCTTCATCAACGCATATAAGTAATTTGATTATTCAAAATTATAGTGATGAATAGGCAACGTGTCAACAGGAGGATGACGAAAAGAGAAAAAACTTGTAAAATAGAATGAATTCGTATTCACTAGTGCGTGAAAAGGGGGAAACAACTTTGTCTATTTACAAAATAGAAATACCAACGCCCTATGCAGTAGGAGATGTTAATGCATTTATTGTCAAGGGGGATGCACTAAGCATTTTTGATGTTGGACCAAAAACAATGGAAGCCTATGATGCGTTGAAATGGGGGATTCGAGCAGCTGGCTTTGAGATGCGCGATATCGAACAAGTTGTCTTAACCCACCATCATCCAGATCATGCTGGATGGGTAGATGCCTTTCCATATGCAGAAATTTTAGGACATGCCTACAATGATAAATGGCTGCGGCATGATGAAGATTTTTTACGCTATCATGAGCAATTTTACAGTGAGCGTTTATTAGAGCACGGTGTTCCACAACAGTATATTCCAACAAGTGTCCATGTTCGCCGCGAATTAGAGCTTGTTGGGGAACGCCCATTAACACAAATTTTAATGGACGGAGATGAAGTGCCTGGTCACCCAGGATTAAAGGCAATTGAAACATTGGGACATGCACAAAGCCATTTTATTTTCTGGGATGAAAAAACACATCATGTTATTGGTGGGGATTTATTGCTTGAAAAAATTACGCCTAATCCATTAATCGAGCCACCATTGGATCGTACCGTAGGACGTACAAAATCATTGCTGCAATATAATGCCTCGCTTGAAATTTTGCGTCAATTGCCTGTAAAAATGATGCATACAGGACATGGGGCAGAGCTGGAGGGTATTCCAGCATTGATTGATCAGCGACTTGAACGTCAGCATCAGCAGTCGATGAAGGTTTATGAATTAATGGGGGATGATGAATTAACGGTTGTGCAAGTAACAGAGCGTTTATATCCTGCCATTTTCCAGCGTCAGCTTGGCTTAACATTATCAAAAACACTTGGTCATTTAGATTATTTAGAGGCACATCAATTAGTGACATCGACAAAAACAGCAGAGGGCATTTATTTATTTACAAGAAAGCAGGCTGATCGATGAGGAACAAAACGATTTTCGTTACAGGTGCAACAAGCGGTGTTGGCTTGAAAATTACAGAATTACTAGTAGCACAGGGGCATACCGTTTATGCAACGGGTCGCAATGCAGTGGCATTAAAAGCATTGGAGCGCTTAGGAGCCAATGTTATCCAAGCTGATTTAAGCAATTTAGCTGCTATTGATAAGGTTTGTGCACAGCTACCTTTACTGGATGTCGCAATTTTATCAGCAGGTGTAGGGAAATTTGAGATTGCCCCAGCTTTATCAGATCAGGCAATTGCACAAATGCTTGAGCTAAATATTGCTGTGCCCATCTATCTTACCAAACGTTTAGCAGCCACAATGATGCAGCGTCAGCAAGGGCATTTCATTTTTCTCGGCTCACAGGCAGGAAAGGTTGCCACACCAAAGGCGAGTGTCTATGCAGCAACAAAGCATGCATTAGTTGGCTTTACGAATGGGCTGCGTATGGAATTAGCACCTTATCATATCCATGTCACTGTGATTCATCCAGGTCCTATTGATACGCCTTTTTTAGATAAGGCAAGCGATGACCATGGCTACCGAGCATCTTTAGGCAAATTGTTATTGTCCGCTGAGGAGGTGGCACAGGCGACCGTGAAAACGATTGAACGTCCTGTACGTGAGGTCAACTTACCCAAAATTATGGGACTAACGAGCAAGCTTTATGCACTAGCTCCAGCCACCATTGAATTTTTAGGCAAATCATTTTTCCATAAAAAATAAACAACAGCCGCCAAACGACATTGGTGGCTGTTTTTATGGAAGCATATATTTTTTCAGTACATCTTCTTTAAATTGCTTCGCTTCTGCTGATTTTTCCTCGCCTATATCGAAGGAATCAGTTTGATCGATATTAAATTTACCCAAGTTATTATTGATAACCGCATATTGACCAAATGTGTTTTGCTTTAAAAATAAAATATAGGCACTACGTTCTTGAAGCTCTTTATAATGATTTGTAATGAGCTTCTTTTTCTCTGCCTGTCGTTCCACAATCCCTACTGGTTCGATTATCTTATAATTCTGAAAAATATATATTTTTATAGATATTTAAATATACGCCATATGAGCACGAAAAATTTGAATGCAACTGATAAAGGTGGTTATGACCATCAACGTACTATAACGAGCTAAAAAACGTTTTTTCGTGTAAAAATATGCATTGCTTGTAATAGGGCTTTAAGTATTGTTATACCTTCTTTTATAAGCCAAAAATGAAATGTTATAAATTTATAAAAATACACTTGTTTTTATTTTTATAACATGATAGTATTCATGTATAAACTTTTAAACAAATGTATAAACATACATATTGATAGCAGCAATTGGAGGCGCATTTTTCATGACAAATAAAAAAGTTGTATTAGCATATTCAGGTGGACTGGATACTTCAGTCGCAATTCCATGGTTAAAGGAGCAAGGCTGGGACGTTATTGCCGTATGTCTTGATGTTGGTGAAGGAAAAGACCTTGAATTTATTAAAAATAAAGCATTACAAGTTGGCGCAATTGAGTCTTATATGGTAGATGCAAAGGATGAGTTCGCTGAGGAATATGCATTAATTTCATTGCAGGCACATACATGGTATGAGCAAAAATATCCATTAGTATCAGCACTTTCTCGTCCACTTATTTCAAAAAAATTAGTGGAAATTGCAAACCAAGTAGGCGCGGACGCTGTTGCTCATGGTTGCACAGGGAAAGGGAATGACCAAGTTCGTTTTGAAGTTTCCATTAAAGCATTAAATCCTGACTTAGAGGTTTTAGCACCTGTACGTGAGTGGGGCTGGAGCCGCGATGAGGAAATCGAATATGCGATTAAGCATAATGTACCAGTTCCTGCAACATTGGATTCTCCATTTTCTATTGACCAAAACTTATGGGGGCGTGCGAATGAAGCGGGCATTATGGAAGACCCTTGGGTTGCACCACCAGAGGAGGCATATGGCTTAACAAAGGCAATTGAAAACACGCCAGATACACCAGAATTCGTTGAAATTGAATTTGTTGCTGGGAAGCCTGTTGCTTTAAATGGCGAAGAAATGAAGCTAGCAGATTTAATCCAACAATTAAATGCCATTGCAGGTGAGCATGGTGTTGGACGTATTGACCATGTGGAAAATCGTCTTGTTGGTATTAAATCACGTGAAGTATATGAAATCCCGGGGGCAAAGGTGCTACTAACAGCACATAAAGAGCTGGAAGATTTAACGCTTGTAAAGGAATTAGCACATTTTAAGCCAGTGATTGAGCAAAAGCTTTCTGAATTAATTTACGACGGCTTATGGTTCTCACCATTACGTGATGCACTTGAGGCGTTCCTTGCACAATCACAGCAATATGTAAATGGTACAGTGCGTGTGAAACTATTCAAAGGTCATGCCATTGTGGAAGGGCGTAAATCACCAAATTCCTTATACAATGAAAAACTGGCAACATACTCGAAGGAAGATCAATTCAACCATGCTTCCGCTGTAGGCTTTATTGAGCTATGGGGTCTACCAACTGTAGTGAATGCATCTGTTAATAAAAAGTAAGCTTGACAAATAAGGTGTAGGGAAGCATTGCTGTTTGCACTACACCTTTTGAGAAGTAATGAAGGAAAAGGTGAGCTGTGATGACAAAACTTTGGGGTGGGCGTTTTCAAAAGTCGGCAGAAGCATGGGTAGATGAGTTTGGCGCATCTATTGGCTTTGACCAGGAGCTTGTGCTAGAGGACCTTGAAGGTAGTGTTGCACATGTTACAATGCTTGGTGCAACAGGCATTTTACCAGCAGCTGACGTTGAAGCTATCTTAGATGGTCTTGCCCAATTAAAAGACAAGGCATTAGCTGGTGAGCTTGAATTTACCGTTGCTAATGAAGATATCCACTTAAATTTAGAAAAAATGTTAATTGATTTAATCGGTCCTGTTGGCGGCAAACTGCATACAGGTCGTAGCCGTAATGACCAAGTAGCAACAGATATGCATCTTTTCTTGAAAAAACGTGTACAGGAAGCAATTGATTTAATTGCAGCATTCCAACACACATTAATAGAGAAAGCACAGGAGCATATCGAAACGATTGCACCAGGCTATACACATTTACAGCGTGCGCAGCCTATCTCCTTTGCCCATCATTTAATGGCCTATTTTTGGATGCTAGAGCGTGATAAACAGCGCTTCACAGAATCCATCAAACGCATTGATATTTTGCCATTAGGTGCAGGGGCAATGGCAGGTACTACATTCCCAATCGACCGCTTACAATCAGCGGAGCTGCTTGGCTTTAGCAAGGTTTATGCAAACTCGATGGATGCTGTAAGTGACCGTGACTTTATTGTTGAATTTTTAAGTAATTCATCATTGCTCATGGCACATCTGTCACGCTTTGCAGAGGAAATTATTATATGGTCAACGGATGAATTTAAGTTTATCGAGCTGGATGATGCTTTTTCAACAGGCTCATCCATTATGCCACAAAAGAAAAATCCTGATATGGCAGAGCTAATTCGCGGTAAAACAGGTCGTGTCTATGGCAACCTCATGGGCTTATTAACGGTGTTAAAAGGTACACCATTAACATACAATAAAGATATGCAGGAGGACAAGGAAGGCATGTTCGATACCGTCCATACAATCCTTGGCTCACTTAAAATCTTTGAAGGTATGGTGCGTACAATGACAGTCAATACAGAACGTTTACAACAAGCTGTCCATGCTGACTTCTCAAATGCCACAGAGCTTGCAGATTATCTGGCTACAAAGGGTATGCCATTCCGTGAGGCACATGAGGTAACAGGAAAACTTGTCTTTACCTGTATTCAAAAGGGCATTTACTTGTTAGATTTACCGCTTGATGAGATGCAAAAGGAAAGTGCGCTGATTGAAGAAGATATTTATGATGTCTTAGCGCCAGAAGCGGCTGTTCGCCGTCGTCATTCCTTGGGAGGCACTGGTTTCGAGCAGGTTAAAATCCAAATTGAGCAAGCACAAGCCTGTCTTGCCTAATATGACTTTTGCGTGCATGTCCTTGTGACTTTTGCATAGATAATTCATGAAAGCTGTCCTGTGAGGCGCTATGAAAACCATATCCTTTTTCAGCAAAGCCAGAGGGTGATGTGAAAAAGAGAACCTTACATATGTGAAGGACAATCCTCAATTCTGGAGACGCGGAATTGAGGTTTTTGTGTAGAAAAAGATGGGAGGATTTATTAATGAGCGAACGTTTTACAAAGGGGCTTGAAACGATTAAACAGTATGTAACAGAGGAAGAAGCAGCAAGGATGGTTGAATCCGATGCATTGGCAGATATAGCCCCAGATTTACGAAAAATGATTATTGAATTTGCCTATGGGGATGTTTATGCAAGACCTGGGCTTGACGCAAAAAGTCGAGCACTTGTTGTGATTACAACGGTTGTGACACAGGGAGTAGCACCTCAAACTAAAACACATATACAGCGCGGCTTACATGCAGGTCTAACAGAAACAGAAATTGTAGAGGCACTTTTACAACTAGTGCCTTATGTTGGTTTCCCACGTGTACAAAATGCATTAACAATCGCACAGCAAGTTTTTGCAGAAAAAATGAATAAAAACATGGGAAATGGCTCATCATAATAGCGGAACCACTTATTAATCTGTGATGATGGGGAGGATGTAGAATGAGTAGTCAAATAGCCAAAGACCAAGAATCTCAGGGAAGTCCGCCACAACTGTTAAAGACCTTAACAGTGAAAATCAACAAGAAGCAATAAGTGTCCAAGGACTCAGAATTTTTTCTGGGTCCTTTTTTCTTTGGCTGAAAAATGGTTCATCAAAAATCTAAACGTTTTGACATACGAAAAAATCTGTAATACTCTAACTATAACAGATTGGGGGAGAGGCTATGAAAAAATTATTATGGTTATGCTGTGTATTAGTGCTTGTGGGAGCATGCACGCACAAGGACGCAAGGAGGGATGATGATATAAATAAGCAATTTATTGGCAAATGGGAAGGCGTTATTGAAACACCAAATGGTCCGCTTCCTATTGTGGTGGATTTACAGAATGATAGCGGCACATTATCGGTTCCAGCACAGGGCTTGACAAATTTACCATTACAAACGATTAGCTATACAGATAATCAAGTAACGATAGCTATGCATATCAATGGCTCAGCCATTACGATTAACGGTACATTAAAAGACAACCAAATAGAGGCTACATTTCAACAAAATGGTGGTACATTTCCATTAATTTTAACCGCCTATCAAAAGCAGTCTATTACGTATGAATTCTTGAAGATACCTGTTCAGCAGGGTGATTTAACAGTAGCCGTACAAAAGGCGAGTACATCCCCATCACCAGTGGCATTAATTATCGCAGGCTCTGGGCCAACAGATAAGGATGGCAATTCCGCTTTAGCAGGTAAAAATAATAGCTTAAAAATGCTTGCAGAGGGCTTAGCAAAAAAGGGCATTACAACGATACGCTATGATAAACGAGGACTTGGTGATAACCAAGCACTTGTAACAAAAGAAGAGGACAGTACATTTGACCAATACGTGGATGATGCTGTCCACATTCTGCAAACATTATTAGCTGATCCAGCTTATACAGGCGTACACGTTATTGGGCATAGTGAAGGCTCTCTTATTGGCTTACTAGCAGCGCAAAAAACAGGTGTAGAGTCCTTTGTTTCCATTGCAGGTGCAGGAAGACCATTGGATGAAGTGCTGTTAGAGCAATTAAAGGGTCAGCTCGCACCAAATCTTATCAATGAATCAACAAATATTTTGGCAGCACTTAAACGGGGTGAACAAGTAGCAACAGTATCACCACAATTACAAGCTGTTTTTCGTCCATCTGTGCAGCCTTTCTTAATATCCATGCTAAAGCATCATCCTGCAGCGGAGCTTGCCAAAGTAACAGGTCGCGTATTAATCGTACAAGGAACAACGGATTTACAGGTCAAGGAAGCCGATGCTGAAGCATTAAAGCAGGGCAAACAAGAGGCACAGCTACTTTATATGGAGGGCATGAACCATGTGCTGAAAAAAGCACCAGCAGATCGGGCTGGCAATTTAGCAACCTATGCAGACCCCACACGCCCACTTCATGAAGAGTTGCTGCCAGCTATTCAACAATTTATTCTCAATGGAAAGTAGGGTGATTGCATGTGAGCGGCTTTGTATATTTTGTGCTGATGCTACCATTTCTTATTTTTGCGATTGTTTTATCACAGGGGAAGGGAGCTTTTTTGCTAACAGGGTTTCATACAATGTCACAGAAGGAGCAACAATATGATGAAAAAGCACTAGCAAAATTTATGGGGAAGATTATGTATAGTTACTGCTTTTGCCTATTATTATGTGCTTTCAGTGAATTATGGGCAATACAATGGCTATTAGTAATGGGGCTTAGCCTATTTGTAGCACTCACTATTTTTGTGCTTATTTATACAAATACAGGCAAGCGCTTTCAACAATAAAGGACTTGTTTACTACTAATAACAAGTTCTTTTTTTTATGTAAAATATAGGGGATTAAAATCAAAGTTTCATATTAGAAATATTCTCGAAAATGATATATTTTTCTTCTTTTCTGTAAAACTAAAATTTTTAGAATAATAAGTATTATTATATATAACATTAAAAATTTAATAGGTTAGGAGAATTATTTGATATGTCCCAAATGTTAGCACTGACGATTGTACTGAGTATTTTATACATCGGAGATATCGTTGCAACAAGAACAAAAGCTTGGATTCCATCTGTGTTCGTCTGTGCGGTATTATTTTTAGTTGGCTATTGGACTTTCTTCCCACAAGATATTGTTAGTATTGCAGGGATTGGTCCAGTCGTTGCCACAATGTTAATGTATTTATTAATTACAAATATGGGCACATTGCTGTCCCTTAAAGAATTAAAAAATCAATGGAAAGCTATTGTCATTTCACTGTCAGGTATTTTAGGAATTATTGCGATTTTATTTACCATTGGTACAATGATTTTTGATTTAAAAACAATGATTGTAGCGATTCCTCCATTAGTAGGTGGGGTTGTTGCGGCATTGGTGATGTCGGAGGGGGCAGCGGCGGCAGGCTTAGATGATTTAGCCGTTTTTGCGATTGTTATCTATGTAATTCAAGGATTTGCAGGCTACCCAATTACATCTATTGTACTAAAACGTGAAGCGAAACGTTTGCTAAAGGAACACCAAAGAGGCAACGTTCAGACAATTACCCAAGCACAAGAGGAAGAACCTGTACCAGCGTCTGAGCAACAGCCAAAACTATTTAGCAGAATCCCTGCAAAATATAATACGGAATACCCTAATTATTCACACCCAAATACAAAATCCCACAGGAAAGGCGATTTATCGCCTTTCCTGTGGGATTCTCTTTTTCACTAAAAAAATGAAAAAAGAATCCATTTCTGTTAAGGTTAAATCGACCAAGAACTAACCAAAAGAAAGGATTCTTCTCATGATTAGATTACCGCAAACAACACTTCATTTCAATCACCAACTGAAATTAACTCACGATGGAGGTGAGCTTTCTTCTGATACAGGCCAATTTATCTTCCGTGAGTTCGATGAAAAAATCGGCTTTTCCAAAACAATCGCCAAACACCTTCACTTAAAAGATGAGCGTTCTTACTGTATCCATGACAATATGGAACTTCTTCGTCAAAAAATATATCAGCTCATCGCAGGCTATCACGAGGATGACGCAGCGGATACATTAACGCACGATCCAGTTTTCACGCGTGTACTTGGAAAACCAGCACTTGCATCTCAGCCATCTTTATCTCGATTTTTCAAACGCTTTGACAAACAGGCACTCCAACAACTTCAAGCGGCGAATCAAGAACTACTGGACCGGGTGCATCAGTTACGTCAATCGACGACTCTTTTAATTGATCTGGATTCGTCTCATGCGGATACATATGGCAAGCAAGAAAATGCCTCATACAATAGCCATTACGGCACAGTCGGCTTTCATCCACTCGTTGCGTTTGACGGCTTCACCGGTGATTTTTTAAAAGCGCAGCTACGCCCAGGGAATAGGTATACATCAAACGGTGTCGTGGAATTTGTCCGCCCTTTACTGGATCATTACAACGAAAACTTTCCCGAAACGACAACACTCGTGCGTGGTGATAGCGGCTTCGCAGTACCCGACTTATACAAACTTTGCGAAGATGAATCGGTCTATTACATCATTCGTTTAAAGTCGAACGCCAGACTGAAAGCACTTGCGGAAGAACTACATCCAACATCTGAAATCCGTGATGTCACAAAAGCCGAACGTTATGTGGAGGAGTCAATCTATCAGGCTGGTTCATGGAATACGTCACGTCGCATCATTATTCAGTCTACACGCCCAGCAGGTGAACTGTTCTTCACCCATGCCTTTTTCGTCACAAATTTAAGCGAAACTGCCTTTTCACCGGAAGCCATTCTCACGTCCTATCAAAAACGTGGCGCAATGGAAAACTTCATTAAAGAGGCGAAAGATGGCTTCGGATTCGATCAAATGAAAAGCCATGATTTCCAAGTGAACGAAGCACGCATGATGATCAGTTTACTCGCCTACAATTTAACGAATTGGTTACGTACATTAACGTTTCCATCTGCGAAAAATGGGCTTCAAATCCAAACCATTCGCACACGGTTAATTAAAGTTGCCAGTAAACTTGTAAAATCTGGTCGTTACCTGCATTTCAAATTAGCGTCCAGCTTCGTCTATGCGCGCTTCTTTTCAGACATTCTGACCAGAGTGCAGCAGCTTTCCACCAACTAGATCACTTTTTTAAAAAATCGAACCCGTACCAAGGGATAAGTCTGCCTAAAAACAGGTAAATTCCCATTTTTTAAGTATCAACTGGCCTAAATCATTTATTCCTCCATTTAAATTCCAGAGAAACTTGGTCTGTGATAAGAAATATGACAAAACGAACTCAGGTCAGTTAGCTATGAATAATTCGGGGAATACTTTAAATTTTTCCGTTTAGCACTTGTTGGCTTACTAGCTTATGGTACATCTGTTGCCCTAGCACCCATTGTAACTGTAAATGCTTTAGTGCTTTGTTTAGTGTTTGGTGTACTTGCCTCAACAGTTGGCTTTTTAGAAAGACAACCATTACAAAAGGCAAATGGCTTTGGCTTTGCCATTATGGGCTTAATGCTCTTTATATTTGATGGTTTAAAACAGGCATCTCCAGATATGCTGTTACGCATTGTTGTGCCATTAGTTGTTTCGATAATATTAGCTGTGATTGGGATGTATATCTTCTCCTTTATTGCAGGAAAGCTCTTAAAGGTCAGTCCAAACTTAGCGTTTGCTGTATCATTAACAGCATTATATGGATTCCCAGCAGACTATATTTTAACGAATGAAGTTGTTAAATCATCAACAACAGATGAAAAGGAGCGTGAAATGTTATTAAGCAATATGCTACCACCAATGCTTGTCGGAGGCTTTATTAGTGTGACGATTACATCCGTTATTTTAGCGGGGATATTCGTAAGCTGGCTATAATAACATGAACGAACGTAAGGAGAGAGAAATTATGTGTAATATCAAGGAGATCATTGCTGAATTAAATAATGAGCTGGTGGCGATTCGTCGTCACTTACATAGCGAGCCAGAGCTTTCTTGGGAAGAGTATGAAACAACGAATTATGTGGCTGCTTATTTAGATCAATTAGGTATTCCTTATCGACGCACAGAGCCAACAGGCATTATTGCTGAATTAAAGGGTGGTAAGGAGGGCAAAACAGTTGCTTTACGTGCAGATATGGATGCTTTGTCTGTTTACGAAATTCGAGAGGATATTCCGTATCGCTCTAAAACAGATGGTAAGATGCATGCTTGTGGTCATGATGCTCATACAGCAATGCTACTAATTGCTGCTAAAACATTACACGCTGTGCAGGAAGAGATTGAAGGAACAGTTCGCTTTATTTTCCAACCGGCTGAGGAAGTTGCCGCAGGAGCGAAGGCCATGGTTGAGCAAGGGGCAATGGACGGTGTTGATAATGCCTTTGGGATTCATATTTGGTCACAAATTGATACAGGAAAAATTCAATGTAATAAAGGGCCAGCATTTGCCTCCGCTGATATTTTTAAAGTAACATTTACAGGGCGCGGTGGTCATGCTGCCGTGCCACACGATGCGATTGATGCTGTTATGATTGCCTCTACATTTGCCTTAAATGTTCAAACTGTTGTATCACGTACAGTTGATCCATTGCGTCCTGCTGTTTTAACAATTGGTAAAATGGATGTAGGCACACGCTTTAATGTGATTGCAGAGAATGCTGTTTTAGAGGGAACGGTTCGCTGCTTTGATAAGGATGTTCGTTCACATATTGAAGCACAAATTTATCATTATGCCCAGCAGGTGGCTGCACTTTATGGTGGTACAGCACAAGTTGTTTATGAATATGGCACACAGGCAGTCAATAATGATGTGGAGAGTGCTAATTTGGTGGAACGACTTGCTGTTGAACATTTTGGCGCACAAGCCTATCACCTAGATGATCCAACAATGGGTGGAGAGGATTTTAGCTTTTATTTAGATGAAGTACCGGGCTGTTTTGCACTTGTAGGTTCAGGCAATACAGAAAAGGATACACGCTGGGCACATCATAACGGTCATTTTGATATTGACGAAGAAGGTTTACGTGTCGGCGCAGAGCTATATGTACAATATGCGCTCACGTGGCTGAAAGAAAATAAATAACGTATTGTTCATACGATATTGCCTATACTAACAAAGATTTCACTTATCAAAGCACAATGATGAGGAGGATGAAACATGAGTAGGTTCGAACAATTAGACCCAAAATCTCAAAAAATCCACCGCAACTGGTCACGGATGAAGCATGCCAAAGCGCAAGTAAATGGTGAAACGGAGATTACACTCCATAACCGTCTTTTGCGAAGTGAAGCAAAGGCCCGACAGTTTTAATCATGCTAAAGCTATAAGTGTTATCACAGGGGAGCGTTTCAACTAACTTTTGAAACGCTCCTTTTTGAGTGGCTAGAGTAGCTATTCATGAAACAAAGTATGGAACATGTTATGATAGCAAAAAGCATGAAGGAGTGACTACATATGATAAAATATCCAACTTTAGAAAAAGGGGCAACGATAGGCGTGACTGCACCATCGTCTGGTGTCCCAAGTGAATTACATCATTTGTTACAGTCTGCTTTTAACAGTGTGGAAAGCAAAGGCTTTACTATTATTTGTGCGGAAACAGCATGGACGCAAGATAAGGCAAGGTCTGCCTCAGCTCAAAAGCGTGCAGAGGAATTTAATCAGATGATGCTCCGTGAAGATATTCAGCTAATTATGCCTCCTTGGGGCGGAGAGCTACTTATTGAAACACTTGAGTACATAGATTTTGACCATATGCAAAGTAAGTGGGTGTTAGGCTATTCTGATATTAGTCTGCTATTATTAGCCATTACATTAAAAACAGGTATTGCGACAGCTCACGGCACGAACCTAATCGATTTAAGGGGCGACTATTCGGATGAAACCACAGCCATGTGGCAGTCTGTTTTATCCATAAAAAAGGGTGAGTCCATTCTTCAGCGTTCCTCCAAAAACTATCAAAAAGAATGGCAGCATCATAACCCAACACCGTATATTTTTCATCTAACAGAGCCTACTTACTGGAAATCCACCATCAATGAAAAGGTGAAGATACAGGGGCGATTACTCGGTGGCTGCATTGATACAATCAGACATTTAATTGGTACACCATATGGCGATGTGCAAAGTTTTACAGAGAGCTATAATCAAGGGGATACGATTATTTGGTATCTTGAAAATTGTGAGTTATCGACGACGGATTTGCGGAGAACACTTGTACAAATGAAATTAGCGGGCTGGTTTAACGATTGTAGTGGTATTCTGTTTGGAAGAAGCCCTGCCAATACACCTGTTGCAAATTATACAGTAGTGGATGCTTATCACGAACTTGCAGAAGAATTGCAGATTCCTATTTTATATGATATTGATTGCGGTCATGTGCCACCACAGCTCACTTTGATAAATGGCGCATACGCTGAAGTTGAAGCTGAGAATGGGCAAGGCACTGTGTTACAGACATTTAAATAATAAGGAGAAAAGATAAAATGAGTATACCTATTCCATGCTATTTACAGCCATTTGCCGAAAATGTGCAACAGCTAGACGATATAATATCACAATTCCAGCTGCACTCTAGCACTGGGAATCATCAGTTTACGATTTGGTATTACGGTGATTTACTGAAGCTTGATGGTGAGGAGTTACCTTTTATTACAGGCTCAACAGCTAAAATTATGGCAAAGGATACCGTAACGGGCGAGGAAATTTTACTGTTTGATCGGACAGAGCATGGCTATGATGCAATGTTTTGTGATGACTATACAGAGGAGGAGCGGCAAAACCGTCCACTGCAAAAATATGAGATGCCTGCAATGGAGGTCGTTATAGCCTTTTATTATAATGTTGACTATGACGAGGAGGCAGAGGACTATGAGCTTGATGAACAAGGGAATGTGCAGCTAATTAACGGTAAAACTGCAGACTGGCAAACTGTCAAAAACAATGGCTATGATGCACTTGCTTTTTATCTAAAAAAAGAGGATGGCACATTACTCGCCTTCGCAGATGAAGAATTAGCATAACCATTTGACCAAACCTAGAAATGATTCTAGGTTTTTGATTTACCTTCAATTATTTGGTATAAAGCCGATATAAACGCTAACGACTAACAAAAGGAGGGTACATAACATGAAGATAGAATCTTACGCAAATCCAGCAACTGTTCTTCACGCTGTAAATACTCAAGCTAAGGAAGAAAAGCATATGCAGGTCAGCAAAGACAAGCAGGATGCTGTAACAATTGGAGAGGAAGCACGTCGATTATTTGGTGCTCAAGTTCAATTACAGGAGGCGCCGGAGGAAATTGCTCAAACAATAGCTTCTATGTTTAAAGATGGTGGAAAATTCAAATTTGTTGAAAGTGAGGAGCAGCTAGCGATTCGTGCGGAACAGCAGGTACAATTTGAGGATGCAATTGAACATAATGTGCGAGCAATCATCATCCCACATATCCAAACAAATGATAAGCTCGTTAATAGCTTAAAGGGAGCAAGTCAGCAAGTGCTGGACGCTACCTACTCAACCATCTCTCAAAACTTTTTAGTACGTAATATTGGCGAGATGACAGAGGAGCAGCGTCAGGCTATGATTTCGCTTGGCATCGAAAAGGCGCAATTTATTGCCGATCATTACTTACAGGGACAGCAAGCAAAAGATTATATGGAGGTGATGACAACCATTGCAAAATTTGCAGTCAATGGTGTGAAAAATGACAATGGTACGGTTTCCTATGCCATTGAAAGGGGACCATTAGTGAATGCACCGAATGATTATGTTCATATGGATGATGTAGTGAAAGAGGCATTCCCTGAAAAATGGCAGCGTATTCAGGAGAGTATTTCGAAAGCTACTGAAAAGCAGGATCATGAGGCACTTGCTGAGGCGTTCAAGGAGTACAGCCAATTGGCTAAATCAATTCATACAAGCCAGCCACATCTTGTACAAAAGAAAATAAAAGACTATAACAATTGGCAAAAAGCGATTACTAATACAGTGATGCCAACGCAGTTTCAGTCATTAGATAAAACATCCCTGCCAAACTTTATCAATGCGATTGAAGCAGCGAATACTTGGTTATCCAATGAATTTTTAGCGAAGGATTTAAAGCAGTTTCAACGATATTTAACAAGATAGGACGGTCATTGGTAAAGGAGTGGCAGATGAACCAGACTTAATGGTACTTGCGATTCAATCTGAGCATTAGAGGACAAAAGATGAGCAGTATCGAAAAATTTATTATAGGAAGATAATTAAGTGCATAAGACAGAGGAATTATTAGCCCTTGCCAAAAGCTCTATTCGAATGCTTGCCCAGCCATTTTCGATTGGACGCTCCAAAATGGGGGGCTGTTCTGATGTACCAGCTCATTTTACTTGGCTATATACGAATGACGATAGCTCCCTATATTTTCTGTGCCAAGTTAATCTTACTGAAATCAAGCCGTATGATAAACATCACGCATGACCTGTCAATGGGCTACTCTCCTTTTTCTATAATGCTATGGAGCAGCCATGGGGCTATGATCCGTAAGATTATGATCGCTTTCGCATTTTTTATTTTGCACAGCCGATCGACAACCTTACAAGAGTCACTATACCTGCTGCACTAAAGAAGTATGGTCAGATTGATAGCGCAGTGCTGCAATTTAAACATCAATGGACACTTCCATCACGGGAATATCCATATTTCGGTAAATTAGAGGGGGTTTTAGGTGAGGCTATTGATAGCTATAGTGATTTACAATATGAATGGCTGGAAGCTGAAGAAATGACTGTGGCTTTGAAATAAAGTTGAACTGTTTATAGAAAAGTCGTACCGTTTTGAAAAAAGTTTAACCGTTTATAAAAAAGATGAACCGAAATTTCCTATCTCTATAAAGAAGGAATTTCGGTTTTTTTTGTAGATTAAGAACTTGTGAAGTGATAATAAAGCCATTCCATTAAATGGACCATTTAATTTAGAAATCTTAATAAAAGGACTTGAACCTAACGTAACGTCAGGTTGTATAGTAAAGTTGCCGGCAAAAACAATCGTACGAAATGAGGGGATGATCATAAAAAGAAAATGGAAAGTTGGAGAATTAGCAAAGCAAACCGGATTAACGGTGCGCACCCTGCACCACTATGACCAAATTGGCTTATTTTCTTCATCTGACATTACGGAATCGGGCCATAGAATCTATACCGAAGCAGATATTGTAAAGTTGCAACAAATCCTATCACTAAAACAATTGGGGTTTTCCTTGGAAGAGATTAAAGCAACGATTGAAAATCCTAATTTTAATCCAATTGAAGTAATCAAAATACAGTTAGAAACTGTAAAGAAACAAATTGAAGTACAAGAACAGTTGTACAGTAGGCTTGAAGGCATGTATCAGCTACTTGCAACCCAACAGGAAGTTCAGTCTGAACAATTTATTAAATTAATTGAGGTGATCAATATGAGTGAAAAATATTTTACGAAAGAACAATTAGAAAAAATGAAAAATCAAACAGAGCAATTTAGCTTAGAAGAAAAAAGGCAAGTAGAAAATGATTGGGCTGAATTAATTACTAATGTCCGAGTTGAATTGGAAAAAAATACATCGCCAGAAAGCCCTGTTGTTGTACAATTAGCTAAACGTTGGCAGGAATTAACTAATAAGTTTACTGGTGGTGATCCTGAGATCGTTAAGGCAGCTGAACGTTTCCATGCAGAAAACCCAAACAATCCACTGCAATATGGGGTAGATGGAGAGCTTTATAAGTATATTAAAAAAGCTATGTCACAAATTTAAATTGATTTTTGTAATTAATGAAAAGGTTGTAGGCATTTCATATCGCCTCGGCTTTTTCGTTTTAAACAATCAGACCCTTTAACGGAATAACATCAGTAGAAAATAATCAATCTTTTTTATAAAAAATTACCAGAAAGAAATATTTTGAGAGCCTGTTTTGATCAATCTTTTTTCAAAAGCAGGCTTTCTGCTTTTCGATAATATCGAATTTTAAATGCTTATTATGATCAAACTTTATTTTAAACTTACAATGACTCATCGTATTGGTGGTGACCCTGATGTTATTCAGGGTGATATGTATTTGGAGTGTCAGCTTGTGACCAATGGTTTATATTGTGATGATTCAACAGGCTATTAAGACCCTTTGCGAAAGGAGCTAGAGGCAGGAGCGACGGATTGGCAATTATTGCTGCAGTTTGATTCAGCAAAGGACCTTGGCTATATGTGGGGAGATCGTGACAGACTATATTTTGGAATTCGCGAGGAGGACTGTCGACAACAGCGATTTGAGAAAATATGGATTATTTTGCAATGCTTTTAGTAAAAAAGGGGGGGTTAACATACCCACTTTTTTCACGAATCTCACCGTTTTTAAAAGATAGCCATCGAATAATTCATCATATTCTTCTACTTTTGTAAAGCACTTTGCTGTATAAAAATTCATACCCACTGTATTTTCCTTCTCTACACAAACAAATAATGCGGATAGCTCTGCATAGTAGGGTGTAAATACATAGCGAATAGCTCCGCTTCCCCATTGATAACATTTGAGAAATGAGCGAAGCCTACAAGTGATTCATGAAGCACCGCAACTAAAAATGGACTATTCGCTAACCGTTTTATGAGCTGCTCTATTGCTAAAAAATGATCTTGAATAGCATGAGCAATAATATCCGCATATGTATAATGCCAGCTGCTTCGGGCAATTTCTTGTACAAAAGCAATATCATCTTTTTGCATTTGTCGTATAATAAGGGACAATATTTTCACCTACAATGTCGAATATAAGTATACCAATATATAGAACAATTATATGCTTAGGTAAAAAAATAAAGCATAAAACCGCGTTATAAAAATCACGATTTTATGCTAAATCTCAAGCTAAGCCTTTGCAGCAAATTCTAATGCTTGTGCAAAATCGGCAATTAAATCATCGACATGCTCAAGCCCTACTGAAAAACGTAAAAGTCCATCTGTAATGCCACGTTTTGCACGTTCCTCAGGCTCCATCGCAGCATGGCTCATCTTTGCTGGATAAGAAAGGATTGATTCCACGCCTCCAAGAGAAACTGCAAACACAGGAATTGTCATTGCCTCTACTAATGCCTTTGCAGCAACGTAACTTGGCAAACGGAAAGATAAGACAGCACCTGCACTTGTGCTTTGGCTTTGATGAATGTCATAGCCAGGATGTGAGGCAAGCCCAGGATAATACACTTGCTCAACAACCGGATTCGCAGCTAAAAACTCTGCAATCTTTTGGGCAGATTGTGCGGAGCGGCTAAAGCGTACATCCGTTGTTTTAATATTTTGTAGCAGTGTGAAGGAATCCTGCACACCTAAAATATTACCGAATGAATTTTGAATAGCGTAAAGCTCCTGCCCAAGCTGTTCATCGGCTGTTACCGTTAAGCCAGCAATAATATCAGAATGACCTGATAAAAACTTTGTTGCACTATGAATTACGACATCTACGCCAAGCTCTAATGGGCGTTGGTGTAACGGTGTCATAAATGTATTATCTAAAAATGTTAGGCATTGGTGCTGCTTGGCAAGTGCCACCACACCACGAATATCTGTAATACCCAATGTTGGATTCGATGGAGTTTCTATATAAAGTAGCTTTGTAGCTGGTGTAATAGCCGCTTCCACTGCCGCTAAATCCGTGAAATCGACAAAAGTATGAGAAATGCCAAAGCGTGGTAATACCTTTGTGACAAAACGATATGTACCGCCATACACATCCTCTGTCATCACAATATGATCGCCCTGTGATAATAACATTAGAGCTGCTGATACCGCAGCAATACCTGATGAAAAGGCATGTGCACGTACACCGCCCTCTAATTCAGCTACCGCTTTTTCGAGCGCATCTCTTGTTGGGTTACCAGAGCGTGCGTAGTCATATTCGCCAAACTCATCAATGCTTTCTTGATGGAAGGTAGAGGACAGGTACATTGGAACATTGACTGCTCCTTTTTTATTTGTATAGCCATCACGTACACCAGCGTGAATTAGACTTGTTTCAATACGTTGCTTCATTCATTATGCCTCTTTTCTAAGAATATCGAATACTTGACGTAAGTCTGCAATTAAATCTTCTGCTTCCTCAATTCCAACAGAGAAGCGGAGTAAACGATCACATACACCGCGCTCCACACGCTCTTCATATGGCATATCTGCATGTGTTTGTGTAGCAGGATATGTAATAAAGCTCTCAACACCGCCAAGACTTTCAGCAAACGTAATTAATTTTAAATTGCGCAGGAATGGATCAACCCACTCAGGCTTTTGCAGACGGAAGGATAGCATGCCACCTTTTCCTGTATAAAGCACATCTGTTACAAGCTCCTCTTCCTCTAAATAAGCCGCAATTGCTTTCGCATTTGCATCATGCTGCTTTAAGCGTAAATGCATTGTTTTTAAGCCGCGAATTAGCAGCCATGAATCCATTGCGCCTAGCACCATACCACTGCCATTATGAATAAAGCCAATACGCTCAGCTAATTCTGTACCTTTTACTACTACAAGACCTGCTAGCACATCATTATGTCCACCAATATATTTTGTCGCAGAATGCAGGACAATATCTGCGCCTAACTCGATAGGACGTTGGAAGTATGGTGTATAAAACGTATTATCAACAATTAATAATAAGCCATGCTTATGTGCTAGCTCAGCATATAATTGTAAATCAAATTCCTGCATCAATGGATTTGTTGGCGTTTCAATAAATAATGCACGCGTATTGTCATTAATTAATGCTTCCACATGTTCAACAGATTCAAATTTTGAATAAACAGGCTTAATATTATAAGTTTCTTCGAAGAAGGCAAATAGTCGATATGTACCGCCATATAAATCATCAGGCACTACTAGCTCATCGCCCGGTTTAAAGATGGAAAGCACTAATTGAATGGCTGCCATACCAGAGCTACAGGCAAAGCCCATATCGCCGCCCTCTAAATCTGCAATACCTGCCTCTAAAAGTGCACGTGTTGGATTTTTTGTACGTGTATAGTCAAAGCCAGTAGATTCACCAATACCAGCATGCTTATAAGCAGTTGATAAATGAATTGGCGGGCTTACAGCACCTGTTGCTGGGTCGCTTAAATTTCCTAATTGTACAAGTTTTGTTTCAATGCTTCTGTTTAATGTCATAATGTCACTCTTTTCTTTAATGCTGAATATAAAGCGTATATTGGCGCTTCTTATTCATTGTATTTTCAATAATTGTTATCAATTTAACATGTATGGAAAAGAAGAACAAGGGTGATTTCTGAAAATTAGCGAGATTATAAATACCTCTAAAGAAAATAAATACTTGCGATTTGGGCGAGAATACCCGCGAAGCCAGAGTAAATACCTGCGATTCGAGAGCGAATACCCACGGAGCTAGGACAAATACCCGCGTTTCGGGCGAGAATACCAACGAAGCCAAAGCATGCATCTTCACAATACAACACTAATTTCTGCTGAATGCCATAAAAAAATCTGCCTCAATAGAATGAAACAGATTGTTAGGATTAAGCTTGTTCTTTTTTCAATAAATCGCGAATTTCTTTTAATAATTCTTCCTTTGCATCAAGCTCAGGTGTTGGTTCTTCAACAGCAGCCTCTTCCTTTTTACGTGTTAGCTTAGTCATAATGCGTAAAGCCATAAAAATCGCAAAGGCAATAATTAAAAAATCGATGATTGATTGTAGAAATATACCTAAATTAACTTGGGCTTCTCCTGAGCCAAAAACAAAGCTCTTTGTTAAATCAATACCACCTGTTAATATACCGACTAACGGCATAATAATATTTTCAACTAAGGAGGTTACAATTTTACCAAAAGCACCGCCAATTACAACTGCTACTGCGAGATCAACAATATTGCCTTTCATCGCAAATTCCTTAAAGTCTTTCCACAAAATAAATTCCTCCTTAATTTTTATCCATCAAAGCGTATTTTACTATATAGTTCTCAGCCTTTTCAACTGGTTTTATAGTGGAAACGGCGATGAAAAGATATACTACATTTATCCGTAAGTTTGGTAAGATGAAAGAAGAATACTAGATTAGGTGTGGCTTATGGCAAAGAACAAAAACAAGAAACCGATGTTATCATCTACAGCAAAAATGGGTATGATAGCCTTATTAATACCAATCGCAATTACTGTTTATATTTTTACATTTTTTGCATGGAAGGAACTACAAACTTTACCGATTTTCGAAAAGCTTGCCCAGCAAAAGGTGGTAGAAGAAATTCAACAGCATTTTGACATGGCTATCCCAGAGCAATTTATTCCTATTTATGTAGCAGCAGAGGAAAAATATGGTGTGCCATGGACATTGCTAGCTGCCCATCATCGGATCGAAACACGCTTTTCTACAATGAAAACAATGGTTTCATCAGCTGGCGCAGAAGGGCATTTACAATTTATGCCTTGTACATTTGTAGGCTGGCAACATCCTACTTGCTCAGGGTTAGGCAAAGGCGATATACCAAAGGCAGAGCTGATGAACCCAGCAGCTATTGCAAAATATGGTGGCTATGGTGTAGATGCTAATGGAGATGGTATTGCAGACCCTTATGATATTGAAGATGCCATTTTTAGTGCAGCGAATTACTTAGCGAAATACGGTGCTGCTAATGGAGAAATTCAACAAGCTGTTTTTCAATACAATCACAGTGATGAATATGTAGAAAAGGTACTGCATTATTTTCATATGTACCATGATTATCATGATGAATTAAAAGCAGCCGTGCTAATCCATCATAAATAGGAAAGAGCCACCGCAATGATGGCTCTTTTTAACATATTTAAGTCGCCTTGCGCATACCTTTTAAAATAAGGCTTACGATAAAGATCAGCACGATTGCGCCAATTAGTGCTGGGAACACATAGAAATCACTTACTTTCCAGCCCCAATTACCTAAAACCATACTACCGATCCAAGAACCGACAATCCCTGCAATAATGTTCCCGATAATGCCACCAGGTACATCCTTACCTAAAATTACGCCAGCTAACCATCCGAGAATACCGCCGATGATTAAATACCAAATGAAACTAATCATTATTTTCATCTCCTTAAAATTAAGATATAATGGCGATTACTTAGTTATACCCTGAATGAAGCAGATTAAACGTGTTCTGCTTTTTTAGTAATTATTACATGCTTTTCAACCCATTATTTGCTCTACATATATCACTGTAAATAAGCATAAATTATATGTTGTACAGCATCGCTTATCTCTATAATATGTATAGCTGAAAAATTTGTACCATCCATCTCACTAATATTCTCCATTTTTATTTAGGTTCATAGTCTTTTGAAAAAATATATATAAATTTCAAAAAAAGTTTGAAATTTTTGTGACAAGTCACTATAATAATAAAAAAGGAGAGTGATTCATATGGATATGGCTGTAATGAAACGTTTAAATCGACAAGGTTTTTTGATTGCGGGTTTACATTTACTAGTAATGCTTAATCTTGCAGCTGAGTTTTTATACGCATCGTAACCAACTACTATAGAAAGGTGAATAAAATGTTTATCCAATTTTAAAACAACCGTGAAAGCTTTGTTTAGCCAATGCTCACGGTTGTTTTTATTTTATAAAATGTCAAATACAAGGGAGGCGATTGTATGACAACAAGGATGGAGCAAGCGTTTTATCATTTGGAACGGCCATTTGCTTGGCTGGATTTAGATGCGCTAGATAAAAATATTCAAACGGTACACAATGCTTGTGGTGAAAAACAAATTCGAATCGCAACAAAATCCATTCGCTCTGTGGAGGTACTGCGCTATATCCAAAAGAATCTTGCGAATGCTGTAGGCTTGATGACATTTACAGCAGCAGAAACGATTTATCTATTAGAACAGCATTTTGATCATTTATTGCTTGGTTATCCTGTGATGGAAGAGTCTGCGATTCGTCGATTATTGCATTTTGTTAAGGATGGAAAAAGCGTTACCTTTATGGTGGATCGACCAGAGCATATCCAACTATTAGCAAAGCTAGGGGAGGAACTTGGCGTACGTGTGCAGGTTTGTATTGATATAAATGTTTCCAATGATTTTAAACTATTGTATTTTGGGACGAAACGTTCATCATTGTATTCTCTTGAGCTATTAACGCCGTTTTTACAATTTATTCAACAGCATCCTATCATTGAGGTTACTGGCGCGATGGGCTATGAGGCTCAAATTGCAGGTGTCGGCAACCGCCCTGCAAATGCTTTAAAAGGTAGATTGATTGAAACGATGCAAAAACAGGCTAAAAAGCAAGTGACCCAATTTCGTCGCTTAGCCGTTGCCCATATTAAGGCTTATTTTCCGAATCTTCGCTTTGTGAATGGAGGAGGGTCGGGGAGTATGCGCTATACAGCTCAACAAAAAGAGGTGACCGAAATAACAGTAGGCTCCGCCTTTTATGCACCTGCATTGTTTGACCAATTTACACATTTGCAGCTAGCCAAAGCAGCTGGGTTTGCATTACGTGTCACAAGAAAGCCTGAAAAAGATATAGTTGTTTGTCATGGTGGTGGTTATATTGCTTCTGGCGCAATGGGTATCGACCGTTTACCTGTATTCTATGAATCTGCTACATTTGCATATCTTAGCTTAGAAGGGGCAGGGGAGGTGCAAACACCCATTAAAGTAAAGGGCAGCAACATACAGATGGGCGATACGATCTATTTTCGACATGCCAAGGCTGGTGAACTTTGTGAGCGCTTTCAAGTATTGCATAGTATTCGTGGGGATGAATATATGGGACCATATACAACATATAGGGGGGATGGACAATGTTTTCTATAGCAACATGGCAGCATGGTGCAAAATGGACAAACTGGGCTGGCAATGTGGTGTCATATCCAGGTGAAATGCATACACCACGATCCATTGAGGAAGTTTCAACAATTGTCAAGCAAGCGCGTGAAGCGGGAAAAAATATTCGTGTAACAGGTGCAGCTCACTCCTTTAGTGCTGTTGCTATGCCAGAGCATATCGCTATTTCTTTACATAATATGCGGGGATTAATCGCGATGAATGAGGAGCAGCAGGAGGCAACATTATGGGCTGGCACGTATTTATATGAAATTGGTCCACTGTTAGCAAAATATGGCTTTGCTTTAATCAATATGGGTGATATTCAGGAGCAAACAATTGCTGGTGCTGTATCAACAGGCACACATGGTACAGGGGTTACACTCGGTTCCCTGTCCTCGACAGTTATGGCATGGGGCTTTGTAGATGGCACAGGTGTATATCAGGAGCATCGTCGAGGCATGGACGATTTATCAGAAGCGCTCCATGTATCACTTGGTATGCTAGGTGTGCTGGTCAAAGTGACGATAAAGGTCATGCCAATCTACGGCTTACACTATATAGGGACGAGCGATACACTTACAAATGGGCTGGCACTTTTTGCGGAGGATATTCGCCAGCACCGTCATGTGGAGTGGTTTTATTTTCCGGGGAGTGAAACCATTCAGATAAAGCGTATGAATGCTGTAGCGCCTGTTTATCAGAGTGAATGGAACAAGCGAATAGAAATGCTTAAGCTGCAAGTTGTAGAAAACGGTGCTTTTTTTGCCATGTCAGAGCTTTGTAAATGGCGGCCTGCTTTAAGCGGTATGATGAGCAAAGTTGCAGCGAGCAGTGTTGTGAAGGGTGAGAAAGTCGGCATTAGCTATGAAATTTATCCATCACCTCGTAGTGTTAAATTTCAGGAAAGTGAATATGCCATTCCGTTAACACAGTTTGAAGCATGTATGGAGGAAATTCATGCAACCTTGCAAAAGGGTATTTTCCATGTGCATTTTCCATTAGAATGTCGAACAACGGCAGGGGAAGCAGGTTTTTTAAGTCCAACCCAAGGGCGAGAATCAGCCTTTATCGCTTTTCATATGTATAAAGGCATGGCAGAACAGCCGTACTTTAAATGGGTGCATACATTGATGCAAAAATATGATGGCCGTCCTCATTGGGGCAAGCAACATTATGTAACAGCTCAAGCAGTCCATACACTATATCCAGAGATTGAAAGATTTTTAACTATCCGTCAACAATATGACCCTGACCAAGTATTTTTAACAGGTTATCTAAAAAAATTATTTTTATTGTAGCGTATAAATGATAAAAAAATAAAAATTACATGAACTATTAAAATTTTTATCAAAACGAGATAAAAATGATATTTAATCAGCATGAAAACGATTTCAAATTTAGCTGATTTTTTGAATTGTTTAAACAATTCAAAAAATACTGTTGACGAGAAGCTTTTTTCGTACTATGATAACAACAATTTAACACGTTCGTTACAACAGTAATGAAACGAAAAAGCTATGATTCTATAAACAAAATTTGATTTGAATAGACAGAACATTTTGTATATAGCAACAAACAGAGCAATAAATGAGGGGCGTTTAAAATGAGAAGTGACATGATTAAAGTAGGCGTAGATCGAGCGCCGCATCGAAGTCTTTTATATGCAACAGGCAAAGTAAAAGCAAAAGATTTAGGCAAGCCATTTATTGGTATTTGCAACTCTTATATCGACATAATACCAGGTCACGTTCATTTACGTACGTTCGCTGATGTTGTCAAAGAAGCCATTATTGAGGCGGGTGGTATTCCATTCGAATTTAATACAATCGGTGTTGATGATGGTATTGCAATGGGGCATATTGGTATGCGTTATTCATTACCAAGCCGTGAAATTATCGCTGATTCAGCAGAAACAGTTATCAATGCACACTGGTTTGATGGTGTATTTTATATTCCAAACTGTGACAAAATTACGCCAGGTATGCTAATGGCAGCAGTTCGTACTAACGTACCATCCATTTTTGTTTCGGGTGGTCCAATGGAGGCTGGTACATCTGCTTCAGGCAAACAGCTTTCATTAACATCTGTTTTTGAAGGCGTAGGAGCTCATAAATCTGGCAAAATGTCAGCTGAGGAGCTATTAGATATTGAAAACAATGCCTGTCCAACATGTGGTTCGTGTTCAGGTATGTTTACAGCAAATTCTATGAACTGCTTAATGGAAATACTTGGTGTCGCTTTGCCTGGAAATGGTACAATCGTAGCCACTTCTGAGGAGCGCCATAAGCTGATTAAGGAAGCAGCGAAGCAATTAATTCGCATGGTCAAAGAGGATGTGAAACCTCGTGACATTATTACAAAAGAGGCAATAGATGATGCCTTTGCACTTGATATGGCAATGGGCGGTTCCACAAATACCGTTCTTCATACATTAGCCATTGCAAATGAAGCTGAAATAGATTACAACATTGAAGATATTAATAAAGTAGCAGAACGTGTACCATATTTAGCAAAAATCATGCCTGCTTCTGATATCTCAATGGATGATATTAATAAAGCTGGTGGCGTAAGTGCCATTATTAATGAATTAGTATCCATTCCAGGAGCGATTCATCCAGACCGTCCAACAGTGGCGGGTGTAACGATGGGCGAACTTGTCAAAGACCATCATATTACAAACAATCAAGTGATTCGAACAAAAGATAATCCATATAGTGCTGTAGGTGGCCTATCGATATTATTCGGTAATATTGCACCTGAAGGCTCTGTGATTAAAGTGGGCGCAGTTGACCCTTCCATTAAGGTGTTTACAGGAGAGGCAATCGTCTTCGATTCACAGGAGGAAGCTCAAGAAAATATTGATAATGGAACAGTGAAAGAGGGTCATGTTGTCGTCATTCGCTATGAAGGACCTAAAGGTGGCCCAGGGATGCCTGAAATGCTTGCACCAACATCTGCGATTCAAGGTCGCGGCCTTGGTACAAAAGTTGCGTTAATTACAGATGGTCGCTTCTCAGGTGCATCCCGCGGTATTTCAATCGGACATATTTCACCAGAAGCTGCTGAAGGCGGTCCAATCGCTTTAGTTGAAAATGGCGATATTATCTCTATTGATTTACCAAATCGTACAATTCATTTAGAAGTTTCAGAGGAAGTTTTAGCTGAACGTCGTGCAAAATTACCTGTCTTTGAACCAAAGATTAAACGTGGGTGGCTTGCAAGATATTCTAAATTAGTAACAAACGCTTCAACAGGTGGCGTAATGAAGATTTAACAATTTCATATTTTAAAGCGTTGATGAGGTTAAAGGTTCTAGAGCCTTGTATCTACCAGAGAGCCGGTTGTGCTGGAAGCCGGCGATACAACTAGTTCCGACATCCCCTCGGAGTGAGCTATTAAACGTGTTTACACCATTAGATAGCTTCGGGCATATTCGAAAGTGCTCGTTATTAATGAATAAATGTTTTATGACACCGTATTGGATGTGAGAGCTTCGCATTGGTGCATAAATGCAGTCATTTATTCACGAGGTAGCAATTATTTGCTATAAAAAAGGGTGGTACCATGGAAAGTCTTTTTCATCCCTACGTAAGGTAATTCTTTGCGTGTGGAGAAAAAGGCTTTTTATTATTTTCAATATGGAAATACGCCAACCCTCCCATAAAAATAGGATGGAAAAATATAAAGGAGGCATAATTTGATGAGTGCAAATGTTTCAATCAATGAAAAAGAGCAATTCGCAGCAACAACCACTGATAAACCAACTTATCAAGCGAAGGATGGTGCAGATGTATTAGTACAAGCATTGCACGATCAAGGTGTTGAAATCATTTTCGGCTATCCAGGAGGAGCCGTACTACAAATTTATGATGCGATGTATAAAAACCCAATCCGTCATATTTTAACAAGACATGAACAGGGTGCTATCCATGCAGCGGAGGGATATGCGCGTGTATCTGGTCAACCAGGTGTTGTTATCGCCACAAGTGGACCAGGTGCAACAAATCTTGTGACAGGTATTGCAGATGCCATGATTGATTCCATCCCATTGGTTGTCTTTACAGGTCAAGTTTCTACAGCCGTTATTGGCACAGATGCTTTCCAGGAAGCAGATATTATGGGCATTACAACACCAATCACAAAGCATAATTACCAAGTGCAGGATATCAATGATATTCCGCGTATCGTGAAGGAAGCTTTCCATATTGCTAACACAGGCAGAAAAGGACCAGTTGTTGTAGATTTTCCAAAAAACGTTTCACAAATGCTATTTGATGTAGAAAACCCACCAAAAGCACCTGATGAAATTTATTTACCGGGCTATCAACCAACGTATAAGCCGAATTATTTGCAAATTCAGAAAGCTATTCAAGCAATTTCTTTAGCAAAAAATCCAGTGATTTTAGCTGGTGCGGGCGTTCTTTTTGCTGATGCACGTGAAGAGCTAACAGCCTTTGCAGAAAAATATCGCATTCCAGTAACCAATACATTATTAGGATTAGGGTCCATTCATGGTGAGCATGAGCTATTCCTTGGTATGGCTGGTATGCACGGAACTGTTACTGCTAATACGGCGATTACAAAAGCCGATTTACTATTAAATATCGGTGCTCGCTTTGATGACCGTTTAACAGGTAATTTAGCAACTTTTGCACCGAATGCAACGATTATTCATATCGATATTGATCCAGCCGAAATTGGTAAAAACGTACCAACGGATATTCCAATTGTGGCAGATGCGAAAGAAGCATTAAAAGCATTGCTGAAAAAGGATTTTGAAGGACCTGAGACAGACGAATGGTTAGCTTATTTACAGCAGCATGCTCGTGAGTATCCATTATGGTATGTCAAGGATGAGAACGATCAAGAAATTTTACCGCAAGAGGCATTGCAGCTTATACACAAAATTACAGAGGGTGAAGCGATTGTCACAACAGATGTTGGTCAGCATCAAATGTGGGCAGCACAATACTATCACCTGAATAATCCTCATGGATGGGTAACGTCTGGTGGACTTGGTACGATGGGCTTCGGTTTCCCTGCCGCAATTGGCGCCCAATTTGCGAAGCCAGACAAAAAGGTAGTTTCGATTGTAGGGGATGCAGGATTCCAAATGACAGCACAGGAACTCTCATTGCTACAGGAATTTAACTTACCAGTAAAAATTGTAATTTTGAATAATAGCTGTCTTGGTATGGTGCGTCAATGGCAAGAAACATTCTATGAAGAGCGCTATTCATCATCATTAATGCCGATTCAGCCAGATTTTGTTAAATTAGCAGATGCCTACGATATTAAAGGCTATCGTATTAACACAATCGATGAAGCGGAAGCGATTTTCCGTGAGGCACTACTTTCTGATGAGCCAGTATTAATTGATTGCCGCGTGAAGCAGCTTGAATGTGTTTACCCGATGGTAGCGCCAGGCAAAGGCTTGCATGAAATGATTGGGGTGAAAAAGAATTGAAACGAGTAATTACTGTAACTGTGATTAACCAAAGTGGTGTATTAAACCGATTAACAGGCTTATTGATGAAGCGTCAATTCAATATTGAATCCATTACAGTTGGTCATACGGAGCAACAAAACTCCTCCAAAATGACCTTTGTAGTTCATGTAGAAGATGAGCGCAAAATTGAGCAGCTAGTGAAGCAATTATCGAAACAAATTGATGTATTAAAAGTTAATGACATTACTGACAAAGCGATTGTTCTACGAGAGCTGGCACTTGTTAAGGTTATTTCACCGCCAAATTTACGCCTGGAAATGAATTCGATTGTCGAACCTTTCCGTGCACAAATTATTGATACGGCTAAAAATGTTGTGACGTATCAAGTAGTAGGTCATCCTGAAAAAATTGATGCCTTTATCGAGCTCATTCGTCCATATGGCATTAAGGAGCTTACTCGTACAGGCGCAACAGCATCTGTACGTGAAACGCAAATTATCTCAAATCCGCAGCTTTCTATTTTAAAATAGTTTGCATATAAAAATGATACGCTTTTAATAAAAGCGTAAAACACACACTTTAGGAGGAAATTAAACTATGGCTACAATGTACTATGAACAAAATATTAACGAGGATGTACTAAAAGGAAAGAAAATCGCGATTATCGGTTATGGCTCTCAAGGTCATGCACACGCGCTAAACTTAAAAGAATCAGGCTTTGACGTAGTAGTAGGCGTTCGCCCAGGTGGCTCTTTCGATGCAGCAAAAGCAGATGGTCTTGATGTAAAAACAGTTGCAGAGGCAGCACAAGAAGCAGATGTAATTCAAATTTTACTACCAGATGAGCGTCAAAAAGCTGTTTATGAAGCAGAAATCGCACCACATTTACAAGCTGGAAAAGCATTAATGTTTGCGCACGGTTTCAATATCCATTTCGGGCAAATTACACCACCAGCAGATGTTGACGTATTTTTAGTAGCACCAAAAGGTCCGGGTCACTTAGTGCGTCGTCAATTCCAAGAAGGTGCAGGTGTACCAGGCTTATTCGCCATCCATCAAGATGCAACAGGTCAAGCAAAAGACTTAGCACTTGCATATGGTAAAGGAATCGGTGCTGCACGTGGTGGTCTTCTTGAAACGACATTTAAAGAAGAAACAGAAACAGATTTATTCGGTGAACAAGCGGTATTATGTGGTGGTGCAACTGCATTAGTACAAGCAGGCTTTGAAACATTAGTAGAAGCTGGCTACCAGCCAGAATTAGCATACTTCGAAACACTTCACGAGTTAAAATTAATCGTTGACTTAATGTTTGAAGGTGGTATGGCAACAATGCGTTACTCTGTATCGGATACAGCGGAGTGGGGCGATTATGTAGCAGGTCCACGTTTAATCGATGAGTCTGTAAAAGCTCGTATGAAAGAAGTATTAACAGATATCCAAGATGGTACATTTGCTCGTCGCTGGATTCAAGAAAATGAAAATGGCCGTCCAGAATATACAAAATTCAAAGAGGCTGGCGCAAACCACCAAATCGAAGAAGTTGGCGCAAAATTACGTGCGATGATGCCATTTATCAATGAAGGCAAAGAGAAAGTTGTCAGAGAAACAGCTACAAGCGCGAAAAACTAATTATTTCGATTCTACAATGTAGAAAGCGAATCAACCATTACGCTCACCTCAATCAAAGGTAGGTGAGCGTAATTATTCAAATAACGAATGCACTATACAAAGAAAGGTGTTTTGACGATGGAGAAAAAAATTACAGTGCTTCCCGGTGACGGAATCGGACCAGAGGTTGTTGCTTCTGCTGTACGTGTATTACAGGTGATTGGTAAACGATTTAATCATACATTTCATTTAGGGTATGCAACAATTGGAGGTGCTGCCATCGACCAACACAATAATCCACTACCAGATGAAACAATTGAGATGTGTGAAAATAGTGATGCCATTTTATTAGGAGCTGTTGGCGGTCCAAAATGGGATCAAAACCCACCTGAATTACGCCCAGAAAAAGGATTATTGCGTATTCGTAAACACTTTGATTTATTTGCAAATCTACGTCCAGTAAAGGCGTTCCCGAGTTTACTAGATGCTTCGCCATTAAAACGTGAAGTAGCTGAAAACGTTGATTTAATGATTGTACGTGAACTAACAGGCGGAGTATACTTCGGGGAACCACGTATGCGTACTGAAAATGGCGCAATTGATACAACGGTTTACTCAAAAGCAGAAGTGGAACGTATCGTTGAAAATGCCTTTGAGCTAGCACGTTTACGTGGAGGCAAGCTATGCTCTGTTGATAAAGCGAATGTACTTGAAACAAGTCGCTTATGGCGTGAAGTCGTAGAAGCAAAGAAAAAAGATTATCCAGATGTACAAGTAGAACATAACTTAGTAGACTCTGTAGCAATGAAGCTTATTACAAATCCAGCACATTACGATGTAGTCGTGACGGAAAATATGTTTGGTGATATTTTAAGCGATGAAGCATCTGTTATTACAGGCTCACTTGGTGTCCTACCATCTGCATCAATTCGTGGCGATAATTTCGGTTTATATGAGCCAGTGCATGGTTCAGCACCTGAAATTGCAGGGCAAGGTGTTGCTAACCCTGCCGCAACAATTCTTTCAGTAGCAATGATGCTGCAATATTCATTTGGCTTAAAGGAAGAGGCAGCAGAAATCGAGCGTGCTGTAAGTGCAGTATTTGATGATGGCTACTTTACAGCAGACCTTGCTCGTGATGGTGGTCGCACGTTATCCACAAATGAATGGACAGATAAAGTAATTAATGAAATTGATACAAGCTTTGTGTCAGAAAGTATTATGACAACATATATCTAACGAAATTTAAAGAAATAGGTGAAGACAATGGGTAAAAATATAATTGAAAAGATTTGGGATAAACATGTTGTTTATCAGGAAGAGGGCAAACCGGACCTGTTATATATTGATCTTCATTTAATTCATGAAGTAACGTCTCCGCAAGCTTTTGAGGGACTACGTATAAACGGACGTAAAGTGCGTCGCCCAGATTTAAGCTTTGCAACAATGGATCATAATGTACCAACGAAAAACTTACCAACAATTAATGACCCAATCGCACGCAACCAAATCGAAACATTAGCGAAAAATGCAGCAGAATTTGGTGTGGAGCTTGCAGGAATGGGACATCCAGACCAAGGGATTGTCCATGTTATTGGACCAGAGCTAGGCTTAACACAGCCTGGTAAAACAATCGTTTGCGGTGACTCTCATACATCTACACACGGCGCTTTTGGTGCAATTGCTTTTGGTATTGGTACATCAGAGGTAGAGCATGTTTTATCGACACAAACATTATGGCAAAACAAGCCAAAAACAATGGAAATTCGTGTAGAAGGCGAGCTACCAATTGGTGTAGCAGCAAAAGATATTATTTTAGCTATTATTGCGAAGTTCGGTATTGGCGTTGGTACAGGACATATTGTGGAGTTTACTGGAGAGGCAATCCACAAGCTTTCTATGGAAGAACGTATGACAATTTGTAACATGTCGATTGAGGCAGGTGCAAAGGCAGGACTAATTTCTCCTGATGCGGTAACGGTAGATTATATTCGTGGTCGTAAATATGCACCACAAGGAGAAAAATTTGAAGAAGCGGCAGCGTATTGGTTAAGCTTAGCGTCAGATGAAGATGCAACGTATGATGAAGTACGTATTATCCAAGCTGAGGAAATTGAGCCAATCGTGACATGGGGTACAAATCCATCCATGGGTTCAGGTATATCAGGGAATGTACCAACACAAGCAGATTACAAGGATGAGTCTGATAAGGCAGCATTGCGTAAAGCACTTGCTTATATGGGCTTAGAGGAAGGTCAACCATTAACATCTATTGATATCCAACATGTCTTTATCGGCTCTTGTACAAACTCACGTATTAGTGATTTACGTGCAGCAGCTAGTGTCATTAAAGGGCGTAAGGTACATGATAATGTCACAGCAATTGTTGTACCAGGTTCTCATTCTACGAAAAAGCAAGCAGAGGCAGAAGGGTTGGATAAAATTTTTATCGAGGCAGGTTTTGAGTGGCGAGAATCAGGCTGCTCGATGTGTCTAGCGATGAATGATGATGTAGTTCCAGCTGGTGAACGCTGTGCCTCTACATCCAACCGTAACTTTGAAGGACGTCAAGGTGCAGGTTCTCGTACGCATTTAGTATCACCACCAATGGCAGCAGCCGCTGCGATTGCGGGTCATTTTGTAGATGTACGTGAATTTGTAAAGGAAACTGTGTAAGCTTTGTGTTACATGGAAGGGATGATTGAAAATGGAACCAATTAATATCGTAAATAGTGTGATCACACCACTTGATCGTAAAAATGTAGATACAGACCAAATTATTTCAAAAGAGTTTTTAAAACGTATTGAGCGTACAGGCTTTGGACAGTTTTTATTCTACCATTGGCGCTTTGATGCAGAGGGCAATGAAATTCAAGACTTTGTGCTGAATAAACCAGAATTTAAAGACTCAAAAATTCTTGTAGCACAGGACAATTTTGGCTGTGGCTCCTCTCGTGAGCATGCACCGTGGGCTATTTTAGATTACGGCTTTAACGTTGTGATTGCACCATCCTTTGCAGATATTTTCCATAATAACTGCTTTAAAAATGGGATTTTACCGATTAAGCTAACAGAAGCAGAATGCGATGAAATTTTAGCAAAAGGCTTAGCAAAACCATATACAATGGAAGTCAACCTTGCAGAGCAAACGGTGACAGGTGAGGATGGCAAAGTCTATCAGTTCACAATTGATCCATACTATAAGGAAACATTGCTAAATGGCTGGGATGAAATTGCCTTAACATTCAAATACGAAGACCATATTGCTGCTTATGAAGCACAACGAGTAGCATTTTAAATGTTGCAGACTGAAGACAAACCTGGTGTTGTCTTCAGTTTTTTTGCGTTCAATCGAAAAATCTCGCTATACTATAATAGGATGATCTAGTTAGGCGAGCTGGCACAACATAAAAGTAGGAGGGAATAGGCGATGACAGAAAAAGTGAATATTTTAGTAGTGGAAGATGATGATGCAATCAACCAATTGCTCTGTAATATTATTAAGAAAAATGGCTATTTTCCTCAACCTGCTTTTTCAGGTACAGAGGCAATGCTGTATTTGGAAAGGGCTGAATGGGATATGGTGCTCCTTGACCTTATGCTACCAGGGATGTCGGGAGATGAGCTACTAACAAACATTATAGCGCAAAGTCATATACCGATTATTATTATTTCAGCTAAGTTAGATCAACAAACAAAGGTAGGTATGCTACGAACAGGAGCGGATGATTATATTACAAAGCCCTTTGATATTGAAGAAGTATCGGCAAGAATCGACTCCCATTTAAGAAGATACCAACGTATTACAAGGCAGCCAGCAACAAAGCGACTTGTCCATAAGGATGTGGAGATTGACCAAGATGCAAAGGCTGTCTTTATCAAAGGAGAAGCCTTGAATTTTACTGCCCGTGAATATGAGATATTTGAGCTTCTTATGGCATCACCGAAGAAGGTGTTTACAAAGAAAAATATGTTTGAAAGTGTATGGCAGGAAACCTATTATGGGGATGATAACACAATCAATGTTCATATTAGCAATATCCGCAGTAAATTAGCAGCGGTCAATCCAGAGGAGGAATATATTGAAACGGTTTGGGGGATGGGCTATCGATTGAAGACTTAAGCTTTTTTTAAGAATTGCCTTAAGCCTTTATTAATACTTCCTTTTTATACTTGATGTATCATAGAAGGAGGGATTATATGACAGATTATATATTGAAAACAAGCCATTTAACAAAGACATTTAACAAGCAAACAGCTCTACATAAAGTCAATCTTTCAATCAAAAAAGGCTCCATTTACGGCTTTATTGGACAAAATGGTGCTGGGAAATCTACATTGATTCGCATTGTTTCAGGGCTTGCTATGCCAACTGCGGGATCAATTGAATTGTTTGGTTATAGTCATGGGCCAGCGCTAGTCGAAGCTCGCAAACGTATTGGCACAATGATTGAGGGGCCTGCATTATACCCATATATGACAGCGGCTGAAAATTTAGAAGCTCATAGGCTGTTAAAGGGTATTCCGGGGAAAGACTGCGTAGAAAAAGCATTAGCCATTGTAGGGCTTCAGGATACAGGAAAAAAGAAGGCAAAAAATTTTTCATTGGGCATGAAACAACGACTAGGTATCGCGATTTCCTTGCTAGGAGATCCAGAGTTTCTGATTTTAGATGAACCGATTAATGGTTTAGACCCAATGGGGGTTGTTGAAGTACGAGAGCTGCTGAAAAAATTAAATCGTGAATATGGCATGACTATTTTAATTTCGAGCCATTTACTAAGTGAGCTTCATTTACTTGCCACGCATTATGGCATTATCCATAAAGGTGATTTATTGGAGCAATTAACGGTAGAAGAGCTGAATCATCAATGTCAGCAATTTTTGCATATTAAAGTAAGCAATCCTGAGAAGGCTGCGGCGATTCTTGAAACGACTCTTGCGACAAATGACTTTGAAGTAATGCCAGACGGCTGTATTAAGCTATATCGCTATATGGATACGCCTGGAAAGGTTTCTTCAACGCTTGTCAATGAAGGGCTTATTATTGAACAATTTATGCCAATGGGTCAGGATTTAGAGTCCTATTTTATGGAGCGCATTGGAGGGGTCCGTTATGAATAATGTCATAAAGGCAGAATGGTATAAGCTAAGGAAAGATCGCTCACTATGGACATTGCTTACTATCCTTATATTGATTAGCCTTTCTCATCCATTATTAATTATCTTCGATAAAAATGCGGATACTATAACGGTGATGGATTTTTACCGTCAGACGATTCTTGGGGGCAATAACTATATTATAAGACTTGTGCCCTGTGTACTGGCAGGCTTCTTTATTTCTAGTGAATATGCAATAGGCACGATGAAAAGCATTGTTGCGTCAGGAAATAGTAGAGTGTGCATTTATTTTGCCAAATTAATGGTCTACTCGATTGGAGCCATTTTGATTGCATTCGTCTTTCCCCTTGTATTTACAGGAGCTGTAGCTGTTTTTCTGCATTTTAATGGAATGCCTACGCTTAGCTATTTTGCAAGCACGGTTGGCTTAACAGCGCTTTATACAAGTGCTTTTGCATCCATTATGGCTTTATTTGCGACAATCTTTACCGAGAGTGGGAAGGCAATCGGCTTTATGCTGTTCTTTTTCCTGCTGTTCGATAGTCTATTGTATACATTAAGTAATTTCTTGCCAGTATTTGAGGTCATTTTTAGCTACTCCATCTTTAAGCTATTTTTAGATATTGGACGTATAGAAACCATACATGGTATCGAGCTAGTTCAATTAATTGCTATACCAATTATTACCTTTATTATTTTTGGTATTTTAGGCAGTATCGTATTTCAGAAAAAAGAAATCAAATAAACAAGGAGGTGGGGGAGAAAATGCTATATGTGATCATCGTTTTAAGCTTTATCACAATATGTCTTCTCGTCCGCTTTCTTTGGTTAAAAAAGGAAATACGTAGTGTGACAAAGCAATTACAAGAACGACATATAAAGCAAACAACGAAAAAAATCAATCTTCGCTTTTATGATAAAGATTTTGAACGGCTAGCAGAGGAAATTAATCATGAAATCGATGCAACAAAGAAGGCAATTGCTGATCAAAAAAGAACAGAAAACGAGCTGAAGCAGGCGATTTCGAATATGTCGCATGATATTCGTACACCGATGACCTCTATTTTAGGCTATATGCAATTTTTAGAGGATGAAACAATTCCTCCTCATACACGTCAGGAGTATATGCTTATTGTTAAATCAAGTGCATTAAGACTAAAAGTGTTATTGGAGGATTTTTTTGAGCTATCCGTTATTGAATCCACCGACTATTTATTAAAGATGGAATGGGTTCAATTGAATGATTTGATCTTAGAGGTGTTAGTTAGCTTTTATGAAGCATTTAACCAACAGCAGATCGAGCCAACTATTCATATGCCAGAAGAAATGATAAGGGTGAAGGCAGATCCATCAGCATTGAAGCGAGTCATTGAAAATTTAGTAACAAACGCTTTAAAGCATTCGACTGGGCATGTCACTATTACCCTCCATCATACGCCAGCATATACGGAGCTAATCATTAGCAATCCAGCACCGCGATTACAAAAGCAAGACCTTTTTCATCTATTTGATCGTTTTTACAAAGCTGATCAAGCAAGAAAGGGTAAAGGAACAGGGCTAGGCTTATCCATCGCCAAAAGCTTAATGGAAAAAATGAATGGTAATCTTTCAGCGGAATTACACGATCAACAATTATTAATGAAATGTCAATGGCACGTTTCTACACAAAAAACTAGTAATTTGTAAGTTTAAAAAGGAATTTTCCTCCTAGCTAATGAACTGAGCCCCGAATAGGTGCACTCTTTAAAGTGTCCACTATTCGGGGTTCAGTTTATCATGCATGAGAGGGGTTCTTATTGCTATTTTTGAAAAGAACAAATGTAGGATATAACCAAAATTCAGGGACAAGGACATCATAAATAGATATTGATAACACCCTATTTCCTAGGAGAAAGGTCATCTGCTTAGAAGTGTTCAATCAGTAAGCTTAATAAATTTCGCAATTTTACGGTGATAATGGGGACGTAGCTATTTCTTTTAGTCTGAGTAACAAATCATATAGCAAATGGACATGATGCTGGAATGAGAATGAATTCCTATTTATGAACGAAACCTCTAAGTATATTGTCCTTTTTTCAGCGATTGATGTATTAGAAAAGCAATGGTTTCATTTATAATAAAATTAGATACATATGAAAAGAGGTGTTGAGGGTGACAAGCAACGATAATATGCCAATTAAAAATACAGCCTCAGCGAATAATATTTTGCCACAGCTTGTTGATCAGCTGCGACAACTGCATGGCATTATTGTCCAAAATACATATATAAAAGATACTGCGAAACATTTAGATCGTATTATTCAAGATGCCAATAATCAAACAATGATTCTTATTGTTGGAAAAGAGCGCGTAGGGAAAACAACACTTGTCAATGGCTTGCTTGGCCGTGAAGTGTTATCTGTAAATGATCAGCATCCAACAGGTGTCAATACATTTATAAGATATGGCGAGCAAGAGGAGATTAAGGCCTATTTTTTAGATGGTGTTGTAGCAATTTTTGATATAAGTAAATTAGAAATGCTAACAACAGGTGATACATTTGCCTCGCAAATTTTACGTGAGCATTTAGATTATCTTGAAGTTTATGTGAAAAATGATTTATTAAAATCAGTGACAATTATTGACTCTGTTTCATTGGAGGCAGGTGGAGGAGAAATGGCCTATTTCTCGGAAACGCTTATCAACCGTGTCGATGAAATTTTTTGGGTGTTACGCGCTGGGTCTATAGCCATTGATGCGGAACTTTTATTGATAGAATCATTAAAAAAGAAAGGTGTCGAGCCTTTATGTATTATTAACGGCATTGATGCTGTGGATGATGCTGAAGCCTTTGTACAATCAGAACAGCAACGCATTGGTCATATTATGAGCCAGTTTATCGCTGTTTCTGCAACAAATGCCTTGGAAGCGAAGCAAATGAATAATCAGGAACTTTGGCAGAAAAGTCAATATGAGCATCTAATTAGCGAAATTCATCGTGTTGCAAAAAATAGTGATAAAAAGACCTATGCAATTTTAATTCGTTTCCTGCAATGGCTGGAGCGATTCCGTTTCGAATTAACCGTTATTCCACAGCGTGATCCATTTCAGTCGGCTGTTGAGCATATTGAAAAATATACAGGTGATACGCAATTTGAATTTTCTCGCTATCAACGTGATTTAGCGATTGTTCAAGAATATGAGCAAGAATATGAGCAGGTAGCCAATACCTTTAAAAACATTCAAACATTGTATCAGCTTTTACAAACGATTTCACAGCATGATTATTTACAGGATAAAAAGGTAGAGGAATTTACGGAAATTGCTGTGCATTATCAGCAAATGCTACGAGAATACCGCAATATGCATAGTGAGTATACACGTGAATATGAGCGTTTAGATGCACAACATAAAAAAATTCATGGCAAGGGGCTTATGAAGGCTATTTTTGGTCAGCATACCCAAAATGAATTTTTCAAGGAACGTGTAGATAAATTAAATGAGCAGCAGGTTATTTGCATTGCACAATATGATAAAGTACAGCAAGCAGAAGCTATAGTGCTGCAAGCGATACAAGATATCCAGCAGCATCTAATGGATTTAGTAAAGGTACGTTTAACACATATTGAGCAAAAGGTCCAAAAGTTAAATCAACAACGTGCAAAAGAGAAGCGACAATTAAAGCTCTATGCTGAAAAAATAAGTGAATTTTCCTGCTTCATTGAAGCGCAGGGCTATATAAAAGAGCATTTACAGCCATTTTTAATGGGAGAACAAAGTCCTTTAAAAGCTAAAGATATTAAAATGCTGAAAGATACTATTCATGCTATTCTAGCGATTGACTTATCCTATAGTGGCTTGCTAGCAAAAAGTAAAATAAATAATAATATGGAAAATGTAGATATTTCCTTTGCTGTGCAAGATAAATATCTACCTTATAAGCTGGCTTTAAAGGAAGCAGATATAAAATCGCATGATATACCAGAAATACCAAATAAGCTAACGATACAGTATGAAGAATAAATGGATTGAATGACAACGTTCTAAAAGATGACATGCTTTTAGAACGTTTTTTATCCATGAAACAAATAAAGGTGCTTTTTCGTATAATCAATAAGGAGGGGTTTAGATGATTGAAATAAATGGACGCTATACGAGTGCGAAAATTTATGCACCAACAGCCTTGCCAACAGCTATCGACCAAATTCAGGAATTGATTAATCAACCCTTTATGTCAGGCACGAAAATACGAATTATGCCTGATTATCATGCAGGAAAGGGCTGTGTCATTGGTACAACGATTCAGTTGCAGGATTGTGTTGTACCAAATCTTGTAGGTGTTGATGTAGGATGCGGTGTATTTGTGGCGGAGATCGATGCATCCACGGTTGACTATGCAAAGCTTGATACAATTATTCGAACGTATATACCAAGCGGGCAGGATATTCATAAAGAACTATCACCTGCTCGTCATTATTTAGAGTTTAATAGCAAGCAATTTCGAGCAACAGGCTTAAAGGATGACTATACAAACTTATCATTAGGAACGCTTGGGGGCGGCAATCATTTTATCGTGCGCCCAAGATGGGCAGTAAACATTGCGTAATTAGGTAACGATATTCCAAGAAGACTGGAATAATGACAACAACCTTATCTGGAATCGAAAGTGAACAGGGAGTATAGCATGGTTGTAAAGGTATAAGTCAATCAGTTGGTAAGATTGCGACTGAATATCGAGTCATAAAGGATTGTATGAGGATAAAAACTGTATTGTTTGAAGTTCAAGCGTGAGTGACGCTATGGTTCGTTATTAGGAAAACCAACTGAAACCTAATACAAACTCTACTTTAATATCATCAGTGTAGGTATTAAAGGTGTCGTAATTAAATCGGTGGATTAATATACGATGGTCTTCATTTAAGAGTTTGCGCACTTACAGATGTAAGTAAAACGTGAAAGAACTATCCGACAACAATCTACCTATGTTTACTGTACTAACTGGGGATTACCTAAGTGGAAACGCCATTTTCGGCTATGAGTTTAGACTTTGAATATTCCATATGGTAACGGAGTTCTCGTAGTAGTCCGAGATAGGGAAAACCTATTACATGGCGAAGGGGAACAGTTTACAAAGATTAACACTTATTTGAAAGGAGCGAAAGGCTCATGCAAAATTCAGAGACAGTATTAATCAATCTATCCAAACAAGCGTTAAAAGAAAATTATATCCATGATAGATTGTATAGAATATTATACAATCCACAAATGTATATTACAGCCTTTAGTAATATCTATAAAAATGATGGAAGTGCTACAGCAGGAATTGATAACCAAACAGCAAGTAATTTTAGCGAGAAAATGATTGAAAAAAATTATCCAATCACTAAAAGATGAAAGTTATCAACCAAAACCTGCAAAAAGAGTTTACATTCCTAAAAAAGATGGTTCTAAACGTCCTTTAGGAATACCAACATTCACTGACCGACTTGTTCAAGAAATTTGTCGTATGATTTTAGAAGCAATATACGAACCAAAATTTAGTGAAAGTTCTCATGGCTTTCGTCCGAACAAAAGTTGTCATACAGCCTTAATGGAAATTGATAGAGTATATACAGGCGTAAACTGGTTTATTGAAGGTGATATTAAAGGTTTCTTTGATAACATCGACCATCATGTATTAATTAATCTATTACGTAAAAATATCAAAGATGAAAAATTCATTCGACTTATGTGGAAATTCTTAAAAGCAGGTTACATTGATGATTTTAAATTCAATAAAACTTATACAGGAACACCACAAGGAGGAATTATTAGCCCGATTTTAGCTAATATATACTTGAATGAATTAGATAATTATATTATCAATACTTTAAAAACAGAATTTGATATTGGTGATAGAAAAAGAAATCAACAACGTAACCCTGTATATAGAAATCTTGAATACAAGGCTGGACAACTTAAAAAGAAAATTAATCTATGTGAAGATGAATCCATAAAAGAAGAACTTCTTAAAGAATATAAAAAGATTCAAAAAGAAAAATTTAATACACGACAAATTATTGACTCAACAGGATTTAAAAGACTTAAATATGTACGATATGCAGATGATTTTCTTATTGGTGTAAATGGTAGTAAAGAGGATTGTAAGGAATTGAAAGAAAAAATCAAGAAATTCTTATATGACGAATTAAAACTTGAACTATCAGAAGAAAAAACATTAATCACAAATAGTAGAAAAAATGCCAGATTTTTAGGTTATGACATTTCAGTAGGTAATAATAACACACCTTATAAAAATAAGAATGGTGTTAAAATTCGAAGTGCAAGAAAAAATATCCGATTAATGATGCCAAAAGAAGTTATCGAGAAATTCATTGTACAAAATAAATTAGTTAAAGATATTAATGCAGAAAAGTGGATGCCGATAAGCAGAAATTCAATCATGCGACTTAGTGACTTAGAAATTATAAACATTTTTAATGCAGAGATAAGAGGGTTATATAACTATTATAAATTAGCTGAAAATGTCACTCAAAAAATGTGGCAATTACACTACGTTATGCAATACAGTTGTATAAAAACTTTAGCTTCAAAGCACAATTCTACTGTAAGAAAAATGTTTAAAAAATACAGAATCAATAATGGTTGGGGCGTTAAGTATCAAACTAAAAAAGGAGAAAATATTTGCTATTTCTACAACAAGGGTTTTGTCAGAGATAAAAAAATAGTAAAAGAAAATCCTGATTTGATGCCTAACATACAAATGTTTAAAGGTACTACTGAATTAGAAAAACGTATTAGTGCAAAAGAATGTGAATGGTGTGGAAAACAAAATGTAGCATTTGAAATCCATCATGTAAAAAGATTAAAAGATTTAAAAGGAAAAGAAGTGTGGGAGAAACAAATGATAGCAAGACAACGTAAAACATTAGTTTTATGTCATGATTGTCATAGGAAAATCGCACACGGTAAACAAGGATAGATATTTGTAAATGGAAAGCCGTATACGCAGAGATGTGTACGTACGGTTTGGGAGGAGGTTACTGAAAACCTACTATGGCAACATAGCAAGGCGTCGGTAGCCGACCTTACGAACTTGCCAAAGATGAAGACAATCGATATTATTTATTGATTCATACAGGCTCACGCTATGTAGGAGCAAAAGTAGCAAACTGGCATCAAAAAAGAGCCTATGAAAGCTTACGTCGCCAAGATTTAACTGAAAAAATAGCGGAGCTGAAGCAGCAAGGGCGAGCCCAAGAAATTCAGAGCATGATTCAAAGCTATAAAGCACAAAATCCTGTGATTCCAAAGGATTTAGCTTATTTAGAGGGTGAGCTTTTCCATGATTATATTCACGATATGAAAATTGCCCAGCAGTATGCACGCATGAATCGTTGGACAATTGCGAAAACAATTGCTGAGCATATGGCATGGCAATTTATCGATACATTTGATACGATTCATAACTATATTGATACGGAAACAATGACATTGCGTAAGGGTGCTGTGCGTGCTAATAAAGGAGAAAAGCTTGTGATTCCGATGAATATGCGGGATGGGTCGCTGATTTGTATAGGAAAAGGCAATGCTGAATGGAATTATTCAGCGCCACATGGAGCAGGGCGTATGTTTTCACGTCGCGCTGCCAAAAAAGCGTTGAATATGGACGATTTTAAAGAAACAATGCAGGGTATTTGGACAACATCCGTCAATGAGGAAACATTGGATGAAGCACCCATGGCCTATAAGCCAATGGCAGACATTGTAGCTGTGATTGATGAAACCGTTGATATTGTCAAAGCGATTAAGCCTGTCTATAACTTTAAAGCAAGTGAAGCTGCAAAACCATATCAACGAAAAGGCTAGATAGTTATTATAAAACGATAAGAAGCATTAATTTTTTCAGCGTTTCTTTTTTAGATAAAAAGCCGCTTTACTTGTGCAAGATAAGCATATATTGTATGCCTTGCCTGTACAATGTAAAGCGGCTTTGGTATGGTTCATAGCGTTTACGCTTCTGCCTCTGGTGAAAAAGTACGATTTGCTAATTCTGCATCTAGCATAAAGATCGCATTTGAGTCATTTTCAATACGCTCAATTTTATGAATTAATGTATCGAATGTTGATTCTTCCTCAACCTGCTCATCAATAAACCATTTTAAAAATGCCATTGTGGCATGTTCACGCTCATCTAAAGCAATATCAGATAAATTGTAAATGCGACGTGTTACTTCTTTTTCATGTGAAAGAGCTGTTTTGAAGGCATCTAAAATGGATTCAAAATGGTTGCCTGGGCTATCAAAGCCATGAATTGTTGCACGGTAGCCCATATCGCTTAAGAAATTATAAAATTTCATTGCATGGAAACGTTCCTCCTCTGCTTGCACTAAAAAGAAATTCGCAAAGCCATCATAATCCTGATCTGTGCAATAAGCTGCCATTGCCATATAAGCATGTGCAGAGTAAAACTCAAAATTCATTTGTTCGTTTAGTGCTGTGTGTAGTTTCTCAGATAACATAAAAGTTTTCCTCCCTTTGAAGTAAATGCCTACATTTCTAGTATACAGTGTAGCTATCACAATGGACAAAAATTTTAAAATTAAGGGGAAAACATGCAAAAAATAATTGATATTCGTTCTCAATTAGAAGATTTGTGCATTTTCTGGCAAAAAGAAAAAATCGCTTCAACTGTTGTTGAGGCGATTTTTTTCGACATTATGCTTGTTTTTTCTGATTTTTAAGACCGATTAAGTAGCCACCAAGTGCGATAGCGATTAAGACAATCCAGAAGATAGATTTCCACAATGTAGAATGTGGAAACTCATGTGGAATAATTTCTAATTTTTCATGTCCTAATGTTAATACTGCTAATTTCACACCAACCCAACCAACAATCAGGAAAGCAGCTGTTTCAAGAGAAGGGAATCTTTCAAGAACAGTGACAAACCAACGAGCGGCAAATCGCATCATAATAACACCGATAATACCACCCAAGAACATAACGGCAAATGGACCTGCGTTAATGCCGCCAATATCAAAATCACCGATATGTGGAAGTGTTACAGCAATCGCTACTGCTGCTAAAATGGAATCCACCGCAAATGCGATATCAGCAAGCTCAACCTTCACAACTGTCATCCAAAAGCCAGATTGCTTTTTAGGCTCCTTTAGCTCCTCTGAATCATCGGATGATGCTTTCCATGATTCATAAATATGCTTAATGGATATAAATAATAGATAAATTGCACCAATCGCTTGGATTTGCCAAAAGTTTACAAGTGTTGTAATTAAGAATAAGGCAATAAAGCGGAAAATAAATGCCCCGGCTAAGCCATATAATAATGCTTTTTGTTGTTGGGCTTTTGGCAAATGCTTAACCATAACAGCCATTACAACAGCATTATCGGCTGCCAACAAACCTTCTAGTACGATTAATACGACAAGTACCCATGCGTATTCTAATAAAATTGCTTCCAAAATTGTTCCTCCTTTAATCAATGAACAGAAATGAATGGTTTGCTTTTACCCTATTTTTCCTATTTTAAGCAAAAGAAAAAGACCCCTGCCTAAAAAATAGGCAAAGGTCTTGCTAAGCAATGTAAGTTTTATTAGATCAAAATGCTGTAATCTAATAAAAAAATGCTATCACACCCGATGGTAGTATACCATGTAATGACGAATGTGAAACCAGATGCTTCGCTCGCATCTGCTAGCTACTCCCCCTTGACAATAAAGTCAAAAGCTATTCAATTCTTACTTAGATAATAGCATGTCACAAAGCGTATGTAAATAAAAATATACAGTTATGGCGAAAAAATATTTTTCCGTTACACTTGTAGAAGTGATACTATTAACAACAGGCGAAAATTTTACAACAAGAAGGAGGACAAGCATGTATAGAAAGTTTTTTTCCTACTACAAGCCACATAAGCGATTATTTATTATTGATTTTTCAAGTGCCATTATTGTTGCAATTTTAGAGCTTGCATTTCCATTAGCTGTTCAATGGTTTATCGATGACCTGCTGCCGACAGGTGATTGGAATATGATCGTTAAAGTCAGTATATTATTGCTGCTTGTTTATGCTATTAGTACATTCTTGAACTTTATTGTCAACTATTTAGGGCATAAACTAGGGATTAATATTGAAACAGATATGCGGCAGGAATTATTTACACATGTGCAAAGGCAATCATTCCGTTTCTTTGATAATACAAAGACAGGTCATATTATGAGTCGTATTACCAATGATTTATTTGATATAGGCGAGTTTGCCCATCATGGACCTGAAGATTTATTTATCGCCATTATGACCTTTGTTGGGGCTTTTGCGATTATGTTTAATGTTAATCCAACACTTGCATTGATTGCCGCAATTATGGTGCCGTTTTTAACATGGCTTGTGACATTTAGCAATATCAAAATGAATAAGGCTTGGAAAACGATGTATGGCAAAATTGCGGATGTCAATGGACGCGTGGAGGATAGTGTATCAGGCGCGCGTGTTGTGAAATCCTTTACAAATGAGGCATTTGAAATTGAGCGCTTTAAGGAGCAAAACGGCTTTTTCCGTGCCGCTAAATTATATGCCTATAAAATTATGGCAGGTACACATTCCAGCATCTATATGATGACGCGTTTGTTAACATTAGTGGTGCTCGTTGTTGGTGCGTGGCTCAGCTTTAATGGTAAGCTTTCTTATGGGGAGCTTGTTAGCTTTGTATTATATACAAATGTGCTCATTAAGCCAATTGATAAAATTAGTGCCCTATTAGAGCTTTATCCAAAGGGGATGGCTGGCTTTAAGCGCTTCCGTGAATTAATTGAGCAGGCGCCAGAAATTCAAGATCGTGAGGATGCAAAGGCTATTAAGCATCTAGATGGTAATATTTCATTTAACCAAGTAGATTTTAATTATGATACGTCGAAGCAAGTTTTACAGGGTATTTCCTTTGATATTCGAGCTGGGCAAACGATTGCCTTTGTCGGGCCTTCAGGAGCGGGTAAAACGACAATCTGTTCGTTAATTCCGAGATTTTATGAGGTGACAAAAGGCGCCATTACGATTGATGGTATTGATATACGTAATATGACACAGGCTTCATTACGCGCTCAAATTGGTATTGTGCAGCAGGATGTCTTTTTATTTACAGGAACGATTCGTGAAAATATTGCATATGGTAAGCTTGGTGCAAGTGAAGAAGAAATTCGAGAGGCAGCGCAAAAGGCTCATTTAGAGGCATTTATTGCAGAGCTACCAGATGGCTATGATACGCAAATTGGTGAACGTGGCTTAAAATTATCAGGTGGTCAGAAGCAACGACTAGCGATAGCCCGTATGTTCCTGAAAAATCCGCCTATTTTAATTTTAGATGAAGCAACCTCTGCATTAGATACTGAAACAGAAATGATTATTCAGCAATCCTTAACAGAGCTAGCGGAAAACCGTACAACGCTTGTCATTGCACACCGATTGGCAACAATTCGCAATGCAGATCGTGTGCTAGTAGTAACACCGAATGGGATTGAAGAAGATGGCACATACGATGAGCTTGTTGCACAAAATGGTATCTTTGCCAAACTTCATCATATTCAATTTCGCAAAGAATCATCTATATCCAAAGATTTTGTAGAGCTAACATAAAAAAAGCATTCTCTCACATTGTGTTGAGGGAATGCTTTTTTCTAGTGGTTTAAAATGCGTGATAAAAAGGTATGAAAAGCATAATAAAAACTTTGCATCTTGATATATGATAAAACTATTTTAATATAGGTAATTTTGTCTTAGTAATTGTAGTTATGAATCATTTGTATTAGGAAGAAAGTATGGTATGTAGCTATAGAATGCTTAGCTTATCAATCTTAAATTTTTGCAAAAATATTATATTTTTATTACTATTTTTAGTATACCAAGCTATTATAAAGCGAAAGCAGACTGGAGGGCTTAATGATGAGTGAAGATCATGATAAAAAGAAAAAATTCTCATTATTCAATCAAATTTCAAAATCACTAGGGTTTGAGCAAGAGGAAAAGAAAACAAATATGTCAGAGGAGGAGCAGGTATTTTCCGAGCAAAACATAGATGTAGCAGAAGAGGTGGCAGCTTTCGAGCAAAGGACAGATGCTGTAGAGGAATTGACATCTTCTGAGCAGCAATCAAATGTCATTGATTTTATTGAAGAAAAGGAAAAGAACAAGACACAGGAAGGCTTAAAGTGGCTAACGGCAGCCGCTGATTTAGGAGATACAGGCGCTATGAATGAATTAGCCTATAGCTTTTTAACAGGTATCGGTCTACCGCAAAATACAGTGGAAGGTGAAAGATGGCTACGTAGGTCTGCGGAGCTTGGCAACTTATGGGCAATGGTTGATATAGCTGTTCGTTTACTGGATGGTGAAGTATTAAGCAAAAACCCACTAGAAGGCGAACGATGGCTGCGTTTAGCAGTTGACCGTCGAGATGGAGTAGCAACAAGAATTTTAGGCTACCGTTTAGTACATGGTGATAGTTTAGAGCGAAATGTAGCAGAGGGCATCAAATGGATTCGTCTAGCCGCTGAGGAATTAAATGAGCTTGTTGCTATGAGATTATTAGGTATTTATATGATTAAAGGTGAAAATATGGAGCAAAATGTGAAGGAGGGTGAATACTGGCTAAAACGAGCAGCTGAAGCAGGAGAAAAAATAGCCATGAGAGAATGGGGAAAATATTTAGTAAGAGGTTTGTAAATATCCCTGTTCTAGCTGTTGAATAGAACTTCGAATAGTGATACTTATTCGAGGTTCCATTCAAGTGGCATTTGACAGATGTGCCACCAAAAATCAAGCATAGCTGCATTAGAATACATACTATCAGTACTAATAGTGTTATGTTACATATCAATAACGATGACAAACTATACTATACAACAAAAGGGTGGCTATTATGAGCGTAGGCAAAAAACTAAATATATCGTTTTTAATTTTTATTTTTTTACTTGCTGTTTCTATAGGGAGTAATATTTTTAACTTGAATACTATTGATAAACGCACAAAAGAAGCAATGAATTCTCGTTTAAAGCAACTTCTTCTAATAGAGGAAATACGCTTTGGGATTGCCACACAAGAAGTGTTTATTCGTGCAATGATTTTAAATCCATCCACTAGCAATGAAGAACAACTATTAAACGCGGAAAAGGGACTGGAGAAGACGATTGCTACGTTAGGGGATTATGTGAAGTCGAAGGAAATGAAGGAGTGGTGGGCACAAGTCAATGAATCCAATAACCAATTTAAGACGGAAATGCCAAAACTATTAGCAGCTATTGATAATGATGATATTGAGCAAGCGACATCCATCCTAAATACAACGATTTCAACGATTAATCTACAGTCATTTGATATAGCCGCAAAGATGGAAGAATATCAAATGGCACAAATGGAGGAGATTGAGGAGTCTACATTCTCGGCTATTATGAATGCACGCACTATCTCTATCATTATTTTAGTTGTTAGTATAGTAATTGGTATAGGGTTAATCTTTTTTGTGCGTCGTGCTATTACAAAGCCACTACAAAGCCTTATGGCGGGTGCAGCTGTGATTGGGGATGGTGATTTATCGCAGGAGGATATTACGATTGCCTCTAAGGATGAGCTTGGCAAATTAGGCACAATCTTTAACAATATGAAGGGGAATTTACGCGATTTAATTACCCATATCCAATCCAATGCGGAGCGATTAAGTACGTCTGCGGAGGAGCTGTCCGCGAGCGCAGAGGAAATGACTGCCACAACAGAGGATGTGACCAAGCAGGCAGCGGAAACAGCCGAAAATTCACAGGCTGCTACAGGTGCAGCGCATGAAAGTGCTATTGCGATGGAGGAAACCGCACAGGGCATTCAGCGTATTGCGGAGGCGTCCCAAGTGCTGCATAGCTCCTCCCTACATGCCAGTGATACTGCGACAAATGGGACAGCCATTATTGCGGATGCCCAAAAGCAAATGGGTGTGATTAATGAGTCTGCCTCTACGGTCAATGAGCTGGTGCAAAAGCTGGCAAAGCAAACAGAGGAAATTGGCAATATCACAAAGGTGATTACAGAGATTACAGAGCAAACCAATTTATTAGCGTTAAATGCAGCGATTGAGGCAGCACGTGCAGGAGAGCATGGGAAAGGCTTTGCGGTCGTGGCAGATGAGGTGCGCAAGCTGGCAGAGGAATCGAAAACATCCGCCAATAGCATTACAGCGCTGACAACGGAAATTCAGCAGGATACTGAAAATGTGGAGCGTGCGATGGCAAGCTCGTTAGTATCAGTGCAGGACGGGGTCGTTGTTATTACAAAGGCTGGCGAGTCGTTTGAAACAATTGTGGGGGCAGTGGGTGATATGACCCATCAAATTCAAGAGGTATCGGCAACAGCAGAGGAGCTATCAGCAAGCGCTGAGCAAGTATCTGCCTCAGTAGCAGAAATTGCCACAGGAGCGCGAACAATTTCCAGCAATATTGATACAGTGGCAGCAGCGATGGAGGAGCAGTCTGCCACGATGAATGAGGTCACACATGTCGCAACAACCTTAAGTGAAAATGCACAGGAGCTACAGGAGGAAGTACAAAGGTTTAAAGTATAATCCATTAGAATAAACCAATAGCATCCCTTCCAATTTTTGAGGGATACTATTGGTTTTATTGCTCTTTACGATTAGGAATTTTAGAGGTTCTTGTAAAATCTTGAGGGGCAAGTGCTTTATTACGCTCTGAGTAACCTTTAGGTGATAGTCGGAAAATGGATTTCTTAAGAGTAGCCCAGTTTAAATCCGTTCCTAGGTTCATGTAAGAGTAACCGTAAATTCGAATATTACACAAGTATAAAAATGTTAGGTATATGGAAACAAAAAAGCCAAATAGTCCTAAAAAGGCACTTGCAAAAATAAAGCCAACGCGCAATATGCTAATGGAGGTCACAAGGGATTGATTAACTAATGTAAAGGAGGCAATTGTAGAAATAGCGATAACAACAATCATTTCAGGGCTTGTTACACCTGCACGAATTGCTGCATCCCCTATAATTAATCCACCCACAACACTAATGGTTCCACCAATAACAGAAGGAAGACGTAAACCTGCCTCACGAAATAATTCAAACATAAGCAGCATCAATAGCATCTCCAATGAAGAAGGAAGTGGTAGCCCAGCCTTTGCTTGTACAACCGTTGCCAGTAGCTGTAATGGTAATTGGTTTTGATGATAGGTCGTCAAGGCAAGCCAAAAAGCAGGGAGCAATAAGCCAATCAGAATACCAACAATCCTTAATAATCGTTCAAGGGAGCTAAAAATAATAGGATATTCATTATCCTCAGCGGATTTAAGTAATAAAAATAAATTAACAGGTGTAATCACCGCATAGGCGACACCATCCACAAAAATAACAAACCGTCCTCTTGCTAATGCTTGTACTGCATAATCGGGTCGTCCTGTATAATCAAACTTTGGAAAGAGCTTGGAATTTTTATTGACACGCTCCATTAGTAAATCGCCACTAAAAACAATATCTGTATCAATCGCTGCTAATTGCTTCTTAATCCCATGTAAAATCGTCATATCCACAATATCATCAAAATAAAGAATGGCGACTGTTGTTTTAGAGCGCTTGCCAATATCCATTTTTTCCACGCAAAAAGAATTGGTCGGCAATCGCTTGCGTAGTAATGCGATATTGACACGAATATCTTCAATAAAATTATCTCTAGGCCCTTTCACAATCACTTCCATACGTGTTTCTTCAGGCTGACGATTTGGCTTTTTCGCAATATCGCAGGCATATAATAGCTGCTCCCTATCAAAATAGAGCAATAACGAGCCGTTATAGACTAATGTAATAAGCTGTTCCTTATCCTGTATTTTTTGGATATTTGGTATATGCAAATGACGTGTAATGTTTTCCTCAAAGGGTATCTCTTCGAAATGATCATAGAAATATTGAATACGTTGAATAATCACTTCATTCAGCATTTGCTGATCGATCATTGCATCACAAGTAATAAAATGTACCTTCTGTTGATGAAAGGTATATTCCTGAAAGTGAATATCTGCTGATTTTTGAAATAATTGTTTTAACGTTTTCAGCTTTAGCGCCTGCTCTTGCTGAGGCATTATGACTCACCGCTTTCCATGTCTTGATTTTCAGTTTTCCCCTTTTGAGAAGATTTATCCGACAAGGAAGCAAGAATTACGAAAAAAATAGAAAGAGCAAAGAAAAAAATAAAGGTGGTCGTTAAAATATAGTTCCCTTTTACCTTTAAAAATAAATTTTCATTTAACATAATTAATGGCAAACAAATAATAAAGAAGGGCGGCGCAAGCATTTTCCATATACGCTTAGGGTCCCCTGTTATTTTCAATAAATCTGCCACAATATAGAGCAAGAAACTAACACGAATAAAAGTTCCTGTTAGCCATTGATAAATCGAGAAAAAGTCCAGATGTTCAATATAACGTCCAAGTGTAACCAATCCCCATTCTTCATAGGCAGGGTAGCGCTGCTTGGATGCTTCTGTTGGACCAAATTCTGTAATAGCTCCAATAAGTGGACCTAATGTAAGCCCTGTAAGAATAAAGAGCATAATGGCAAAATGATACCAACGAATACGCTCTTTAAACTGATGTTGTAAAAATAATAGTATAAATAGCTCAATAAATCCTGATGCTGGGAATATCATGCCTTTTATCACAGGGTGTAGCCCATGTTCAAAAAATGGGCGCAATAAATCATAATCTTTTACTTGTAGATTAGTAAAGGCAACAAAAAAGCCAAAAACAACAACACCAAAAAGTACAAATACATTTAAAATGACCATCGTTTGTAGACTTGTTGTAACAAGCAAAACACAAAGGATTGTATAAATAAACAGCAAAATAATAACAGGTGTTTGCGGTAAAAAGGTTGTGTTTACCCATTGCAATGTTTCGACCATTGTAAAGGCTGTAATAACCATTAAGTAAATAACAATTATATAAATAACAATCGTCGCACTAACTTTACCAATTTTTTGATTTAACCAATCTCGAATTGGTTCCTGCTTTGTTTTTGTCTGAATATATACTAAAAGAAATAACCAAAAGAAAAGAACAGTCGCAGCAAAGAGCACAGATATCCAGCCATCTCTTTTTGCCGTATCTAATAGCGGTGGAAGAATAGTTACATGGTTTTTTAAGCCAATAACAGTCATTGATAAGAAGATCACATGTAAAATACCGATTGATCCTACACTTTTCATAATGAAAACCCTCTAACATTGATTGATACATATTAGCTTAGACAAAAAACACTAGCTTTATAAGCAAAAAAAAGACGCCTCCGTTATAGCAGGCGTCTTCTTTATACAGTATTAATGAATATATTTTGTACTAACAAGGCTGTCTTTAAGGATAGCTGTTGGAATTTCAAACTCGACAACGCCCATATAGCCTGGTGCGACTTCGTATTTATCGAAGGAGATCATTAGCTTGCCCTTATCAGAAATATAAAACTGCTGATCTGGTTGAATCGCTGTAAATTCCTCTATAAGTTCTTCATCTGGAAGACCAGCACCTTTTACCCAATAGATTTTTTCTTGGTTGGATGCTGCCATCTGTGCACGCATTTGTTCTTTAATATTGTCACTAATAATATCAATATACTGCTCATCTTTAAAAAGCATTGGTAAGGTAATTAAAATTTCATGTTCTTTATCAATTGTATCGTACTGCATAACAGTGGAAGAGGAGGCAACTGTGTTGACCACATAGCGACCAATGGATAAAATTTGCTCATTATCTGTCTTGATTTCAAAGCCGCTCTCCACACCTAAGTGACCACCACCATTCGCCTTTAAATCACCCACTTCAGCAATAAACGCATCATACAAAGCTTTTCCTTGCGCGCGATATTTTTCATTTAATGTAGAGGAAAGCTCTTGATTTTCTAAGTTCTCAATAGAAGGCACTTGAATATCGGCATCATAACGGTCTTCTGTCACCTTATATTCTGTCCATGTTAATACTTTCACAACATTGCCAACAACAGGGATTTCTGACAATGTTCGTGCCATTGCAGGGCTCACATTTAAGCTAGCAGTAAACAAGATTGCGGCAGCTGCTGTACCGAGCAGCCATTGTGGTGCACGCTTTTTTCGTTTTTTGCGCCCTTGTTTTAACGCATCTTCAACAACCATATCCAGCTCCTTTGGAATCGGGATGTTTGTATATTGTTTTTCGACATCCTGTAATTTTTTATCCATGTGTATTTTCTCCCTTCACGTCTTCCAATTGTATTTTCAATAGTTTTAATGCTTTATAAAGGCGTGACTTCGCAGTGCTCAACTTAATATCAAGAATGTTCGCAACGTCTGCGAGCTTTAAATCCTCAAAATAATGAAGAATCACAACCTCCCGATACATTTGCGGAAGCTCGTCCAATGCATGCTCTAAGTCGATATTTTCATAAACATCTTCTTGGGCAGGTGTTAAATAATGCAATGTATCGTCATCGGTTACTTGTAGGCGTTTATGCTTGCGTAAAAAATCAATCGCTGTACGGACAACGATTTTATAAAACCAGCTTTTCATATAAGCAACATGCTCAAGGCGATCTAATGACAGCATGGCTTTTTGAATACTATCCTGTACAACATCGAGTGCGTCCTGTTCATTTTTGGTATAGCTATAGGCGAGCAAATAAAATCGCTCTTTTTGTTCGCGAATAAATTGGACAAACACCTCTTCATGTTGAAATGCATTTCTTGTTTTCATGTCCAAAGAAGCTCCTTTTTTACATTGTCAAATTGTATACATGTACTAGACGTACAAAGGGGCGAAAAAAGTTAATCGTATTGAAAAAAAGATAGCGTACGCTTTAGTCTGCCACAGTGCAATGCTAAAAAATAGGCATATGTATTTTTCCATCATAATAGAATGGTCATAAATAAGTTTTAAGTAAAAAAGCACATCGTATTTTTAGTGAATACGTAAAATATCTATAATAATCAAATATTTTCTACTTTAAGCATGCATTTTAATGTATGATGGAGCTAACAGTGTTTTGCTATAAAGGGGACGTGAGTCATATGAGTTTAGGCAATCATATCCGTGTATTTCTTTGTGTAGTATTTATGGGCGTGCTTGTGGGGTATGTTTTTAATGCCCAAAAAGATATAACCAATCATGCATATATTGATATGGTCAAAGAGGGCTATTTAGAAAATTTTTCAGATGTTACGGTACGCAATGCTTTTAACTATGCCTTTTTTGAGCCTTATTGGCGTTATTATGAAGCGAAAACGGGGGAGCATGTTGTAGAATTATCAGGCGATATTACGTTTCAAGGTGAAAAAGGACATGCCATTTTACAATTTGTAGTGAATGATCAAACAAAGCAATTTTCACTACAAGGGCTGAAATTTAATGATACGGTGTTAAGTGTAGCACAAAAGCAAAGGCTAGTAGGTCTAGTTTATCAAACATGGGAAATGAAGCAGTTAGCTTATGAGTAAGGTTTTTTGCTTTGTAAATAATGCAACTTATATTACAGTAAAGGGGGGAGCATACAGATAGAGAGGATGTTTTGAATGAAGTTAAGTATTTTAGATCAAATGCCAATACCAAAAGGTCATTCAGCAGAGGAAGCTTTCCAACGCACAGAGCAATTGGCGCTATTAGGTGAAGAGCTTGGCTACCATCGTATGTGGCTCGCAGAGCACCATAATAGTCAGTCGCTGGCAAGCTCAGCTCCCGAAGTGACCGCTGCTTTTTTAGCTGCGAAAACGAAACGTCTTCGTATCGGCACAGGTGGCGTAATGATGATGCATTATTCACCGTATAAAATTGCGGAGGTTTTTAAAACATTAGTTGGACTAGCTCCAAATCGTATTGACTTTGGCGTGGGGCGAGCACCAGGCGGTGACCCTGCCTCTATTTATGCATTAGCAGAGGGTAGAAGGCAACGTTTTACGGAGCAATATGATAAGCTGGAAATTATTTTAAAGCTAATGAATAATCAAAAAACAGGCGAACATGTCTATGATCAGGTCGTGGCAGCACCTGTCAACGTGCCATTACCAGAGGCTTGGCTGCTCGGTTCAAGCGGTCAAAGTGCGATGCAGGCAGGACAGCTTGGCGTAGGGTATTCCTATGCACAATTTTTCACAGGCAATATGTCCAAGGATATTTTTGATACGTATAAAGCTCACTTTACACCTTCTTATTATATGGAAAAGCCTCAAATTATTGTGACCTATGCGGCAACGGTTGCACCCACGCTAGAGGAAGCGGAATATTTGGCAAAACCTATTGATATTTCTCGTTTACAGCTCATGAAGGGGCAAATTATTCAAACGATATCACCAGAAGAAGCGAAAGATTATCCATTATCAGAAATGGATAAATTAACAATTGAACATAATCGTAAAGCCAATCTTGTTGGTACACCAAAAGATATTGCAGCATTTTTAAGCGCTGAACAAGAGCACTATGGCTTTGATGAAGTGATGCTCAACTGTAACCAATATACATTAGAAAGTCGTTTAGATTGCTATAAGTTTTTAGCAAAGGAATTGCTATAATTATGTAAAGCCGTATTCTGTTGGATGAATACGGCTTTTTGAGTGCAAAGAACTAATTGAAATCATAATTGTTAATTGTTAAAATAAAGTTAGTTATTTGACTAACTAAAAGGTGGTGATAAAATGGCAAAACCAAATGGCATTAGTAAAGAGCAGCTGATTAAATATGCAAGGGACTGTTTGGTGGAGAAAGGTATCGACAAATTTACGTTAAAGGCAGTAGCCGAAGCAGCAGGTGTAACACAGGGCACAATCTATTATCATTTTAAAACGAAGGAACAACTGTTATTGGATATTGTACAGGATATTTGTGATACAAGTTGGCAAGAACTATCACAAAGTAGAGAACAGGCGATAGAGCAAGCCATTGCATCCGCTAAAAGTCGTTGCTCCTACGATTCATATTTTCACCAATTATTTTTTCTACTCGTTACATCCAGCTTTAACAATGACAAAATAAGGGGCAAGCTTGGTGAAATTATAAGGGCAGAAAATGAGGCTTTAACAGAGAATTTATCCAGTCTATGGACAGCTTCGCCAATAGAGGACGTGTCACTTGAAACGTGGGGTATTTTATTGAATGCGATGGTTGATGGATTGGCATTACAAGCATTATTACAGAAGGATTTTCCTGTTGAAAAAACATATAAGGAATTGGAGCAATTAGTTCATGTGCTTAGTAAAGGGGGACAATGAATGAAGGGCTATTTATTCACAGCGATGTGGAGTGTTTTAATATGGTTATTTGCTACATTATTCTTTAGATTTTTTGGCGTGTATATACTCTTTAGTCCAATGACAAATAAGTTTATCCTAAGTATTTTTTTATTATTAGTGGGAACGGCTGTTTTATTATACGGTGTGACATATTTGTATGTACTCTTTGATACAACAAGCCATGCAGCCATAAAGTTTGGAATAAGTGGTACTGTGATTGGTTTAGTGTTAGATACATTTTCTTTATCATATCATCAGATCGTTTTTCCAACATTTAGCGAGGCACAGGTGATTGCCTTTACTGTATGGATGTCTTTTGCCTATGCGTTATTTTTAGTGATACCTTTTATCTTTTATCAAAAAAATAGCCAACAGAGAGGGCTTGTTTAAATAGTTTATGAATAACTATCCCTCTCAGCCTTTTATCTTTATAAGTCAAAAAATATTCATCTATCCCTAAAATAGCCCATTCTTACAATTCATATTTAAAATTATCGGCGAATATGAGAGAATAGAATGCTAGAAAGGAAGATGTACGAAAGATGACAACCTTACAAAAAATTACACCTGTCTTTGATCCATGGGAGGCTTATTTAGATGTTGAACAGCATGGACATATGACGCTCTCAAATATTGAGTTTACCACAACAACACTGTGCAATATGCGCTGTGCACACTGTGCAGTTGGCTATACATTACAACATAAAGACCCTGAAGCATTGCCAATCGACTTAATTTTACAGCGCTTAGAGGAAATTCCCCATTTAAAAACAATTAGTATTACAGGTGGCGAACCAATGCTAAGTAAAAAATCTGTGCAAAACTATGTATTGCCACTGTTAAAATATGCACATGAACGAGGTGTACGAACACAAATTAATTCCAACTTAACATTGGAGCCAGCACGCTATTTACAAATTGCCCCGTATTTAGATGTATTACATATTTCTCATAACTGGGGAACAATTGATGAATTTGTAGAAACAGGCTTTGCAATGATGGAGCGCAAGCCAACATATGACCAACGTGCAGCTTTATTCCAACGCATGATTGATAACGCTAAAATGCTAGCTGAGCATGGCGTGATGGTATCTGCTGAAACAATGCTCAATAAAAAAACATTGCCTTATTTGGCACATATTCATCATCAAATTATTCATGAAATGAAATGTGCGAGGCATGAGGTGCATCCCATGTACCCATCTGATTTTGCCAGTGCTCTTACTTCTTTAACATTAGAGGAAACACGTAAAGCCATTCATCATCTGTTAGATATTCGAGAGGAACAGACATGGATGCTTTTTGGTACGCTGCCCTTCTATCCATGTAGTCCGAATAAAGAAGATCAACAATTATTACAGCGGCTACGCACAGCGAAAAATGTCACAATGCGTAATGATCCAGATGGTCGTTCACGCTTAAACGTCAATATTTTTACAGGCGATGTTATCGTAACAGATTTTGGTGATACACCAGCATTAGGCAATATTGTCCATGATACATTACCAGCTATTTTTGATAAATGGATGGCAACGGATTTAGCTAAATCCCTTAATTGCCATTGTCCAGCCGTGAAATGCCTTGGTCCCAATGTGCTGGTAAAAAATATGTATTATCAGGATGCTCAATTTACAAGCGGCTCTGCTCGCATTTAAACAATAGCAAACGCCATTTTGACTAAGCTTACAAAATGGCGTTTGCTTATTTTTTTACAATAAATTTCTGCGTATCTTTTTAAATCGAGCATCTTCACCTGCACGTTTCAAAAGTAGTAAGATCTTAAGCTGTCATGCTAACTATTTCACCCTTAACACGATCAATGGAAGCATGAGCATTGATATTCATATAATATACTATGAGCCCTTAGGGTTCATATTTTTATTCGCTAAGCGGGTATAAAAACGATTGCGTCCTCTAATGGAATATCATTTTTCACATATTACTTATCATCTTTTAAAGAACCGATGTGTAATGGCTAACGATACATAGTTTCAATTTAGCGAATTGCTCCATTCTGGAAATTGTCGAACCATTGTTCCATTTCCTCTTCGCTGTCAACTTTTAGGATTTTGAAAATTTCATAGGCAAATTCAACCGCTGCAGTTTCATTGGCTGTCATAAATCCTTTATCATAAACTACTTGAGCTGGTATATAATGCCTTTCTCCCACATATCCTTTTACACCTTGAAACAGTTCTAAAGAATCGCCCGTATGTTTTATATCATTGAGGAATCCATGTTTGCACAAAAAGTAAGTTGCACCGCAAATTGCTGAAACAGGTATTTTATAGCTCCTAACTTTTTTGACAAAGTCTGCTATTTCATCATAATCATTTTCTTCCCATGAAAGACCACCAGTCATGATAACCAAAGCAAGGTTATCAAAATTGCTATAGTCGTTTATGCTGAAATCAACTTTGGCTTTAATGCCACCCATTGATACTTTGTCTATAGTATCAATCCCAATTGTTATAACATTATAGTCTGAAAAGGAGTGAGCAACAGCTATAGCATAGCTTGCTTCCCAATCACACCAACGGTCAGTTAGTAAAAGTAGTATTTCATTTTTCTTCAAGGCGTACCTCCATTTAGCTATAGTATTATTTATCCTTGTTTTCCAGTAAACTTATCTTATAATTGTACTCTATAGTAAAATTTCATACTAGCATTTCTTAACATAAGCTATGCTAATTTGACAGTAAGTATTTTTGTTTTTCACTGTTCAAGGATAATGCATTGTATCCAAGCTAACACATAAGTAGTAAATGGGTTTGTTTTATTCTTGATAAAGTGTGATAGGCTCAGTGCTTATAAGGATAACTAGATTTTCATACTGTTTTTTATAAAGTATTCTTTTGGATTCATTTCATTCTACAATATCAAAGAATATGATAGGTCATTTTACTGTTATTTTTCTAAAAAAACGTTATGATAAATAGAGTAAATAGTCACAATGCCTTGAAGAAAGTAGGAATAACGATGACAATGTACAAAACATTATTATTTGATGTAGATGATACATTATTGGATTTTGATGTAGCGGAGAATGCGGCACTTGCTCAAGTGTTTCAGCAGGAAAATATACCCGCTACACCAGAGATGATTGCACGGTATAAGGAAATTAATGAAGCTATGTGGCGAGCGTTTGAGCGTGGGGAGATTACAAAAAGTGCGCTACATAATACACGTTTTGCGATTGCGTTACAAGAATTTGGCTTTGAGGTCGATGGTGCACACCTTGAGGCAGTTTTTCAACAATACTTGCAGCAGGCACATCCATATGTAGAGGGAGCTTATGAGGTGATTACGCAGTTAGCAGAGCATTACGATTTATATGTAGTTTCAAATGGCATCACAACTACACAAAATAAGCGACTAACAGATGCCAATTTAGCACCATATTTTAAAGGTATTTTTGTATCAGAGCAAACAGGCTATCAAAAGCCAATGCCAGCCTTTTTCGACTATGTATTTGAGCGCATTGAGGATTTCCAAAAAGAGCAAACGCTTATTATTGGAGATTCGCTAACATCCGATATTAAAGGAGGCTTACAAGCAGGCATTGATACGTGTTGGTTTAATATCCATCATCTAGAAAATACCAGTGCGATTACACCACATTATGAAATTCAAACATTACAGGAATTATATGGATTGTTACATGTGAAGGTTACACAATATTAAACAGTAGGCATTTCTTTTGTTCTAGATAATGGGCAAAGGAAGTGCTTTTTTCTCATAGGTATAAAAAGAACAAGAACAGGCAAAACCTTTTATAAGACTTGTTTCTATGAAAGGGGAAATATTTAATGACAATGGTTTTAACAGTGCATAAACGTCAAAGGGGACGACAATCATCTTTAACACAGCTCAGACAAAATGGAGCTATTCCCGGTGTGATCTACGGCTTTCAAATGACCTCAACAGCTATTTCTTTAGATGCACGTACATTTGCCAAAATGCTCGCTGCATATGGCAGTAATGGCGTGTTTCAGTTAGAGCTGGAGGGCAAGCCTGTCAACGCTGTATTAACAGAGGTGCAGCGCTGTGCATTAAAGGGCAATGTCAAACATGTTGATTTTAAATCCATTAATATGGCTGAGGAGCTAGAGGTAGATGTGCCGGTGGTTCCGATTGGAGATGCTGCTGGCGTTGCTGCTGGTGGATTATTGCTCCAGCCAAATCGTGAGGTACGCATTAAAGTGAAGCCAACAGAGATTCCTGAAACGATTGATATTGATGTAACAAATATTGCTATTGGGACTTCGCTTTATGTAGGCGATATTCGTCATCAGCTGCCATTTGAAATTTTACAGGAGGATGATTACACATTGGTGACAATTACACCACCGCCTGCTGAAAACGTACAGGAAGATGATACAATGGACGATACACCAGAAGTGATCGAGGCAACAGGTCAAAATACAGGTGAGCCAGAAGCCTAGCTATAAAAAAGCGCGAGCATGCTAATGATAGCTCGCGCTTTTTGCTAGTAAGTATCCATGTTTTTGAGTGCCTTACGGTAGCGGTAATATGCCATCATATAAAAACAAGCTGCAATCAATAAAATCCATGGTGGCAACATACGCATCAAGGCAAAGGGTGTTTCAAATAAAAAGGCAGAAAGGAATGCAGCACCTTCCTTCTCCCATAGCCCTGGTGTTAAATAAGCATGTTTAATATGAAAAAAGATACCTTCATTGGGGTATAAAAACATGAACCATACAAAAAAAATCACGATCCAATTGCTTGCATACCGCATTAAACGTTTATATTTTGCTATTTGCGATTCGCTATCGGAAAATAGCTCATCATTGCCATCTTTTGGTTTTATCCAATAATAGGAGCCATCATACGATTTTTCCTTTAATAAATGCCAGCCAAAATCCTCATAAAGCTGCTTATAATCGGCTCGCGCTTCCTTTTTTAAACCCTGCTGACAATCAATGCGAATAATGTGGTCGGCATCGCTTGCTTGCTGGAATGTATAAAAGCCGCCTGAACCTACCTTTGTACAAAGCCATCCTTTTGCTGCCATCTCGTTGAGCCAGTGTTCCTCCTTATCGAGATCAAAAAAGATGTTAAATTTCCTCATGTCCATCCACCCTTTCATAGACAGCTAAAATATGCTGTAATCGTTGCTGCTCAGCGGCTAAAATAGCTAAGCCTTCCGCAGTAATTTGATAAACTTTGCGCCTTGTATCCTCTGTTGCAACAGGTGTAATCCATTGATATTTTAATAAATTTTCAATGGCACCATACATCGTCCCCGCCGCAATTCTAACATTACCATCACTTAGTTCCTCAATCTTTTGCATCAATGCATAGCCGTGCAATGGTTCACGTAAGGCAAGTAAAATATAATGCATCGTTTCCGACAAAGGCAGTAATTTATGTTTTTTCACCGTATCACCTCTTATACAGTCCAACTATATAGTTTTATTATATACAGTTGAACTATATAATGCAACTGTATAAAAAAAGACAATGCAAAAAGCGCATTGTCTTTAGGATACGATGGCAGTTTTGACACCCGTCCATCGCCATAATAATTTTTCATTAAAAGCAATTGCAAATTGAACAATTGGCCCAAGCCCAAAAGCCATTAATACTGTACCAATACCAAGCGGCCCACCGAGTAAAACACCAACAATCGCAACCGTGACCTCCATTGTTGTACGGGCGCGCGTGACACTCCAGCCTAGCTTATGCACCAGCATTAACATTAACGTATCGCGAGGACCAATGCCTAAGTTCGCCACCATATACATCCCACAGCCCCAGCCTAATAAAAATAGTCCAATGACATAGGCAACAAGCTGCATCCAAAAGCCCTCGATATCAGGTAGCCAGTAGTTAAATACATCAATAAAAATACCTGCTAAAAACATATCAATAAACGTGCCTGGCAGTGGTAACTTTTTTGTAACCAGCATATCAAAGGCTAAAATAGCCAGCCCTAATACAATAGACCAAGTACCAATGGTTAATCCGATTGTTTTTGTTAAGCCAATATGTAATACATCCCAAGAGCCAACACCGAAAAGCTGTCCTTTAATCGTTAATGTAATGCCAAATGATAAAACGAAAATTCCTGTTATAAAAAATATACAGCGTGATAAAAAAGCCTGTTTCATTATGTACCCCTCATTTATACGAAAATTCTTGTTGTCCAACAACGTATTATAGCAGGACATTGCTTATATGCCCGAAAATTGTCATTTCACATTTTTCAAAAAAAACGATTGAGTATTGTTAGAGGAGGACACACTAAAAATATCAAGGAAAGGATGAGAGAATATGACTTCTGTACGTGAGGAAATTTTAGCGATTTTAAATCGTGAAAAAATAGGCACAATGGCAACAGTGGAAAATGGCAAACCACATTCCCGTTATATGACATTTCAACATAAGGATTTTGTATTATACACTGTGACCAATCAGCACTCTGAGAAAATGGCAGAGCTGCGTAAAAATCCATATGTCCATATTTTATATGGCTATGACAATGGAGGCTTTGGCGATACGTATGTGGAAATAGAGGGCAAGCTAACAGAAGTAGAGGAAGAAGGTTTAAAAAATAAAGTAGCTGAATTTTTCACAAGCCTATTAGTGGGCAATCGGGATGAAATGGTAACGTTAAAAATTGAACCGATTCGTATGCGCCTCATGAATAAAAAAGGGGAGCCGCCACAAGAGCTAAATTTTTCGAATAAAGCGTAATACAAACGACCTACTAGCTCGAAAGCTGGAAGGTCGTTTTTAGCTGGAGGTGATTAAATGCGTGCTTTTAGTTGGCGATTTAAAATAGCAGCCTGTGCCAGTGCTTGTTTATCGCTAGTAATATCACCTGGTTTATTACCTTCTCCAATAATATAAAATGTAAATGGCATTTTAATAAAATCAAAGATATATTGGAATTGCTGAATCATTGGTAAACCTTTGACGGTAGGATGATCGCCACCAACAGCAAGAACGATGGCTTCCGTTGTTGTGAGCTTTTCCTTTAGCTCTGGAAAACGTTCATCACGAATTGCCTGACTAAAGCGGTCTACCATATTTTTCATAATACCAGACATACTATACCAATAGATAGGTGTAGCAAATACTACAACATCGCTTGTTAATAGTGCCTCTATTACTTGGTCATAATCATCTTCGATCAATTGAAAGCCATTAGCATCATGGCGTAAATCGTGGATAGGCTCAATATGTAAGTCCTTTACGTATATTTTTTTATGGGCAATGCCCTCTAGTACAATATTTGTTAATTGCTCGCTATTGCCATGTGCTCTGGAGCTGCCAATAAATGCAGTAATATTCATATAGATTCGCCTCTTTCTTTTAAGTTACTCCTAGTGTAAACTGAATTTTATTATCAATAAAGATGAATGTTTTGATGAAATGTATCGAAAAAATTGAATAAAGGAGTGGAAGCAATGGATATGAAACAGCTCCAAACATTTTTAATCGCTGCTAAAACTCTAAGCTTTACACAAACAGCCCAGCGTCTAGACTATGCTCAATCAAGCATAACCGCTCAAATCAAAGCATTGGAACAGGAGCTAGGTGCTATGCTTTTCGAACGACTAGGCAAACGTATCGTACTAACAGAGGAAGGCAGGCATCTACAGCAGTATGCTCAAAAAATGATAGCACTAGAGCATACGATGAAAAAGGCACTGCGTAATGAGCAGGAGCAAATGGTATTAAAGGTGGGCGCACAGGAAAGCCAATGCGTCTATCGTTTCCCTAGTATTTTACAGCAATTTCAGCAAGCCTATCCACAGGTGAAAATTATTTTTAAGCCTGTCCATACAACTGAAATTGCCAAGGAATTATTACAAGCAGGTGCATTAGATATTGCTTTTATTACAGATGCTTACCAAGAAACCGCTATGCTACAGCGGGAGCGTTTAACGGAAGAACAGCTTGTTTTTGTATGTGCATCTAGCTATAAAAGACAAGCATTATCCGAGGAAACGCTGCTGTTAACGGAAGCAGGCTGCTCGTATCGAAATCATTTAGAAACCTATTTACAGCAGGAGCAAGCTATGTCACAGCAAATAATTGAATTTGCTAGTATTGAAGCCATTAAGCAATGCGTCATAGCAGGGCTAGGCATCACCTATTTACCTAAAATGGTTGTAGCAAAAGAATTACAAAATGGCGAATTAATAGAATGTCCATTTTCCTTTATGTTAGCGCCAATTTATACAGATATTGCTTGGCATAGAGATAAGCAGATGAAGCCAGCCCTTCAAGATTTTATTGCACTAGCAAAAAAGCACTATCAAGCTTAAAATAAAATAGACCGCATGAAATCAAAGCTTTTCCATCTGATTTCATGCGGTTTTATCATTATTGTTTTTTTAGTGTGCCTGAATAATTTGTGCCTTCATTGCGCTCTGCACGGCAATCAATCTCCGTTACTTTTAGCGCATTATTGGATAAACGTTCAAACTCGATGACACAGCGATTGCCATTTGTGGATGTATTCATTAACGCTTTATGGCTGCTTGTAACGGTAGCCGTTCCCTGAACATTGCCTGAAGCGTTCCCATCATTTGCTGTTAATGAAATCGTAAAGCTCTTATTCGTAGCGTTAGTAATCATAGCATCACGGCGGTTAAAATCATTTGCGCCCTTACCCCATTTATAGTAATAGGTATAAATTCCCTCCCAAGCGCTTTGGCTAGGTGTTGTGAGCTGCATAGATGGATCAAGCTGATTTTGTGCATTTTTGGCACGGGTATTTAATGCGAGTTGGTTAGCATTATCATGAATGGCCTGTGCATCGTCTGAGATGGCATAAAAATTGCGTTCATCCATACGATAGAGCATTGTCACTACTTGTGCACGCGTTATATTATTTGCGACACCATAAAACTTCTGTAAATTTCGATCCTCATACTTCGGATTTTGCCCTGAAGAAATATAATAGTCGAGTAAAAATTGAATGGATTGATTTAAGTCTTTTTTTCCACTAGCTAGATGGGCAATTGCCTGTGCCACAACGCCACGCTTAACAGTAGCCGCTCGAATACGATTATCAAAATAACCATTTAATGGTACTCCGTAACTAGCAAGCCGATCATAATCATCATCAGACCAAATGGCAGCAGGTGTCTGCTTGTTTAGCTCCTCCATTGGTGATTCCAGCTCATAAAAATTAGCGAGTAGCTTGGCCAATTGCTGCTCTGTAATGGTTGCATTTGGCTTAAATGTGCCATCTGTAAAACCATTCACAATATCGTACTCCTCTGCCCATAAAATCGCCTCATATGCATAATGATCTACTGATACATCTTTAAAGCCCGCAGCCTGTACATTGCTCACACTGCCTACAAGCAGCATAAAAAATAAGATACTTAGAAGTTTTTTCATTTGGAAGCCACATCCTTTCTTACTGATTCTATTAATAGTTTGCAGGAAATGGATAGAAACTGCAATTGTCTTTTGTGCAGGGTGTGTAGTTGGTGGATAGTGTGATTAAAATGACAGATAGAAGCCCCAAATTGATGGATAGCCCGTAAAAAGTGACGGATAGAACGCAGGATTTCTATCTAGAAAAAAATTTTTAAAAAGAAATTTTTATAAAAGGGTTGAATTATTTTAACTTTCAGCATATATTTTTCCTAAGGGAAACAAAATATCTATAAAGAAAGAAGAGTGAGTGTATGAAAGAAATAGATGATTTCAAGCTGACGATTCTTCCGATGGTGATTTTTCTAATGCTTGCGATACTTTGGATGCTTACAGATTCTATAGGGGCAGGAATAATATTTATTCTTTTCTGGATAAGTTGGCGACAGTTTATTCGGAAAAATAAAATATAAGTCATTGTTGAAAATGCTAGCGGGCATCATGAAAGTTGTCCGCTCTCCATGTTTAAGCAATCGCTAAAAACAAGAAAGAAGAGGTAAAGGAATGAAACAATTATTAGGTGTATTAGTAGTATCACTCTCGCTGTTGTTTGGCTGCTCAGCGACCACAGAGGGGGAGAAGCAAGGCATTGTTGTCGCAACGACGGGACAAATTGCAGATGTTATTCAAGAAATTAGTGGCAATCATTTGCAAGTATCTGCATTAATGGGTTCAGGTGTAGACCCACATTTATACAAGGCAACACAAAGTGACTTATCAAAATTGGATAAAGCGGAAGTTATTTTTTATAATGGCTTACATTTAGAAGGGCAAATGCTCGATATTTTTGAGCAAATGGCAAAGGATAAAACGGTGCTAGCTGTCGGTGAAACAGTAGATGAAAAACAGCTACTTGCTAGCGATGATGCCATGCTACATGATCCACATATTTGGTTTGATATTGATATTTGGAAAGAAGTAACAAAGACCATTAGTGAGCAGTTGCAAGAGGAATATCCAGAATTCAAAGAGGATTTCCAAAAGAATGAAGAAGCGTATGTAAAGGAATTGGACGAATTACAAACATATGCAAAAGAGCGTGTCAATGAAATTCCACAGCAGCAACGTATTTTAGTAACGGCTCATGATGCCTTTAACTATTTTGGTAGAAGTCAAGGGTTTGAGGTACGTGGTTTACAGGGACTTAGCACAGAATCAGAGTATGGTGTGAAAGATGTGCAGGAAATGGTAGATTTCTTAGTTGCTAATCAGATTAAGGCGATTTTTGTTGAGTCAAGTGTGTCCGATAAAGCGATGCAGGCTGTCATTGAAGGTGCAAAGCAAAAAGGACACGATATTGTTATCGGTGGAGAGCTGTTCTCAGATGCAATGGGCGCAGAGGGCACGGAAGAAGGCACATATATTGGGATGTATCAACATAATATCGACACAATTGTTGATGCACTAAAGTAGGTGAATAAGATGTATGCATTAGCAGTGGAAAATTTATCAGTGGCATATGATAAAAAAACTGTGTTAGAAAATGCTTGTGTAAAAGTACCGCAAGGGCATTTAGCTGCGATTATTGGGCCAAATGGTGCAGGCAAATCAACCTTTTTAAAGGCGATTTTAAATCAGCTTCCTAATAAAGTAGGGAAAGTTGAAATTTTAGGGAAGGCATTTGAGCCAAAAAGCTTAGTCGTTGGCTATGTTCCTCAGCGCAATGCCGTTGATTGGGGCTTTCCTACAAATGCACTCGATATTGTCCTCATGGGGCGTTATGGTCATATGGGTTTATTGAAAAGACCATCCAAGCAGGATAAATTAATTGCTCAGCAGGCTTTAGCAAGTGTAGGGATGCAGGATTTTGCAGAGCGTTCTATTGGACAGCTTTCAGGAGGGCAGCAGCAGCGTGTCTTCCTGGCAAGAGCCCTTGCTCAAAATGCCGATATTTACTTTTTAGATGAGCCATTTGCTGGAGTGGATGCGGCAACAGAAAAAACGATTATTGATATTTTAAAAGACTTAAAGACACAGGGAAAAAGTATTTTTGTGGTGCATCATGATCTGCAAACCGTCAAAGAATACTTTGATTATACAATTTTATTAAATAAAAAAATTTTAGCATCAGGCGCAACAGAAGATGTTTTTACACCAGAGCAACTACAGAAAACCTATGGTGGCAAGCTTTTTATGATGCAGCATGTGTAGGGAGGGTCACGATGTTAAGTGGTAACTTATTATGGGTACTAAGCGGAACGATGTTACTTGGCATTGCGGCTGGCATCACAGGTACTTTTTCCTTCTTACAAAAGCAAAGTCTAGTTGGTGATGCTGCGGCACATGCAGCATTGCCAGGCATTGCACTAGCATTCCTGCTAACAGGTCAAAAGGAATTACCGATTCTAATGCTTGGAGCGGGCATTACCTCTGCCTTATCCGTTTATTGCATACAATGGATTGTATCGTTTTCAAAATTAAAAGCAGATGCAGCCATTGGGTTGGTGCTTACGGTATTCTTTGGTATTGGCATTGTTTTTTTAACGGTTGTCAATCGTAGTCCGCTTGGCAATCAAAGCGGGCTTAATAGCTTTATTTTTGGTAAAGCGGCAACCATAACAAAGGCAGATTTATTATGGCTGTTTATTAGTGCAATCATTATTATTGTGGTAAGTCTTCTATTCTATAAAGAATGGAAACTGCTTATTTTTGACCCTGTTTATGCAAAAGGCATCGGTTTACCGATTGAGGCTTTAAAGGCAACGTTAACCGTGCTAATTGTCATGACGATTGTTACGGGTATTCAAGCTGTAGGTGTCATTTTAATGTCTGCGCTATTAATTATCCCTACGGCTAGTGCGAGGCTATGGACCAATAAATTAAGCTCAATGCTAATCCTTAGTGCCGCTATTGGCGGGATTGCTGGGATGGCAGGAACCTTTATTAGCGCGATCAGAACAGGCTTATCGACAGGACCGATTATTGTATTGGTGGCAGCGGGGATATTTTTTATTTCTTATTTTATTAGTCCTACAGGCCAAATTCGTAAATATTATCGAAAAAGACAGTTTCGAAAGCAGGGTGATGTAGGATGATTGAATTTTGGGTAATTGTTACAGGACTATTAGTAGGCATGACATGTGGGATTGCAGGTGTCTTTTTAATATTGCGGAAAATGTCTATGATTGCGGATGCCATTAGCCATACAGTATTATTTGGTATTGTGATGGCCTATATCCTTACGCAAACGCTTAATGGCTTTTGGATGCTTGTTGGAGCCGCATTCGCAGGTATTTTAACGGCTTACCTTGTACAATTATTACATTCCTCTGGTATTCAGGAGGATGCTGCAATTGGGGTAGTCTTTACATCGTTATTTGCTGCGGGTGTCCTGCTTATTACACTATTTGCGGGGAATGTGCATTTAGATGTTGAGCATGTTTTAATGGGAGAGATTGCCTTTGTGCCATGGAATCAATGGTCATTGCTTGGTATCTCAATGCCGAAAGCGGTCTGGATGCTATTATTCGTGCTAATGATTAATGTGACATTCCTTGTATTGTTCTTTAAGGAAATGAAGCTGACAACCTTTGATCCTGTGTATGCCGCGTCCATTGGTCTGCCGATTGTCTTTCTTCATTATGCCTTTATGACATCGATTTCCTTTACAACCGTTGCGGCATTTGATAGTGTAGGCGCTATTTTGGTGGTTGCCATGTTAATCGGTCCAGCTGCAACGTCCTATTTAATGAGTAAAACGATTAAGCAGATGTTTGTCTATAGCATGTTGTTTGGTGCGTTGGCAGCTATTATTGGCTATTATTTAGCGAAGCTCTGGGATACATCGATTGCAGGGATGATGGCAACAACGGTAGGGCTGTTGTTTATGATTGTCTTTATCGGTCAAAAAATAATTGAGCGTAGAAGAAAGTTTCTTGTCCATAAATTCGAAATAGAATGAGTAAAAGACATCGTTTGATAAATTCAGACGATGTTTTTTATTTTAATACTTTCTATCATTTGTACAGCTAAATGTGCATAGTTTCCTGCTCTGTCAACAGAGAATTGCTACTGAGAGTGATAAATAATTTGGCAAATAAATGTTGCTATTAGTGTACTTAATATGAGCCCTCCTTAATTAACCTCTAATAAATATTGGTTTTTATTATTTATTAAAATGGTTTATACTAGAAAATATAGAATATTAATCATATTTTAAAAGAAGAAATAATCATGATAGTATCCACTTGCTTTTTTAGCAACTATAGAATTATGAATAAAACAAGTTAGGGGAAAATATATGATAGAGATTAACCATTTAAAGAAAACCTATTCCACTATTTCCTCTGAAAAGTTCAGAGTATTCAATGATATATCCTTGATGATTCCTGATGGGCAGTGGTGTTCGATTATTGGTCCATCTGGTAGTGGGAAAACAACTTTTTTAAATTGCGTGGCTGGTTTAATGCACCCTGATGAAGGTGAGGTTCTTTATGAAAAGATCAGCATATATAATATGAAAGAAAAAGAGAGAAATGATTACCGAAGATTTCACATAGGCTTTGTTTTTCAGGATTTCAAGCTGCTACCGCATTATTCTGTGTTAGATAATGTGATACTTCCTCTGTATTATGATAAGCCAAAAAGAGAGCTATACAGTAGGGCAAGAACTCTCTTAACGCAAGTCGGTATTTCAGAAAATTTATTTAATAGATTACCAGAGGGCTTATCGGGTGGAGAAAAGCAAAGGGTCGCCATCGCACGTGCCTTAATGGCTAACCCAAAAGTATTAATTTGTGATGAGCCAACAGGTAGTTTAGATGTAGCAAATCGGAATAAGGTGTTGGAAATATTTTTACAATTAAAGCAAAAGGGCTTGACCATTTTATTAGTAACGCATGATGAGGAAGTAGCAGGGCGAGGCGATGTCACGTATAGACTAAACGATGGACAATTGGAGGAAGTCGGGGGAAATAAACGATGATACATTTTGCGTGGAATCGTATAAAAAATAGAAAATTTGCCTCGATCACAATTATTTTAGCATTTTTGGCTGTATTTCTTTTAATACCTATAGGACTTGACAACACTAAGGAAACAAAATTAGCTGTTCAAAGTTCGATTGCTGACCATGGAAGAGGGTCCTATGATTTGTTAGTACGTCCTAAGAATTCTAGAACGGCTGTAGAAAAGAAGGCTGGGATCGTTGAAGAGAATTATATAGGAGATGGCCAAGGTGGAATTTCAATTGAAGAATGGCAAAATTTAAAAGCGAACCCTGCAATCGAAGTAGCAGCACCTGTTGCCTCGATTGGCTATTTCACGGGTAAGCAATTATCCGTTGAGCTGCCACAGCTAGAGCAATCTACAAGGTTTACATGGGAGTTTTATACAACAGATGGCTATAAGGATTATATGTTAAGCCCTCCTCGAAGCTTTATTTATTTTAAAGAATCTCAGCCTGGCAATGTCCAATACTTAAAAAATTTAACTTTAGGAGAATCAGCCTCAGGAGCTACAATGGAAATTATGCTGCCAACAGCGTACCATTTACTAGCTGCCATCGATATTGAAAGTGAAGAAAAGCTAACAAATATTAATTTTTCCCAATTAAAAAATGACATAGATCCGTTGGAGCTACAAGCCATTCAGGGCACTTTTGGGAATGTTCCTATTATAAAAGTAATACAAAGGGAGGATATACAAGTTCCATTAACGTTGAAGCTTAAAGCTGAGGTATTGGAGCTTGACATTGAGGAGTATCGTCAAAAATTAGGCTTATCACAGCAGGATTGGCTTATGGCCTCTGAAGAATCCGCTAAGCAACAAGTTATAGCGGAGCTCAATCAAAAAGAAGCCGTTACAGCCATTGAACGTGAAATTGATTTATCTTCTTTTCAAAGACCATTTGACGGTACTCCTGTGAAAATAAACGATCAATTGAAAGCTGAAAAAGCGGATAATTTCGTGGCAAGTAGAGGAGAAACACCTGTGTTCTTTACCGCCCAAAAGCTAGACTATGACCTTTCAGACGAAGTTTTCAAAATCAATATTGTTGAAGAGGGAAGTCCTCCATCCTACAAAAAAATAGAGCACAAGGGAAGAAGCTTATATGAGTCCCAGGAGATACCTTATCTACTGGAGCAGGTAGGCACATTTTTGCCTACAAAAACGGAATCTAATCAACTTTCCTCAAGTCCTTTAGGCATCTACTCTACAGCTAGCATTCAAACGATACAAGGACATATATTGAAGCCTACGACTATTCCGGGCAGCTTTATTCCACAGCCTGCAGGTGCGTTAATATCGCTAGAGTCGGCTGAAATGATAAAGGGACCAAAGCCTATCGATGCGATTAGAATAAGAGTGGCAGGCATTCAAGCATACAACGATGAGGCACAAGCAAAAATTGAAAAAGTAGCCATCGACTTACTTCAATTAGGCTATGAAGTGGATATTGTAGCTGGCTCTTCTTTTGTGAATCAAACATTAGATGTTGAAGGAATTGGACAGGTAGTAGCTCCTTGGACTACATTAGGTGTAGCACAAGAGCTGGAGGAAAATTGGAATCACTTAACCTTTATGACAACAGTATTATTTATTGCTTTTGCCTTTGTCTGGTTTGTAGCACGGCTCTTATTTGAGAAGAACCTACTAAAAAATGAGGATGAGTTATTGCGTATAGTGGGCTGGCAGCGTAAACAGATTATTCAAAGAAACTATATTGAACAGTATACTTTACTATTTGTTGCTTATATTCTCAGCCTTCTATTAATGCCATTTCTGTCCTTAAAGACAAGTGCCTATTGGCTGGCAACAATTATTTTTGTCATCTTTATAGGAATGCTTAGCTTTGTTTTTGCCATCAATAAACAGGAAAAGAAAAGGCTTATTGCTTATAAAAGAGCATATTCATTTCTTTATTATTGGAAAATTCTTATGCCTACAATGATCGTTTTATATATGTCTTCGATACTTTTAATTATTCAAACTGCAAGCATTGGAACTACGATCATCAATGCCCAACAATCCTCGTTAGGACAATTTACTGTAGATGCAACATTATGGTTTCAACTAGCTATTTTACTCTCGACTTTTATTTTATCGATTTTAGGGCTAAGTGAATGTTTACATGCTTTATTTCAAACGAGGCGCACAGAGCTTGAAATGTATCATACTATTGGCTGGACAAGAGCTAAAATTGTGATGCATTTATGTAAGGAGGTATTTTTATGGACAGGGATAACCATTATTGCAGGAGCTATAACAGGCTTCATAGTCCTTACGATAATGAAATTTCCAGGAGTTTGGATTGTTGGAAGTATCCTAACAGCATTGTTCCTACTAAGTATTGTTGTTGGAGGCTTAACAATATTCAAAACATTTCTTTCACCGCAAGGGATGATAAGTAAGGGGAAATAATAAAATTAGCTATCTCTACGCACAAGGATTTTGTAGAGATAGCTTTTCTATTTACTAGGGAGCTTTAATATCTAACTAAAAAACGCTTTAAAATTGTCAGACAAAAAATGTTGTGTTATCTCGATAGGCAACAGATTTTGTGTTTTTCTTTTGGGTGTTAGTAGAATATAATCGAAATGGAAAGGTTCTGGACGAATCTAATTACATCATCATCTCCGAGAAGCTTCCACTTCAGACATAGCTAAATGGTGAGTAGCTCATAAGCATGAGGCATGAATGTTTTTTGATAAGAGAAAGGTGTAAGAGATTGGGAGCAATAGCTAAAAACAAATAATAGCTAATAAAAAATATGACGATGGCGGAAAGAAGGAGAACAAATGCTTGACAAAGCACAAGTTTCGGTAGAATTGTATATGGATTCACCAGAAAAACTAAAAAGCTTATATAAACGTGTATTATTTGTTGTTAGTTTATCCCAAATTTTTGGTGGAGCAGGGCTTGCAGCAGGGGTTACAGTGGGCGCGCTTTTGGCTCAGCAAATGCTGGGCACAGATGCCTATGCAGGTGTACCATCTGCTTTATTTACATTAGGGTCAGCAGTAGCAGCCTTTGCTGTAGGAAAGCTGTCCCAGCGTTATGGTCGTCGCTTAGGCTTATCAACAGGCTTTGTTGTCGGCGGGCTAGGGGCAGCTGGCGTTGTGATGGCAGCTTTATTGAATCATGTACCGTTATTATTTGCTGCTCTATTAATCTATGGTGCTGGTACGGCAACCAATTTACAGGCGCGCTATGCGGGTACAGATTTAGCCAATAGCAAGCAGAGAGCAACAGCTATTAGTACAACCATGTTGATGACAACATTTGGTGCTGTTTTAGGTCCCAATCTTGTAGACCTTATGGGAAAAGTGGCACTATCTATTGGCATTCCAGCGCTGGCAGGGCCTTTTCTATTATCGGCTGTAGCTTTTATTGTTGCGGGCTTAGTGCTTTTTATCATGCTGCGCCCTGATCCTTTAGAAATTGCTAAGGCGATTGAAGCCCATAAGCAAAAAAATCAAGAACATCAAGCACAAACCCTACCTATATCCAGCAATAAAAGAGGCCTAGCTGTGGGAGCAACAGTGATGGTTTTAACGCAAATGGTAATGGTTGCGATTATGACCATGACACCTGTACATATGAAGCATCATGGGCATGGTTTAGCAGAAGTAGGTGTGGTTATAGGCTTTCATGTCGGTGCTATGTATTTGCCATCGCTTGTAACAGGTATTCTAGTAGATAAAATAGGGCGAACAGCGATGAGTATTGCTTCAGGTATTACATTATTATTAGCTGGTCTATTGGCTGCATTTGCACCAAGCGATTCGATGATTTTACTGATTGTCGCACTGTCCTTGCTTGGATTAGGCTGGAATTTTGGTTTAATTAGTGGTACAGCACAAATCGTTGATGCTACAGAGCCCTCCACACGTGCAAAAACACAGGGCAAAATGGATGTCTTTGTTGCGCTGGCAGGTGCATCTGGTGGTGCACTATCAGGTATGGTGGTGGCGAATTCAAGCTATGCAGCATTGTCCTTGGCAGGAGGACTTTTATCATTATTATTGATTCCTGTTGTGATTTGGTCAAGAAAGGCAGCTTCATAATCGTAAAAAAACTTACCCTTGTTATTGGGTAAGTTTTTTAATTGGAACTATTTTGCAGGGCAAGCGTCACAATGTAAAAATCGTTAGAAAGCAAAGAGCAGGGATAACATATGGATTTAATAACAGACAAATTAATAATGATTGCCTTATTTATTTTAATGATTCATGCAATTGAAACGCTTGCTTATGCAGTACGTTTATCAGGAGCGCGTGTTAGATTACTAGCCTCTGCGTTAGCTCTTTTTAATGTAATGGTCATGGTTTCAAGGCTGGCGAATATGATGCAGCAGCCATTTACAGGGAGCTTAGTCGATACAGCGCCTACTGATCATGCTCTGACATATGTAGAACACCAGTTTCGACTAATTATTGGAGCGGCATCCATTGGCACACTGCTAGGCACATTATTGATTCCAACCTTTGTCGCTATTTTTTCAAGAGCAATTATTCATCTAGCTGAGGAGCGAGGCTCCATTCCAGCATTATTGAAAAAGGGCTTTACTTTTGACTATATAAGACGAGGTATAAAGCATATTCATAGACCAAGCTTTAGCTATGTAAAAGGCATTCGTCTACGGGATATACCGATTAAATTATTTATCATCAATATTGTCATTACAGCTATTTATACCATTGGCGTTTTATCTGCGCTCTATGCGGCTTTATTAGTACCAGAACTGAAAACCACAGCTGTTATGGCATCTGGGTTAATTAATGGTATAGCAACGATTCTTCTAATAGTATTTATTGATCCTAAAATTTCCATTCTTGCTGATGATGTTATCAATCATAAGGGAAGCTACCTTGATTTAAAAAGAGTTTCTGTTATGATGATGTTTTCCAGATTGCTAGGAACGATTGTGGCACAGCTATTATTGCTGCCAGGTGCACATTATGTTGCATGGTTTGCCAAGTTTATTGCTTAATAGGGAATACGATAATGGAGGAGAAGAATGAAATGAAAACATATTATGCTGTTATTTTTACATCGCAAAGAACGGAGCAGGACGAAGAGGGCTATGACAAAATGGCTGAAAAAATAGATGTCTTAGCACAGCAGCAGCCCGGATTTTTGCGCGTTGAAAGTGTAAGAAATGAGGAGGGGCAAGGCATTACGGTGTCTTATTGGTCATCACTAGAGGCTATTCAAGCATGGAAGGAGCATGCAAAGCATTTAACAGCGCAACAATTGGGTAAAGATAAATGGTATAGGGCATACAATGTGGAAATTTGCCAAATTATTAAAGATTATGCTTTTGTAAAATAGCCAATAACAGGAGACCGCAACGTTAGCTAACGGTCAGCATTTGGAATGCTCGTATACTATCCTTTATACTAAGAGAGTAGGAGGTGGGGCAATGGAGCAATTTCTACAACGCTATATGTATTCATGGCGTTTTAATGGTTGGTTTTTCCATGATATTACGCTAGGAATTGTACTTGGTATCGGATTTTTAGCGCTAGTGCTGCTAATCATCAATCGTACTCGTTTGAAGGTAATACTGATTGTTATGCTTATCTGGTTAGGGGCTAGTAATTTTGCAATGCTTATTTTTGGCTTGGCAGGGCGGGGCTTTTCGATTCAAGCAGAATCAGCTATTTATACGAATGAAGAGCAGGACATCGCTATTCAAATGGTGCGAGGGCTTGAAAATAATGGAACTGTGCGTGGCATGACACAAATGATTTCGCATTACTTAATTGTTGGAGTTGATGTGCAAACAGGCGAAAAGCAGTGGACAAAGTCAGCTTCATATAAGGAAAAGCTTGTTGGCAACTTTATGGATGGCTTGCTTGTTCATCATCGTGATGGTGAATTTGGACAATTATCGCTCTTAGATATTGAAACAGGAAAAGAGCTACTATCTGAAAAGGAATTTCGACAACAGCATAAACCACTTATTGATATTTTAAGCAATGGTGCACATGAGTTGCTTGCTGTGCAAAATAACTTATATGTGGAGGGTGTTGATGGTAAGTTTTATCGCTATGATGGTAAAAATTTAAACGAAGACCCACAGGCAGAGCAATATTTGACAACACGTTTCTCTATTGAAGCAACTATACCTGACTATTTTGCTAACCATCAGCAGCCTTTAACGGACGATGAAGAAATTCGCAAGTTTAGTAGTATGCTATTAGAGGAGCCTGCTATACAAGCCTATCAAAATTTAAACCCAAAAGTAATTGATGTTGATATAGAAGCACAAACAGCGCTTGTTTCCTATCAACAAACAAAGCGTGAAAGCGCAGATCATATGCTAGTGCTATATGATTTGAACAAGCATCAAATTGCTTGGGACATCAATATAGGTATGGTGGATTCATATCAGAAGCAGCCTAGTGTTCGTATAGTAGATGATGCTTATATTGTACAAACAGGAGATCACCTGCTGATCGTCGATAAAGATACAAGAAACATTCGTGCAACCTATCATTTACGCTGGAATCGACCTATTTCGTGACAGAAAGGGGTGACTCATTATCGATGAACAATTAGTAGACTGGATTACACGCTTTCAAAGAGATAAAGATATCGAAGCACTGGCAAATTTAAAAGCGTATTGCTATCAGATGATTGAGCCTTTAATCGAGGAATTTACAGACAAATATGGTGATGAGGCTGGTGCATTATTACGTTTAAAATGGGATAAGCGATTTTATTTTATTTTTACAAAATACCAACTGCATGTTGGGCTACCATTAGAAATATTTGTTCAAAATACCTACCGTTTTTATTTTATGCAAGTATTGAAGAAAGCAGGCTATCAGTAAGAAAAATCCGCGTAGTATGTATCAGCATACTCGCGGATGTTATCATTTATTCTTTTAAGCCTCTGCCAAGTCCCTTTAAGAAGTGTACACCAAAATTAAGGGCACGATTGACGTCTGGATCATTGAGCATTTTCATCAGCTTAAAGGCGCTCACTTTGTCATCGCTGTTAAGAGCTTTATTGGCTTCATCTACACCAGCATTTAACCCTTCAACAAGCTTTGCGGTTGTTTCGGGATTTAGCTCAGTTAATGCACCAGCGACGCCCATTAAATTATTAATCATATTGGTCACGGGCTTGCGCGTTAGTTGCTCAAGGGCAATATGGGCAACTTCCTCTTTTGCTTCTAGTAGCTTCATCGCTGCCTCTAATGCACCAATATCATTTAACTCTGTCATAATACTAAAAACCTGATTAACGGCATCTTCATTTTCTGCCAGTAGTTGCTGTAGATTGGCTAATTTTTGTTCTTTTAGTTGCTCTTCTGTTAATTGCTGTTTTTTTATTTTTGTAATGGGTGTAGCCATGCTCTCACTCTCTTTCATGAATGGTTGTTAAGTGAACGTAGCCAGGACGATTCCATTTTCGTTGTACCTCCACACCATTTTGTGGATGACGCTTTTTATAGCGCGGATTTGTGCGAGGCAGTGGTGTTTTTCCTTTTGGCTTTAACACCTCTACACGTACTTTTGTTTGCTTATAGGCAGGTGTATCTGTATTAATATCTGCTGCTGGACCTGTTAAAAAGTTAATCGCTGACTCCTTGTTTACAGAGTTCATAGGTAAGAATAGCTCATTTCCTTGTACACGGTCAGTCACAAGAGCATTCAGTTTTAATGCGCCATATGGAGATACTAGGCGTAATAGGGCTCCGTCCTCGATGCCGCGCTCTTTTGCCAATTCAGGTGATACTTCAACGAAAATTTCAGGTACTTTTGCTTGAATTCCTGTTGATTTATTCGTTAGATTGCCTTCATGGAAATGCTCAAGCATACGACCATTATTAATGTGGCAATCATACTGTGCTTCATAATCAACAGGTTGCACCCAATCATTTAAAGCAAAGCGTGCTTTTTTATCAGGGAAGTTAAAGCCGTCTTTATATAATAAAGGTGTATCTGTGCCATCATGACTGCCCCAACAGAAGCTGCCCCAGCCCTCTAAAACATCATAGCTTGCTTGTGAGAACAGCGGGGAAAGGCTAGCCATTTCATCAAAAATCTCACTTGGATGGCTATAATTCCAATCTGCCCCTAAGCGGCGTGCCACTGCCTGAAGGATTTCCCAGTCAGCCTTTGATTCACCAAGTGTCGGTAAAACTTGATAAAGGCGTTGCACACGGCGTTCTGTATTGGTAAATGTTCCTTCTTTTTCAAGCGATGGCGCAGCAGGTAAAATAACATCTGCATATTGTGCTGTACGTGATAGGAAGCAATCTTGTACAACAAAAAAGTCTAGCTGTGATAGCACTTCATCTATATGATTGGCATTACAGTCAACAAGCGCCATATCTTCACCCACTAAATACATTGCCTTCATTTTACCTTCCATAATTGCATCAAGCATTTGCCCGTTTTTACGACCTGGCTGTGCTGGGATTTTAGCACCATAGGCTTTTTCAAATTTAGCACGTGCTGCATCATCTGTCACTTGTTGATAGCCTGGCAATAGATTTGGTAATGTACCCATATCACATGCACCTTGGACATTATTATGACCGCGTAGCGGATAGGCCCCTGCACCAGGACGACGATAGTTGCCTGTTGTGAGCAGCAGGTTTGAAATGGCAGCAGATGTATATGAGCCACCTGTATTTTGAGTGACACCCATGCCCCATAGCACACATGTACCATCTGCATCACGAATCATTTCCGCTACTTGAATCAATGTTTCTTGGGCAATGCCTGTTTGCTGCTCAGCATATGCTAATGTATATTTTTCAAGCACCTGTTTAAATTCATCATAGAAATTTACATTTTCCTGAATAAAGGCTTCGTCATGCCAGCCTTGGTCAATTATATATTTAGTAACAGCCATTAGCCAAACTTGGTCAGTTCCTTGCTTTGGACGCATGAAAATATCTGAACGCTCCGCCATTTCATGCTTACGAATATCCGCAACAATTAATTTTTGACCATGAAGCTTATGGGCACGTTTGACACGCGTTGCTAAAACAGGATGACCTTCCGCAGGATTTGCCCCAACAATAATCACAAGCCCAGCCTTAGCAATATCTTTAATGGTTCCAGCGTCACCACCCATACCAACTGTACGCAGTAGCCCGTCTGTAGCTGGTGACTGGCAATAACGAGAGCAATTATCGACATCATTTGTGCCAAATAATTGACGTGCCATTTTTTGAATTAAGTAATTTTCCTCATTCGTAATTTTGGAGGAAGAGATAAAGCCGACAGAGCCAGGACCGTATTGCTGCTGAATACCACCAAGCTTTGTCGCAATTAAATCGAGTGCCTCCTCCCATGAAGCCTCTACAAACTCATTATTTTTACGAATTAATGGTTTTGTAATACGCTCCTCTGAGTTGACAAAGTCCCAGCCAAATTTTCCTTTGACACAAGTAGAAATCGCGTTTACCGGCCCCTCAGAAGGCTGTACTTTTAAAATTTTGCGATCCTTTGTCCATACTTCAAATGAACAGCCGACACCACAAAACGTACAGACTGTTTTCGTTTTGCGTGTACGTTTGCTGCGCATTGCCGCTTCGATTTCAGATACTGCAAAAATACCGCTATAGCCTGGCTCAACTTCTTTAATCAAATGAATCATTGGGTCTAGCATATCCTGCTTAAGCCCAGTCATAAAGCCAGCCTCTCCAAGCATGGATTTTTCCATTAAGGCATTGCATGGACAAACCGTTACGCATTGCCCACAGCTTACACAGGACGAATCATTAATGGCAACGCCAGTGTCCCAAATAACGCGAGGTCTTTCTGCCTCCCAATCTAAAGACAGTGTTTCATTTACCTGTAAATTTTGGCAAACCTCTACACATTGCCCACAGGCAATACATTGATTAGGGTCATAGCGATAAAATGGATGTGACATATCCACCTCATTCGGCTCAACTTTTGGCTTGTATGGATATTTTTGATGCTCGATTTCCATTAATTCGGCTGTGTTGTGTAATGTACAATTGCCATTATTATTATCACAAACCGTGCAGTAGAGCAGGTGATTTTCAAGTAAGCGATCCATCGCTTCTGTTTGTGCAGCCTTTGCCTTTTCTGAATTGAGTAATACGTCCATGCCGTCAACGATTTTCGTTGAGCAGGAGCGCACTAGCTTGCCCTCTACCTCCACAATACATGTATCACACGTTTCGATAGGATCAACCGCTGGAACATGACAAATTTGAGGATGGGCAATGTCATGCTGATTAATGGTATCAAGGATTGTAGCGCCTTCTTTTGCATCATACGGTACGCCATTAATAGTAATTTGAGTCAAGGTACTTCCTCCTTTGCATAGTAAGACGACTAGAACAATATGTTATAGCTTCAAAGAAAAAGGGAATAACATATCGAGTGAATAATTGTATAAAATGGTTGTCTTGTTATTATTGTAATTCCCCAATAATCTTGAAGCTACACCTAAATTGCTAGATTGTAGCAAGTTGTTCAATGTCTGCATAAAAAAATCCACCATGAAAAAACACGTCTTGGACATGTTTATGCTTCATGGTGGATAAAATTCTTAACAGGTCTTGCTAAAAATTCAATCTACTTTTTTACGTTGTGTAACAATAGAATTCAACCATTCAAATAGCTCAATTCCATGACTGTTCCTCACCATTATAGTCCTTTTTCGTTAAATGAACAATATGGATGACCTAAAAATATTTTCCCTTTTATTTTTTGGCAAGTTACTATATCATTAACAAACTGTAAGGGTGACCCTGATAGAAACGGCATCCAAAAGTCTTAGAACGATGGAGGAAGCATTGCCATGTCTAAAAAGGTACATGAATTTAACGATATCATTCGAAAGTTACGTAAAGAAATATTTGGTAAGGGGCCAGAGCGCATTCATACCGTTTTTGTGGACAATATGGCTGTGTCCACTTTATATGGGAATCTCACACCAACAGAAAAATTTATTGCAAGTACACCTGAAGGGCTACAAATGGTGCGTACTGCTCGTACAAGTATGATTCAGGATTTATATACACAATCACCGCCTGAAGGGATGGAGGAATTAATGGGTAGTAAATTACTCCACCTCTTTTCAGATATTAAAATTGAAGAGGATTTTGCTATCTCTGTCTTTGTTTTTGACAAGAACATTAGTGAGTAAGGAGGATGCCATATGGAGCGAGCCATCACAAGAAAAATTTTACGTGTGGACAATCAGCAAGTAAACATAATCGATGATCTTATTGTGTCAGAATACGCTGTAACGGTGAAAATTAACCAGCAGGAATTTGTCACAATGGTTTGCACGCCTGAATATGTGGAGGATATGGTCATCGGCTATCTAGCCTCTGAGCGTGTGATTCGTAGCTATGAGGATATTGAGGAAATTTGGCATCAAGAACAAGAGGGCTTTGTGCATATTCGCACAAAGCATGTCAATCCTTACTATCAGCAAACACAAAATAAACGCTATATTACATCTTGCTGTGGCATGAGTCGACAGGGCTTTGTATTTACAAATGATGCATTAGTCGCGAAAAAAATGGACGATATTCATGTGCAAATTACGCCTGATGATTGCTTTCGCTTAATGAAGGCGATGCAGGATGGTGCCAATATTTTCAAACAAACGGGTGGTGTGCATAATGCAGCATTATGTGATGTTAATGGCATTGTGTTAAGCCGTATGGATATTGGCCGTCATAATGCTTTAGATAAAATATATGGTTATTGTCTGCGTCATAATATTAGCATCCAAGATAAAATTATTGTTTTTAGTGGGCGAATATCGTCAGAGATTTTACTGAAAGTATCCAAAATTGGCTGTGAAATTGTGCTATCAAAATCAGCACCAACAGCATTAGCCTTACAATTGGCAGAGCAGCTAGGGATTACAACGGTAGGCTTTATTCGTCACAACACATTGAATATTTATACACATGAACAACGCATTTTATTACCCAATAAATGAGCCATTGAAAGAAGGAGATTACATGACGGACTTACAAGACCGATACCAACGACCGTTAAGAGATTTAAGAATATCTGTGACAGATCGTTGCAATTTTCGCTGTCGTTATTGCATGCCTGCAGAAGTATTTGGTCCAGATTACGCATTTTTACCGTCTGATAAAATATTAAGCTTTGATGAGATTGAACGCTTAGTCACTATTTTTGTATCATTAGGTGTGAAAAAGGTACGTATTACAGGTGGTGAGCCGTTATTACGCCGTGATTTGCCTACATTAATTGAACGTATTCATCAGATTGAGGGCGTGGAGGATATTGCGCTTACAACAAATGGCACTTTATTAAAAAAATATGCAGAGCCATTGGCAAAGGCAGGCTTATCCCGCGTTTCTGTTAGCTTAGATTCGCTTGATAACGAGCGCTTTTTCGAGATGAATGGTCAACGTGGTAAAGTTAACACCGTATTAGAGGGCATTGAAAAGGCAGCACAAGCGGGCTTACAAGTAAAGATTAATATGGTTGTTCAAAAAGAGCAAAATGATCAGGATATTGTAGCAATGGCACAATTTTTTAAAGAAAAGCAGCATATTTTACGCTTTATTGAATATATGGATGTTGGGAATTCAAATGGCTGGCGACTTGATGATGTTGTTTCTAAAAAGGAAATTCTTGAGCAAGTGCAGCGATTTTTACCATTACAAGCCATTGCTCCAAATTACAAAGGAGAAGTGGCAACACGTTATCAATATCAAGACGGACAAGGTGAAATTGGTGTGATTTCCTCTGTTACAGATTCTTTTTGCTCCACATGCTCCCGTGCACGGTTGTCAGCAGAGGGAGCATTGTATACATGCCTATTTGCAACAGCAGGCACGGATTTACGAGCACTGTTAAGAGCGGGACACGATGATGCAATGATTCGCCAATGCATTACAGATACATGGAGCAATCGCACAGACCGCTATTCAGATGAACGCAATGAGCAAACAAGAGCCAACAGGCAAAAGGCAAAAATTGAAATGTCGCATATTGGAGGGTAAGGCGTGCAAGCAGAGAAAAAATCAGCACATATGAACAAGCAGTGGAGATATACAAAATCCTCACTGCTTGAAGGTTCACATTATTTATGCAGAAATGTGCCGCTTTTGCCACCTGTTTTTTCCACTAGATAGGTATCTTTAATCACCATTGTTTTATCAACGGCCTTGCACATATCGTAAAAGGTTAGTGCGGCAATGGATACAGCCGTTAGTGCCTCCATTTCAACACCTGTTTTTCCGCTACATTTCACGGTTGCTTCAATATGCAGCTCATAGCCATTTTCCACCTTTGTATAGGTAAATTGCAGGTCTGTGCCTTGTAGCATAATAGGATGGCACATTGGAATAATATCGGCTGTTTTTTTAGCGCCCATAATCCCAGCAATCTGTGCTACATGTGTAGGGTCACCTTTTTTGATGCCACCTTGTTGGATGGCTTGATAGACCTCATCTGATAGTGTAATGGTACTGCGTGCAATAGCTGTACGTGTTGTAATTTCTTTTGCTGAAATATCGACCATTTTAGGGCGACCTTCTTCGTTCCAGTGTGAAAACTTAGTCATGGTTGCTCTCCTTATTGATAATTTGCGCCCAATCTTGCTGCGCATTGATATTAATAAATGTTGACTCATGCTCTGCAAACGGCACATAGCATACGCGAAGCTGCTCTAATAATGCCCTCATATTGCGTTTCTTTTGCTGGATTAATGGCATTATTTTGGCTAGTGCAGTGCGACGATATAGTGCTGCTAGTGGCTGGTAGCGTTCCCCTTGCTGAGGCACAATCGCATCATACTGCTCATCAATATAACCAAGCATTTGTTGAACAAATCGTGCATTCATGCAAGGCATATCACAGGCAACAACAAAAAACCACTCCACTTCAGGATAGGCTGTTAGAATGGTATGCAAGGCAAAAAGAGGCCCTTGGTGTGGCTGCTTATCCATGAGCCAGTGGACGTTTTCCTCTGCAAAATATGGCTGAAGATGGGCATTCGTCGCAATAATAATGGGGTCTAATGGCTGTTGCTGTAATGCTGTAAGACTATATTTATATAACGGCCGCCCAGCAAATGCTGCAAACATTTTAGGCTGCCCATAGCGAGAGGATTGACCGCCTGCTAATAAAACACCTGCAATATTCATCGGCGATGCAACTCACTAACAAAATGTTGCACAGTAGGAATAATTAGCTTAGTCATCGCAAGTGTGACGGCATTGGTGGAGCCCGGTAAAAGATAAATAGCAGTTTGCTGACAGCTTCCTGCTGTGGCACGGCTAAACATCGCTTTCGGCCCAATCTCCTCATAGCTTAGTAAGCGAAATAATTCGCCAAACCCTGTCATCTCTTTATGAAATAGTGGGGCAATGGTGTCATAGGTTTGATCTCTTGGTGTAAACCCTGTGCCGCCTGTCACGATAATGGTATTAATGCTAGGCTGGTCACACCACTGATGGATATAGTGCAGGATGCTCTCAGGTTCATCCTTTGTTAGTTGATAGTCTATAATGTCAAATGAAGCCTCTTGCAGTAACGCGTGAATACGCTGTCCACTACGATCCTCTGCCATTGTACGGGTATCACTTACAGTTAAAATGGCAGCTTGAATGGGTAGCTGATGTGTAGGGTGCATCGTAAAGACCTCCTTTAAATCGTGTCATGCTGCAAAAACATTGCTTTTAATTATAATGCTATAAATCAAAAGGTCAAACGAAAATTTAGTAAAGAAAGGCAAATGCTTATGGATGATAGATATTCAAGACAACAATTATTTCGCCCAATTGGTGAGAATGGGCAACAAATACTTCGGCAAAAACATGTGCTAATAATTGGTGTTGGTGCATTAGGCAGTGCCAGTGCAGAGGCGCTAGTACGAGCAGGCATTGGCAAGCTCACCATTATTGATCGTGACTATGTAGAATGGAGCAATTTACAACGGCAGCAATTATATACAGAGCAAGATGCACAAGACAAGCTGCCAAAGGTGATCGCAGCTAAAAAAAGACTCCAAGAAATTAACACAGAGGTTGATATTCATGTCGCTATTATAGATGCCAGTGTAGTGTCATTAGAGTCACTGTTGACAGATGTCGATGTCATGGTCGACGCCACTGATAATTTTGATGTGCGCTTTCTCATGAATGACCTTGCCCAAAAGCATACCATTCCATGGGTGTATGGCTCCTGTGTTAGCAGCTATGGCGCAACGTACACAATTGTGCCTGGGCAAACACCATGCTTACATTGCCTGCTAAAGGTGATGCCTCGTACTGGCATGACCTGTGATACGGTAGGCATTATTAGCCCAGCCGTGCAAATTGTAGCTGCCTATCAAGTGGCAGAAGTGTTCAAGCTCTTAGTAGGGAATCAAAAAGCCTTACGCAAAAGCTATTTAACATTTGATGTATGGCAAAATCAGCATTATGAAATCAATGTAGATACCATACAGCAGGATGATTGCCCATCCTGTGGTCAGCATCCTACATACCCCTATTTATCGTATGAACATCAAACAAAGCTAGAGGTATTATGCGGTCGTGATGCAGTGCAAATTCGACCAGCGACACCGATGTATTATCAGCTAGAGCAGCTTGCGACCCAGCTTCGTCCATATGGGGAGATTCAGCTTAATCCATATTTACTCGCTTGTCAGACAGCGGATTATCGCATCGTGATTTTCCAGGATGGACGAGTTGTGATTCATGGTATTCAAGATATTCAACAAGCGAAAAGCATTTACTATCGTTTATTAGGCTAAGGGAGTGGATGAAATGGTAGAAAAAAGAAAACCGATTGCTGTAGATGAGGCTGTGCAACGTGTGATGGATTATGCCTTTCCAGCCAAAAAAGAGCTTGTGCCACTAACACAGGCATATGGACGTTTTATTGCAGAGGATATGGTAGCAGATCATGATGTACCAGCCTTTGACCGTTCACCCTATGATGGCTATGCAATCCGCTCCATGGATAGTCAAGAGGCTTCATCCGAGCATCCTATTCGTTTTCAGGTTGTAGGGGAAATTGGGGCTGGCTTTGTGCATGAGGAGGTTGTTGGCTACCGACAAGCGGTACGGATTATGACAGGTGCGCCTATTCCAAAGGGCTGTGATGCCGTTGTCATGCTGGAATTAACCCAAACATTTGAGGAAAATCATCAAACCTATATGTCCATTAAACGTTCCTTTGCAGCAGGAACGAATATTTCCTATAAGGGCGAAGATGTAAGGCAAGGCACAACGCTTATAACAGCAGGGCAATACATCAATCCAGGTGTCATGGCGTTACTTGCCACATTTGGCTACCAGCAAGTGCCTGTGTTCCGTAAAGTAATAGTCGGTGTTATTGCCACAGGCAGTGAGTTACTAGAGCCAGAGGAAGCGTTGCAACCAGGTAAAATTCGTAATAGTAATGCCTATATGGTGATGGCCCAAATTGAGCGGGCAGGAGCGGATGTGCAATACTTTGGCAAGCTTAGTGATGACCTTGATTTATGCATTGAAATCGTTAGCAAAGCATTGCAGGAAGTGGATATTTTACTAACAACAGGTGGGGTATCGGTAGGTGATTATGATTATTTGCCTGCCATCTATCAAGCCATTCAAGCGGATGTCTTGTTTAATAAAGTAGCCATGCGTCCAGGCAGTGTCACAACGGTAGCTGCTCGCAATGGACAATTATTATTTGGGCTTTCTGGCAATCCATCAGCGTGTTATGTTGGCTTTGAGCTTTTTGTACGTCCGATTATTCGTAGTGCCTTTGGTAATCCACAGCCACATTTACGTAGAGAACAAGCAATACTAGGGGCAGATTTTACTAAGCCTAATCCATTTACACGCTTTGTGCGAGCAAGTGCCTTCTACGAGAAGGGGCAGCTTATTGCCGTGCCATCTGGCTTTGATAAATCAAGCGCTGTGTCTTCTCTAGCAGCAGCCAATGCCTTTATTATGTTACCGGGCGGCTCACGTGGCTATGAAAAGGGCATGCAGGTGGCTGTTTTATTGCTAGAAGATTTACAGGGAAGTGAATGGCCATGGGACAATCTCAAAAAATCCTCCAAATCGTAGGCTATCAAAATAGCGGGAAAACGACATTGATGGAGCAATTAATTGCACATGTGACAGTGAAGGGGCTACGTGTAGGAACGATTAAGCATCATGGACATGGTGGTATTCCCACGATTGAAGCAACGAAAGATAGCCTTCGCCATGAGCAGGCAGGGGCAAGCGTCACAGCAGTAGAGGGCGGCGGAACATTGCGATTAAGCATTCATCAAAATAGCTGGCAGCTTGCGGATATAGTAGCGATTTATGCCGACTTGCCAATGGATTTGATATTGGTTGAGGGCTATAAAAATGAACAGTATCCAAAGGTTGTACTCTTACGTACAACAGAGGATCAAGCCTTATTGCAACAAGTGTCAAATATTCTCTGTGTGCTCTATTGGCAGGGTTGTACATTGGATACGTCACTAGCGATTCCAGCTTTTGCGATAGATGACCAAGCACAGTATATGGAATTTTTATGGACAGAAATGAGGGGAAAATGATTGTTTGATATAACAGAAAAACCAATTGATGTGGAGGCAGTACGCCAAAAGGTGGTTAGCCGCAATGCAGGGGCGATTACGCTATTTATTGGCACAGTAAGAGAGCTGACAAATGGCAAAAAAACATTGCATTTAGAGTATCAAGCCTATCCAGCCATGGCAGTGAAAATGTTTGAACAGATTGCAAAAGAAGTGCATGAGCGCTGGCCAGAAGCAAAGGTGGCGATTACGCACCGCGTTGGACATTTAGCAATTTCTGATATTGCGGTCGTTATTGCTGTGTCATCTCCCCATCGTAAAATGGCTTATCAGGCAAATGAATATGTCATTGATCGTATTAAGCAAATTGTACCGATTTGGAAAAAGGAATTTTGGGAGGATGGTAGTGAATGGATTGGCGATCAATTAGAAAATATCCCCTATCCTCAGGGGCAGCCATCTATTGACAAGGAGGATTAGCATGATTCATATACTATTATTTGCACATTTACAGGAAGCGGTTGGCGAGTCGAAATTAACAGTAGCGCTGTCAGATATAACGGTTGCACAGTTAAAGGAATGGATGGAAAAGCACTATTCTGAGCTTTCACTACAGCAGATGATGACAGCCATTAATGAAGAATTTGCAACAGATACAACACGTATTCAAGCAGGCGATACAGTAGCCTTTATCCCACCCATTAGCGGAGGATAATATAATAAGATGAAGAGAATACCCGCGAATTTGGCGTCAATACTCGCGGAGCAGAGAAAAGGTAGCTGGCTGCCCACATGCCAACTACCTTTTTAAATTTTTAGAAGATGAATGCTAAGGAGCATTAAAAATGAAATACCGATCATGCATAGCACCCACGCCCAAGCAAGCGACATATTGCCTGCATCAATCGCCATATAAATCGCAAGGGGCGTTGTTTGTGTTTTGCCGGGAATATTGCCAGCAAACATTAATGTTGCTCCAAACTCGCCTAAAGCTCGTGTAAAGCTTAAGATGCCTCCTGAAATAAGTGCCTTCAATGCAAGCGGCACGGATATATAGAGAAAAACCTGCCATTCATTAGCACCATCTATACGTGCTGCATTTTCAATATCTTGATCGACAGAGGCAAAGCCGGTTTTAGCCGATTGATACATTAATGGAAAGGCGACAATGGTGGAGGCAATAACAGCAGCCCACCATGTAAACATCACAGGCTGCTGAAAAAGCCAGATAATCAGATGACCGAAGATACTATTTTTGCCAAATATCATAATCAGCAAAAAGCCTACAACTGTAGGGGGCAATACTAATGGCAGTAGCAATATCGTTTCAAGTAGTAGCCTTCCTTTAAAATGGCGAGTAGCCATCCATTTGCCAAGCAAAATCCCTGCGATGATCGCAATCATACCTGCGACAAAGGCAATCTCAATCGATAGCTTCACGGGAGCCCAGAAATCAGTCTGCATTTATTCAGACGCTCCTTTAAAGCCATACTTTTGAAAGACAGCCATCGCTTCGTTACTTTGTAAAAATTGATAAAATTCCTCCGCCTGCTGTGCATGTGGGCTCCCCTTGATAATCCCTACAGGATAAACAATCGGTGTATGCATCGTAGCACTGGCAGTTGCTACAATTTCTACTTTATCAGATACAAGGGCATCTGTTTTGTACACAATGCCAGCATCCACATTTTCTGTTTCTGTGTACGTTAGCACTTGGCGTACATCCTTTGTATAAACAACTTTAGGCTCCACTTCTTCCCAAAGGTTCATATTTTTTAATGTTTCCATCCCATATTGCCCGGCAGGAACGGTTTCAGGTGTGCCGAGTGCAATTTTACCTGCCTTTGTTATATCGTCAAACGACTGAATTTGCTTGTCGCTATTTTTGGGAACAACTAAAACTAGTTCATTTGCTAAAAGGTCTGTACCAGCAGCTATGTCCTTGTCGACAAGTGCATCAAATTTATCCTCTGCTGCTGAAAAAAATAAATCAGCAGGAGCTCCCTGTAAAATCTGCTGCTGCAATGCACCTGAACCGCCAAAATTATAGAGAATTTTAATGGCATTATGCTCTTTTTCATATGTTGTTTGTAGCTCTTCTAAAGCATCCTGTAAGCTAGCGGCTGCAGAAACTGTTAATTCAATAGAGTTCTCTGCTTGCGTATCTTGCTCTTGATGACTACAACCGGCTACAATACACGTAAGCAGTAATAATGTTGTAAAGAAATGATAAAAATTTTTCATGTCAATAAAGCTCCTTTTATAACTCGCTATAACAAGACATAACTAATTATAATCAGTTATAAATAAAAATGAAATATAAAATTTCCAGATGTTCATAGCATGATAAATACGTTACGATAGATAGTAGAAGTCTATAGAAGGAGAATTTTTGAATGACACAAGAACAATCCTATACAATTGAAGAGGTTGCACAATTATTAAAGGTGTCAAAATTAACGATTTATGATTTGGTGAAAAAGGGGGATTTGCCTGTTTTTCGTGTTGGTCGCCAAATGCGAGTAGATCGTGCAGATTTGCAAAGCTATATCCAAAAGCGCAAAACAGGCACTACACCGCCAGCAGTAGCCAGCCCTTCTCAAAATAAGCAAAAAATTATTATTAGTGGACAGGACTTCGTGTTAGATTTATTAGCCAAATATATTGAAAAGCGGCAATCGATGAAGGTGCTGCGTTCACATGAAGGTAGCTTAAATGGTGTGATGGCGATGTACAATGGTGACTGTGATATTGCGAGCTTACATATGTATGATGGTGACTCAAATGATTACAATATACCTTATCTAAAAAAAATTTTTGTTAGCCATGCCTTTATCGTGATAAATGTGATCACACGTAAAGCAGGTTTTTATGTGCAAAAAGGCAACCCATTGCATATCCATTCCTTTGAAGATTTTAAAACGAAGTCATTTCGGCTAATAAATCGTGAAAAAGGCTCAGGTACACGGACATTATTAGACGAACAACTGCGCATCCAGCAGATAGCACCATCGACCATTAAAGGCTATGACAATGAAGGCATGAGCCATATAGATGTAGCCTCTACTGTAGCAAATGGTCATGCGGATATTGGCATAGGCATTGAAAAAATAGCCAAGCTAATGAATGTTGATTTTATTCCTATTATCCAGGAGCGCTATGATATTGTGCTTTTTAAAACGGCTGAAAATGAATTATTGATTCGCATGATCAAGGAAATTTTAACAGCAGCAGATTTCCAAGCAGAGGTGGCTGCATTGGGCGATTATGATATCACTCAAATGGGACAGGTTATTTATGAAACGCTATAATAAAATTTATATTGAGTTTAAAAACAAAATCAATTACAATTTGACTAGGAATTTTATGGTCGTTAGGTAATATTCGGATTGCTTAACTTCAATGAAATTTTCAATGAATCAATGGTGAGATGGATAAATAAGTAGGGACAATTGCTTATGTATTAGCCCACCATAAAATAGCTTGCGTAAAAAATGCGCAACTATTTTATGGTGGGCTTTTTGCTGTGGCTATAAAAAGGAGGTGAATGAGATGACGTGGACTGTATTACATAGTATTGGGATTATTGCGTACGCAATTAGTGGAGCATTTGTTGCATTGCAGGCTAACTATTCTTTTATTGGGCTATTTGTGCTTGGTCTTACAACATCCTATGGTGGGTCTATTATTCGTAATGTTGTACTTGACATACCGATTTCAGCTATATGGGAGCGTCAATCTTTATTAGTTGTATTAATAACACTAACTATTCTTTTATTGATAAGACGAAATTGGATACATCACTGGAATCGCTGGGGCTATTTTTTTGATTCGATTGGTCTTGCTTCATTTGCTATACAAGGAGGCTTGCTAGCAAAAAGCTTGAATCATGACCTAGGCATTATTATAATTGCCTCTATGTTTACAGGAGTTGGTGGTGGGATGATTCGTGATTTATTAGCGGGTCGTACACCACTTGCATTAAGGGAGGAAATCCATGCAGTGCTGACCTTTTTATGTGCTTTTTGTATTTGGGCAGGGTGGAGTAGTCCGCTTGAATTATCCATTATTGTTGTGTTGATTGTCTTGATTCGAATGATAGCTGTCAATCGTCAATGGAGGTTTACATTTCCTATAAAGCAATCTAAATAAATTGACAGGAAAACAAACTTTCTTGTCGAAATAGTTATGATGAAATGGAGGAATGACAATGGCAATCGAACGATTATGTGAATGGTTGCAGGCTTCAACAAATACGGTCATTTTAACAGGTGCTGGCATGTCAACGGAAAGCGGTATTCCTGATTTTCGCTCTGCATCGGGCTGGTGGAACAATATTGATCCTCGCACAGTTGCGACAACAGAAGCATTGACAGAGCACTATTCATTATTTCATGAATTTTATAAAATGCGTATTGAGAATTTAGCCAAGGCGATACCACATGAAGGGCATTATATTTTAGCAGATTGGGAAAAAAGAGGCATGATTTCCTTCATTGCTACGCAAAATGTAGATGGTTTTCATCAATTAGCAGGCAGTCAGCGAGTGGAGGAGCTGCATGGCTCAATACGCACAATTCGTTGTCATCATTGTCAGCAAGCCGCTTCAATCGAGCAGTTTTGCAATAAGGCAGGCTGTACATATTGTGGCGGTCAGCTACGTCCAAATGTTGTGCTATTTGGTGAAAGCTTACCGCAAGCAAGCTGGCATCAAGCGATCGAGGCAATCAAAGCTGCTGAACTTGTACTGGTAATTGGCACAAGTCTTGAAGTGTATCCTGTCAATCAGCTACCAATGATGACAAGAGGAAAAACAGCCTATATTAATTTAGACGTTGCTCAGCATACCACTAAGTTTGATTTAATCATCGCAGGAAAAATAAAGGGAATATTGCAACAATTACAAGAGCGCCTTTAAAAAATGAAAAGGCGCTTAAAACATTTGTGGTAAAACCTCTTGAAGATAACGTTCATTTTTCCGTAGCCATATTTTTAAAAGGATACGATGTGTCAGCAATTTGTGCCTTTTTTGCGTTCTTGTTTTCGCCTCTCTTAAGCTTAACAGCAGTATACGTGTTTCAGTGGCGAATACTTGAGGGTCTACTAGTACATCGAGTTTGTAATCAATGAGCTGTGCTGTCTGCATCTTTGCCAGTAATGGGGCAAAATGCTGATGCATCTCTGAATAATTTTCGTCGAATGCTAGATCAATTAATATAGATAATGTGTGTGTAATCTCTGCTTCGAGTATTTGTAGCTGCTCTGGTGTTGGCATTGTTCAAATATCCCCTCCTTCTTATCCAACTAGAAATCCAAGTGTGGCACAAATGATACCAACGATAACGGTTGTACAAATATACATCATAGCTTGCTTCTCCTTTTTTTGCTCCATCAACTGTAAGCATTCAAAGCTAAATGTTGAAAAGGTTGTATATGCCCCTAAAAAGCCAATGCCAATCAACTGCCAAATCATATCACTAGGCTGGAGAGCAAACAGCAAGCCAAGCGCAAAAGACCCTGTGCTATTAATGAAAAAAGTTGCCCAAGGGTATGGGTGTGCAAGGTATTTGCCGAGATAAAATCTTGTAATAGCGCCGAAAAATCCGCCAAGGCCAATAAGCATCATGCTGTAAGCCTCCTTGCTAAGTGCATGCCTAACCATGCACAAATTAGACCACCAACAACACTGCTCGTAATATATAGAATTGCTTGTAGCCACTCATGATGCTGTAGCAGTAACAGCGTTTCTAATGAAAATGTTGAAAACGTTGTAAAAGCCCCTAAAAAGCCTGTGCCGATTCCTATGACAATAGGTGTTCGTTTTGTAAATGCTGTAAAAAGCCATGCTAGACATAAACAGCCTAGTAAATTTATACAAAGTGTTGCAAATGGAAACCCGCCTAAATTTGGAATGGCAAGACTAAGGCTATATCGGCAAATAGCGCCGAAAAATCCGCCAAGACCAACAGTGAAAAATAATTTCAAATGTTCATCGCTCCTTTAAAGCATAACAGGTATAAAGATTGTATCATGGGAAGTTAGGAATGAATATATTGTTGCTCTATTACTTATTCACTATAACAGCGTAATTATAGTGAAAATAATTTAATTGAATACTATATCAGACTAAAGAATGAAATTTCTAAATTTTTTAACAATTTTTATTGATTAGTAGAATTATGAAGGATTACAATAAAGATGAGGCTATCTTAGAGGCATTTTTTTGATATTGCTATACATTTTTGTAAGCGCATTCAATAATTTTTTCTACAACATAATAGTAGGTATATATGCTTATATGATAGTGTCACAAAATGACGTAGGGGGTGTTTGTTTATGAAAAAAACATTAATAGTATTTGCATCTATGTTGATGCTGCTTGTAGTGCTAGCTGCTTGTAGTAATAACGGAGATGATAAGGAAAAAGAAACAGCGGAAAAGAATGATACAGGGTCACTTGTCATTTCTGGAGATATTGTATCCGAACAAGGTGGGTGCGTATTAGCGAGTCGATTCTCACCAGGAGATAAAATTATTTTCCGTAACAATGTTGTGGATGGCATCACAAATGAACAAGTCAAGGATGCCAAGGTACAGGTGCATCTTTCTACAGGTGAAACACTTGATATGACATACGGTGAGCATGGTGATGATAACTTCTGGGTAGTCGCATATCCTGTCACAGCTGATACACCAACAGGTACGATTAATTACACAGTAACAGCGGAGTATAAAGACCAGAAGGGTGAATTTAAGCCATTTAATGTTGCACCGTCGCTATTAACGATTGTGTCTGAAGATGTATCAGCAGCACCACAGGAGGAGCCAGCTACAGAGGAAGAGGAAGTAGATTTAGCTACTGTGGAAACAAACCAAAACGTAGAGATCATTGGGAAAAATTTTGAGTTCCATGGTCCAAACGGTGAGCAAACTTTTTATGTAAAAGCAGGTGAGGAAGTAACGCTTTCGTTAAAATCTGAAGAAGGTGTGCATGGTGTTTCTGTAGATGGCTTAGATGTTAAATTAGATAAGGATGGGTCTACAAAATTTACGCCTGAAAAAGCTGGTGAGTATAACATGTCATGTAGTGTATTTTGCGGTACAGGACATGGTGATATGACAGCAAAACTAGTTGTTGTCGAATAAAAGGAGGGGTTTAGATGAAGCATATTGGTAAAACGCCCCTGCTTATGCTTGTATTGTTTCTTATGAGCATCATGTTAATGGCTTGCTCAGATGAGGATAAGGCAACGACAGATAAAAAACCTGCTAGCAACAATGCGGAACAGCAGGAAGCAACAGAAGAAAAGCTATTGAACAATATTACATTATCAAAAGCACGCGGGTTTGTTCGAGATGAAGTAGCATTTGAAGTAACGGACTTACAGGCGAATGAGCCAGTCGAACTCGTATGGAATGCCGTTAACGGAGAATATGTGATTGAAGATTTATATGCCGTGATTGGGCCAAAATTCACAGAGGAAGAAGTTGTGCTACAGCAAGGCACAGCAAATGCAGAGGGAAAATGGTCAGGCACGTTCAATGTACCTGAAGGCTTTGGCGGAGATTTTACAGTATGGGTTAAACAGGATGGTAAAAAGATTGGGCAAGTTGGCTATACCGTTGATCCATCCTTTGTGATGGAGCCTACTTCAGGCCCTGTTGGTACAGAAATTACTATTAAAATGGAAGGTCTTGGCTGGAGCACCTATATGCGCAATTGGCAGTTAACGTATGACAATAAATATACAGGGCTTGTGACAGCTATTTCAACGAATGGTACAGCAGAGGCAAAAATTCGTGCTGCTGGCGCTGTTGGTGACCATGCAATTCGTCTACGTACAGGTTACTTAGGGATGCAATATATTAACTATTTGCAATCGCCATATCCAGATAAGCCTGCCCCTGACTTTATGTTTACAGTAACAGAGGGTGTTGCTTCAACAATTGATAATCATGTAGAAGAAGCGCCTGTTGCAGCATCAGGTGGTCTTGAGATGCCAGAGCTTCAGCAAGCAGAAGGTGTCAAGGTGGAGCTAAGTAAGGACGAAGGCATTGTGGATGAGCCTGTCACATTAACCGCTTCAGGCTTACCAAAGGATACGGACATTGAGCTTGTTTGGAATACGATGAAGGGGAGCCGTGTTAGCGGAAACGGCTTTGGAGAAGAAACATTAGTGCTCGACACAGTAAAAACGGATGATAAAGGTCACTTGCAGCATGACTTTAATGTACCTGATGATTTAGGTGGTATTCCACATCGATTAGATTTAGTGACAGATGGTAAAGTTTATGGTCAAACCTATTTGCGTATTTTACCATCCATTGTTGATTTTACGCCAAAATCAGGTCCAGTTGGCACAAAAATCTCCATTACGATTAAGGGGGGCGGCTGGACAGAATTTGATAATGCCTATTATTTAACATACGATAATGCTTATACAGGCTATTTATGTGCATTTAATAGCCAAGGGGACTTAACGTTTGATGTTATTGCAACAGGTGATGTTGGCTATCATTTAATCGACTTATACCCTGGTATTTATAAGCAGCAGGAAAAGGATACAGATATGACGTTAATTCCACAATTAACGTATTCTACGGACCACCCTGGCTCGGCAATGCCTGCGATTCGCTTAGCCTTTGAAGTAACAGAGTAATGATTTCATGCTTTAAAGCGCTAATTATTTACTTAAAATAGCAAAATGATGGTTGACAAATATTTCTATAGTATGATAATCTTCAAGAACACTATAACGAAAAAATGAAAGGAGGGCATGGCAATGTTCATTTTAGCAGCGGTATACTCTAACAAAATTTCATACATTGTCCATGCCTGATTTTTCATTTAATACAATTGCAAAGGTATGGGCGCTGTCCTGCCTTTTATAAAAGACACATGCTCTTTTGGGGGGTATGTGTCTTTTTGTGTGTTAAAAAGGTTGTAGTGATACTAAATAAAGGAGTGTATGTCGATGAGAAGAAACATTGGACAACGAATGATTTTCAAAAAGGAATTGCTTGAAGGTGGGTAGTATATCTACAACAGCACGAAAGAAAGAAGGTTATCATCTATGTTTGACGTCTTAAGTAAATTAGGTTGGTTTTTTAAACAATATTGGAAGCAGTATACCATCGCGATTATTCTGCTGATTATTGCCAGTGGCTTAGAGGTTGTTCCCCCATATTTGCTTGGCTCGATTATTGATATATTGACGGCTGGTGATATGACAACAGCTATTTTAACGAAGTATATCTTGATTTTTATTGGCATTATTATTGGTGGCTATATTTTAAATTTTGTCTGGCAATTTCGATTATTTGAAGGGGCAATTAACCTTGAGAAAATTTTACGTCGAAATTTAATGCAGCATTTTTTACGTATGACCCCAACATTTTATGAGAAAAATCGTACAGGGGATTTAATGGCACGTGCAACGAACGATTTAAACGCTGTATCCTTAACGGCTGGCTTCGGTATTATGACGTTGATTGATTCAACGATTTATATGGGCTGTATTATTTTTGCGATGGGCTATATGATTTCATGGAAGCTTACATTTTTTGCGATGTTACCTGTGCCCATTATGGCTATTCTCATTCAATATTTAGGGAAAATCGTACATGAACGCTATATGAAGGCACAGGATGCCTTTGGTGAGCTCAATGATAGTGTGCTTGAATCTATAGCAGGTGTTCGTGTTGTGCGTGCCTATGTCCAGGAGAAAAAGGATGAGGCTAGCTTTGCACAGATGAGTGAAGAGGTGTATGCCAAAAATATGCATACAGCTAAAATTAATGCCTTATTTGGTCCCATTACGAAAGTAGGTACAGGAATTAGCTATGTTGTAGCACTTGGCTATGGCGCTCATTTAGTAGCGACGGAGGCGATGACGGTTGGGCAGCTTGTCACATTTAATGTTTATTTAGGGTTAGCTGTTTGGCCAATATTTGCAATTGGCGAGCTTATTAATGTAATGCAACAGGGGAATGCCTCCTTGGATCGTGTACAGGAAACATTGAACTATCAAGCAGATGTTCAAAATATTGCGAATCCACAAATGATTGCGACACCTAAAGCGATTGGATTTGAGGATTTAACATTCCAATATCCAATGAGTCAGGTTAAAAACCTACAGCAAATTTCGCTGTCATTGAAAAAAGGGCAAACACTTGGCATTGTTGGTAAAACAGGAGCAGGAAAAACAACCTTCCTGCGACAACTATTGCGAGAGTACCCAATTGGTCAAGGTCAGCTATTCATGGATGGCATCGATATTGCTACCCAAACGAAGGAGCAAGTGCTGGATTGGATTGGCTATGTGCCGCAAGACCATATACTTTTCTCGCGTACGATTCGTGAAAATATTTTATTTGGGAAAGAGGATGCTACTCAGGCTGAATTGCAGCAGGCGATTCGTGCAGCCTATTTTGAAAAGGATTTGGAAAATTTACCAATGGGGCTTGAAACACTGGTTGGTGAAAAGGGTGTATCACTTTCAGGTGGTCAAAAACAGCGTGTATCCATTGCGCGTGCATTAATTAAAGACCCTGAAATTTTAATGCTGGATGATTCATTATCTGCTGTAGATGCAAAAACAGAGGCAAAGATTATTGAAAATATTCAGCGAGAGCGTCATGGTAAAACAACCATTATTACAACGCATCGTTTATCAGGTATTCAGCATGCAGATCAAATTATTGTTTTGGATAATGGACACATTGTAGAGCAGGGTACACATGAGGAGCTTCTTGCACAACAGGGATGGTATAAAGAGCAATTTGACCGTCAGCAGCTAGAGGGAGGTGCTTCATGAGTACGAGTCAACGTTTAATACGCTATGCGATGTATTTTAAAAAGCCGATAGTATGGGGCTTAATTTTCCTGACAATCGCTGTTTTTACAGAGCTTGTTGGGCCTTTTATTGCGAAACATATTATTGATCATCATATGACAATCGGTCATATTGATATAAAGCCGATTACATGGTTGCTATTAGTTTATTTACTATTAGCTATTGCCACTGCGATATTCCGCTATTTTATGTATATTTATTTGCAAATAGGTGCAAACCGCGTGATTCAAAAACTACGCAAGGATGTGTTTGAGCATATTCAAACATTGCCAATCCAATATTTTGATAACTTGCCAGCAGGGAAAATTGTGGCACGTGTAACAAATGATACGGAGGCTGTGCGTAATTTATATGTGCAGGTGCTTTCGAATTTTGTTACAAGCTTTATTTCTATTATTGGTGTGTATATTGCACTTTTTATTTTAAACTGGAAAATGGCGATGCTTGCATTAACAATGATACCTGTTGTTTATTTATGGATGATTTTATATCGCAAATTTGCCTCCAAATACAATGATGTCATTCGTACAAAAATCGCTGATATTAATGCTATGATTAATGAATCCATTCAAGGGATGACGATTATTCAGGCATTTCGCCGCGAGCAGCAAATGACAAAGGAATTTGATGCTATGAATAATGAGCACTATGCTTATGAGCGTAAGCTATTAGTGCTTGATTCAGCCACTTCCTTTAACCTTGTGAATACATTAAGGCTTATGATGTTTACCATTTTTATTTTCTATTTTGGCACACAGTCATTGACAGTGACTGAGGTAATTTCAGCAGGGACATTATATGCCTTTGTTGATTATTTAACAAAGCTCTTTAACCCGATTACGAATATTGTCAATCAATTTTCACAGCTTGAACGCTCACTTGTCGCGGGTAAACGTGTTTTTGAAGTGTTGGATATAAAAGGTGAGCCTGTATCTGAACAGAGCTTACCGCGCTATCAAGGGAATGTAGTGTTTAACGATGTTTCCTTTGCCTATAAGGGGAATGACTATGTATTAAAAAACCTGTCATTTGAAGCACACCAAGGAGAAACAATTGCTTTAGTTGGGCATACAGGCTCTGGAAAAAGCTCCATTATGAATTTATTATTCCGCTTCTATGACCCATCAAAAGGGAAGATTACAATTGATGGCATTGATATTACGGCTGTGCCTCGTCAAACAATGCGTGAGCATATGGGCATTGTGCTGCAAGACCCTTATTTATTTACAGGAACAATTGCCTCCAATGTTAGCTTAAACAATCCTGCCATCTCACGAGAAAAGGTAGAAGCTTCCTTAAAGGCTGTTGGCGGTGAGCAAGTGTTAGCAAGCCTGCCAAATGGCTATGATGAGCCAGTGATTGAGAAGGGCAGCACTTTATCCTCAGGGCAACGCCAGCTTATTTCCTTTGCACGGGCTCTTGCCTTTGATCCAGCAATTTTAATATTAGATGAAGCCACATCAAATATCGATACGGAAACAGAGGAAATTATTCAGCATGCCATGGATGTGCTGAAAAAAGGACGCACAACCTTTATTATTGCGCACCGACTTTCTACGATTAAAAATGCCGATCGCATCCTTGTGCTTGATCGAGGCGAAATTGTAGAAAATGGCACACACGATGAGCTACTAGCACTTGGCGGTATTTATAAAAAAATGTATCAAATGCAAGCCAATTCCTTGCAATAAGGCAAAGCCCCACTTTAGAGCGAAAGTGGGGCTTTTATATTTATCTTACATATTTAAAGATATTGACAAAGAATAATAGCACGGAGAGGGCTACTGCGATACCACCACCTGATACAAACAGCTCAAATAGCCAGCGTGGTACATCTAAATAGACCATCATCATGCCAAGCAGTAAAAATGGTAAGCCAATATTGTACAGCCAGAATTGTGCCTTTGCGAGCCCTGTTTCCGCAGCCTGTCGATAAATCGAATAAATTAACCCAATAAATCCAGTAGTAAGCCAACCGACCACACCAATATGCGCATGTGTTGCCTTCCATTGAAGTTGAATCGTATAATGCATAAACAGTCCAAAAGCAAAAACAAGCATCAAATAAACAATTGAAATCTTAATCCATTTCGCACCCATCGTCAACAACTCCTTTCTTGCAAGTGTTTTAGCTAGCTGCTACAGTATATTCTTGTCAAATAAAAAAGATGCTTAGGTAAAATTGTCGTTTGTTAACTTTTTTACTTTCAAATGACTACATCGAGTAGTGGTGATTACTGGTGGTTGCATAATAAGGGCAGGCGATTGTTAATGCCAAGACAGAAGCCAGCGAAGCAATGATAGCGAATTTAATGGTGCGTGGGCAATTGCCAAAAATGCTTGCTACAATTGTAGCTAAATACGGTAAACTAGATGTACTAGTAAATAGCGCTTATGCCTCCAAACAAGCTGTTGGAGCAGGTATGCAGAGGGCATAAAATATAACAGCTGTAAAGAGGTATTGCTAACTACAAAGATTTGGTGTCTATTGGGTGTACAAGCGTCGCTAGCGATTGGACTTTTTTGCTTAATAGAGTACAGAACAAACGATTAAGGCTTGGTATTGAAGGAGGATTTTTTTGAAACAAACAAATATTTTTAAATTGATTCATATGATTGAGCAGGTAAATAATGCAAATATTATACGTTTTACAAAGGCATTCCCTTATCCACTAGGGATTTCGCCCATTTTAGTATTAGGTGAGCTGCATATAAAGGGCCCGCAAAAGCAAGCCGAATTAGCGGAAACGCTTGGCTATACAAAAGGGGCAATGACAAGTATTGCAGAAAAGCTTGTGAAGCTTGAACTAGCAGAACGATTGTATGATCCTTCTGATCGCCGTACTATTCGCTTACAAATAACAACTGAGGGCAAAGAGGCACTGACAAAAGCACAAGCCATTGGAAAAGAGGTTTTTGTCCAGCTTTTCGAGGTATTAGATGAGCAAGAAATTACGCAGTATTTACAAATTCAAGAAAAATTAGTGCAAGGCATACAGCAAAAAAATAACTAGTCGATAAAAGTCGTTTCATACATGGAACGGCTTTTTTTATTTGTAAAATAGTTGAATTTATTGAAAATTGTCCAGATTCACTTTATAATAGATTGTGGTTCTATTATAGAAACATGTGAGGTGGAATATGACATTAAAAACATTGGATAACTCATTAGAGGTTTTAAAATATTTTAATAAAGAAAATCCTACGTGGGGTGTACGAGAATTAGCGAAAGAGATGAATATTAGTCATTCTATTGTTTATCGAATTTTGGCAACATTCGAACAACATGGCTTTCTTATTCAAAATCCTGAAACCAAAAAATATGAATTAGGGCTGCGCTTTTTAGAATACGGGCAAATGGTCAAAGATAAATTAAACCTTTCTGATTTTGTGCTGCCGATTATGAGAAATGTAGCAGACACTGTCAAGGAATCTGTATTTTTAACGTGGCTGGATGGTGCAGATGGTGTGACGGTAGAAATTGCAGAAAGCTCTCAAACCATTAAATTTTCGGTGTCAATTGGTACACGTACACCATTATACATAGGAGCATCCTGTAAAACGATTATGGCATTTCTTCCTGAGGAGAAGCAGCAGGAGATTATGGATCACGGGATGAAAAAATTAACGCCTGATACAATTACAGACCCTGCTGCGATGCTGGCTGATTTAGAGAAGATTCAACAGCAGGGCTGGTGCTTTACAACAGGCGAGTATGCCCATTCGGTATTTGGGCTTGGCGTCCCTCTCTTTAATAGTAAAAAAGAAGTAATTGCTTCGTTAACGATTGCAGGACCTATTTATCGTAAGCCAACAGAGGACAAGCTACCTGAAATGATTAATGTTCTGCAATACGGTGCTATGAATATTCAACGCTACTTTGATCAATATAGCTTTAAATTATATCATGAATAATAAAAAAGGCGCGTGCTATCTCGCGCCTTTTATATATTCCTTAATATAGGATACAGCTTTATCAATCTCTTCACATGTATTAAAATAATGGGGTGAAAAACGCGCCATTTGCTGAATAGTATTGCGCTCCATTATCGTATTTGCCATAAATGTACCTGCTTCAATGATCACACCACGAGCTGCTAAATAAGTCGTGAGCTCAGCAGGAGAAACACCCTCAATATTAAATGGTGTAATTGATAAACGATGCTCAATATTTTGTGGTCCATATAAGACCAGTCCTGGAATGGCTGTAAGCTGCTTTATTAAATACTTTGTTAATTGCTGGACACGCTGATAAATAGGGTCGATACCAATCTGATTGGCATAATCAATCGCAGCTCCTAGTCCTAAAATACTTGGAATTACAGGGCAGCCCGGCTCAAAGCGCTTTGCTGTTGCCAAAAATGAATAGTCATTCTGCTGGTAATCCCACGTGGTGCTGCCCCAGCCAATCATAATAGGAGTAATGGTTGACAATAGCGCCTGTCGCACATATAAGATGCCTGACCCTTCTGGCCCACGCAACCATTTACGCCCACAAGCAACTAAAAAATCACAGCCAAGCTCTTGTACATGAATCGGTGTTAAGCCAACTGTTTGATTGGCATTGATCAATGTTTGGATATGATATTTTTGTGCAAGCTGACATATTTCTTGTGCAGGCTGTAGTGCACCAGCAGCATTCGACATATGAGCAAAGGCAATCAATCTTGTTCGCGGTGTTATTAGCTGTTCAAGCTCTTGTAAATCCACCATATATTCGGTATTGGTTGGCAAAACCTTTAACTGAACGCCTTGCCGCTCAAGGGCGAGCCATGGCACATAATTACTTAACATTTCAGTATCTAGCACAATCACCTCATCGCCCTGCTGCCATTGTAAGCCACCTGCTATATAATTAATGCCCATTGAGCCATTTGGCACAAAGGCAATCTCCTCTTTTTTTGCACCAATCAATAAAGCTGCCTTTTCTCGAATACGTTCTACTTGTTCATAGGTTTCTTGACGAAAGGAGGGTAAGTAGGGACCAATACTCGCCTGTTTTTGCAAGTAGCTAGTCATGACATCTACTACTGGCTGGGGCATAGCAGAAGCGGCAGCCGTGTTTAAATAGATGTAATGCTCTAGCAGTGGCATATCCTTTTGAATGCTTGTTATATCCATCATTGCAATCACCAGCCCTATAGTATGATTAATTCTTTTGAATAGGTCATTAAATTTTCATAGCCATTTTCTGTGACAAGTAGATTATCCTCAATACGAACCCCACCAATATCCTTTATATAAATACCCGGCTCTACCGTAAATGTCATCCCTGCTGTTAGAACAAGCTTATTCTGCTGCATTAAGTAAGGCTCTTCATGTGCGCTTAAGCCAATCCCATGTCCAAGCCGATGTGTAAAATATTGTCCATAGCCTGCATGATCAATAATACCTCTAGCAATAGTATCAATCTGATGGGCTGTCATACCCGGCTTTATCGCCGTTATTGCTGCTTCATTGGCTTGCCTAACAAGCTGGTATATATTTTTTAATGTAGGCGAAATATCCCCCAAAGCTACTGTTCTTGTAATATCTGCTACATAGCCTTGATAGATAGAGCCAAAATCTAAGACGATTAATTCGCCCTTCTCAATTTTCTTTGTGCTTGCTCGACCATGCGGCAATGCACCTCGATAGCCAGAGGCAACAATTGTGCCAAAGGGTGTTCCCTCTGAACCACGACGGCGCATTTCATATTCCAATTGTGCTGCTATATCCATTTCCGAAACACCCGCTTGAATGGTTGGTAATGTTGCCTCAAGGCTTTCCTCTACAATTTGAACAGCCTGCCGCATTAACTGGACTTCATGGTGATCTTTTATCATACGTAACAGCCGAATCGCTTCACTAATATCACATGTCGGTTGCTCGCTCAGTGTTTCAATAGCTTTATGTTCTTTTACACGCATAATGTCATATTCGATGCCAATAGTCTGTATTGAACCTAGCGCTAGCTTTAATTGCTCGATAGCTTGTGCTGGGCCTTCTTCATCTGCATAATAGAAGAGTGTACTGCCATTACTTGTATCTACTTTATTGACCTCTACTTGTGGTACTAAAAAATATAATTGCTTGTTGGCAGTGATCACAGCGAATGTTAAACGTTCACTTTGCTTTAACTGTAAACCTGTAAAATAGTACATATTAGCTCCAGGTACAAGTATCGCTACATCTATATGCTGCTGCTTCATATGGGAAACGAGTTGCTCTCTTCGTTGCTGAAACATCCAATGATTCCTCCTAATTAGGGCTATTTGTTTCTAATATAGAAACGTTGTATCTATAAAATAGTATATATGAATAATAGAGAATTTTCAATTAATTCAAAAAGGAAAGTAATTTACAAATAAGGGAATAGTCTGCTGTTAATTGAGCAAATACTAGTGTACGTCTTTTTTTCGTCTATTATGCATATAAGTAGACTAGGTCAACTTTTTTCCAACGTAATACGTCAAAAAGAGGGGTAAAATTGTAAGCAGAAAGGGACTTATGTATGGAAAAAAATATGAAACGCTCGAAAGAAAAAAAGAGCAAGAAAAAAATATGGCTATGGATTATTGCTAGCTTACTAACTATTTTTTTGGTCGTAATAGGTAGTGCCTACATTACTATCCAAAAAACGATGAATAAAATAAATACACCACTTCTTCAAACAACGGATGCTGCACAGCAAGAGGAAAAGACAGTGATTAAAAAAGACCCGTTTTCGGTATTGCTGCTCGGTGTGGATGAACGCAAAGAGGACAGTGGTCGTTCAGACACAATGATTGTAGTAACGGTGAACCCTGAAAAACAAACGATGAAAATGCTAAGTATTCCCCGCGATACACGCACAGAGATTGTTGGTCATGATACGGTTGATAAAATTAATCATGCCTATGCTTTTGGCGGTGTTCCCATGGCTGTGGATACCGTGGAGCAATTTTTAAATATACCCATTGATTATTATGTATTTATTAATATGGAGGGCTTTTTACAAATTATTGATACACTTGGTGGCGTGACGATTGATAACGATATGGATTTAACCTATAACGAATATCATTATCCAAAGGGAGAAATTACGTTAGATGGCAATGAGGCTTTGATTTTTTCCCGTATTCGCTATGAGGACCCTCGTGGTGATTTTGGTCGCCAAATTCGTCAACGTCAAATCATTGAAGCTGTTATGAAAAAAGCTTCAACACCATCTACATTTTTAAAAGCAAGCGATATGCTTGATGTATTAGGTGATAATGTACGCATGAACTTCTCTGTTAAAGACCTTCTTCAGCTACAAAGTCTATATAAAAAAATGAATGCTGATATTGAACAATTATCCTTTGAAGCAGGAGAAGGTGAAAGAATTCATGGTATTTGGTATTATATTCCTGATGACACAGAGCTACAACAGATACAGTTAGCCTTAAAAAATCATTTAAACAAATAGGTAAGCAATGTCCATGAAAGGGGGAGAACAATGAATGGGAGGACCCAGGTGCTTAGGTATACAGCGCTAAATCATTGCATGCAAAGCTATATACCTAAACGCAAAGCCAAAAAAAACCTAGTCCAATCAGCATTAAAAAGCTTACAATTAGCCTGTTTAAAATTATTACAGTAGTATATAAAAAGTCATTCAGGTAGGATGCATGCCTAGTTGAATGACTTTTTTCTTTTTATTGAAATATCAGAAAATTTAGTGTATAGTGAATTTAGAAATGGTTAAGGGAGTGATTGTGATGATGATTGGCACAATTTTATTAGCAGTCGCATTGCCAGTAGGTATTGCTTTAACAGCCAATTTATTAAATGAGCAGCGTCACTCTGCTGCACCAACTAACCATTCCTAATTGTGATATAGTTAAATAATGGATACGCAGACAATGTTACTTTGTAGCCTTGTCTATTTTTTATGAGTTTGCAACTATTTATAGGATTCTTTCGTCAACAATGGAGAGAAAATGTTATACTATAAAAAAACAGTATTGGGGAATGAGCATGCAAGAGGAAAAAACAACCAGCTTTAAGAAGGAATTATTATCCTATATCAAAATTATTGTGATTACAGCAATTGTTGTGTTAGGCTGTAAACAATTTTTATTTACGCCTATTAAGGTACAGGGGGCTTCCATGTATCCAACCTATCATGATAAGGATATTATTATTGTTAGTAAAACAAGTAAAATTGAACGCTTCGATCAAATTGTTTTCCAATCACCTACAGAAGATGAATTATATATTAAAAGAGTAATTGGTCTTCCAGGCGATAAAGTGGAAATGAAAGATGATGTTTTGTATGTAAATGGCAAGGCATATACAGAGGATTATGTAAATCGTCAAACTGATGATCCTAGTCAATTACGCATTACAGAAAACTTTACACTAGAGCAATTAGTCGATCAACAAGAAGTACCAAAGGGCATGTATTTTGTGCTTGGCGATAACCGCTTAAAAAGCTTCGACAGTCGTCACTATGGTTTAATTTCAGAGGATGCTGTTTTGGGCGAATCAAAATTAATCGTCTATCCATTTAGCCATTTCCATGTTGGCTCTAAATAAAAAAGCTTGATTAAAAATTCTGTGTTACTATGCAGAATTTTTTTATTTCTTAACTAATATCGTTAGTATTTATTGATTCTTTAAAGCTATTAGATTTCTGAAACGATAGAACCCAAACTACCTTCTATAAGCTAACGATGAAAAAAGCGAATAGAGAAAGACTAATTTCTCCATTCGCTTTGCTATAAAAGAATGATAATGACTATTCAACGGCGAGCGCCTCTATAATGATCTCGACACCATAAAATAACAATAAAAAATAGCAAACAAATCCAATGATGCGCACACAATCACCTCGTTCAATCATTAGTGTATGTTATTATGTATGGTCAAATTCATTGAAATATAATCGAAAACTCTAAATTTTCTCTCTGATAAACTATTTTTTTCTGTAGTAACTTCTATGAAAAAGGTGTTGTCAGACCAATTTTCATATGCTACTATAGCTACAGTAAATAGTTGATCTGTATAACCTCAATAATATGGATTGAGGGTCTCTACCAGGAACCATAAAATCCTGACTACAAAACTTTGCTTCATCTTTGTAGTTAGGATTTTTTTAATTGTAAAAATTCTCCTACAAAAATGAAAGTGTTATGAAAGGGAGATTACGATGAATTGGAGAGTTTATATTCTTGCAGTGACAACCTTTGCCGTAGGATTAGTTGAATTGATTGTTGGGGGGATACTGCCAAATATTGCAGAGGATTTACATGTATCATTAGCAACAGCAGGACAATTAATTACCATATTTGCCCTTGTCTATGCGATTTCTGCGCCTGTTTTACTATCTTTAACTGCGAAGGTAGAGAGAAAGCGTTTATTCCTTATTTCTTTATTAATTTTTACATTGGGCAATGTCATGACCTTCTTTAGTACAACATTTTTAACAGTGATGATTGCACGTATTTTTACAGCAATGAGTACCGCATTAGTTATTGTATTATCATTGACGATTACGACAAGAATTGTTGAGCCTAAACATCGTGCCAAAGCGCTAGGTCTTGTATTTATGGGGGTTAGCTCTGCGCTTGTAATTGGGGTGCCAATGGGTATTTTCATTACAGAAGCTTTTGGCTGGCGAGCGATTTTCTTAGGCATTAGTTTATTATCAACGATTTCCATGATTTTAATTGCACTACTACTTGAAAGAATGCCGATTGGGGAAATTGTGCCATTAAAAACCCAGCTAAAATCATTAGGAAATTTAAAAATTTTAACAGCACAATTAACAACATTATTTATGCTAGCTGGTCATTATGTGCTATATGCTTATTTAACACCATTTTTAGTAGAAGCATTTGATATGGGAGCCTCATGGATTAGTATTTGTTATTTAATCTTCGGAATTGCCTCTGTTAGCGGGAATGCTATTGGTGGCTGGGTAAGTGATAAAATCGGTACAAATAAAGCACTTATTCTAATTGTATCTACATTTGCCCTTGTCCTGTTTACAATTCCGTATACAACGATTGCTTTCCCACTCTTTTTACTATTCACCGTTTTATGGGGAGCATTGAGCTGGGCATTGACGCCACCATTACAAAGCTATTTAATTCAAGCTGATCCAAAATCCTCGGATATTCAGCAGAGCCTAAATACAGCCGCTCTACAAATTGGTATTTCCATAGGCTCAGCTATTGGCGGCGCTATCTTTGCAGTAACAACATCTGCCATGCATTTAGCAAGCTTTGGTGCTCTTCTCGTGCTTTGTGCATTAGGCTGTGTTATCTTTTCAATTAAAAGAGCGCCTACGACACAGGACGACTCTATCAATTATCCATCAGCACAGCATCATTCATCATAGTCTAAAGCACCATGTAAAAGGGTTGCAAGAAAGTTAGGAAATTACTAATTTTCTTGCAATCTTTTTTTGATAATAAGGCTGATAGATATGTCATAATAAAGAAAAGGAGGCTTCAATTGAAGGGGGAGAACTAAAAATGCCAGAGTGCTACATAAACAGCATTTTCGCATGGTAGATAGCAAGTGCGAATATCAAGCAAACATGATTTCCTAGGGAGATTCGCACCGATTATTGAAGTGATTTTCCATTGAAATGGAAGCTGATTTAGGTTAATATTACCTTATAGCTTTATTTTTTAATGAAAATCAATCATAAATATCACTTTTACAGCCATTTTCACAGTCTTTCTCTGTATGGAGAAAGTGGATTGAAATTTGGCTGTTATGCTCTGCTCTCCTTGCCAAGCTGTTATTCTCCGCATACAAAAATGGAGATTGGAATTATGTAATTTGGGAAATTTGCATAGCTATAAACATGTCATTCTCTATACAAAAAATAAATTAAAATTATAGTAATACTAAAATCATGGCTTATTAGGCATTGGGATAGTGATTCCCAATGCTTTTTTTAGTGCCTCAATTTTCTCTACCGATTCTTAGCATACTCTGATTCAGCGAGGAATAGATTGTTGTAGTGAATAGTGCATTACCTTAAGAGGCTAGAGATGGAAGATCAAATACGATTGCTTGGAAATAGATTGGGTCTTTATATTTTGCAAAATGGAAGGAGAATCAAATGACTGAATATCATCAACAATCGGCTGCTGAAGTGATGAAAATATTGAATGTCACCACGCAAGGCTTGCAGCATGACGATGTTCAAAAAAGGCAACAGGTCTATGGCTATAATGTGTTAGAGGAAGGGAAAAAAACAAGTACATGGGCAGTTTTTATCGGGCAATTTAAAGACTTACTAGTTATTATTTTACTTGTTGCTGCCTTTGTTTCATTTTTATTAGGGGAAGTAGAAAGTACCATTGTTATTATGATTGTTGTGATTTTAAATGCTATTTTAGGCACGGTGCAGCATGTTAAGGCAGAGCAATCTTTAGATAATCTAAAAGCCTTGACTTCACCTGCTGCTAAAGTGATGCGTAACAATCAGCTAATCGAGCTTCCCTCTGAAGAAATTGTTGTAGGCGATATACTGGTACTAGAGGCTGGCGATTATATTAACGCAGATGGCAGATTGTTGGAAAGTCACAATTTGCATATTAATGAAAGCTCATTAACAGGTGAATCAATTGCTGTTGCGAAAAGTACAGAGCCTATTTATAAAAGTAATATTACCATTGCAGATAAGAAAAATATGGTGTACTCAGGGAGCTTTGTAACAAATGGGCGTGGACTTGTTCTTGTAACGGCGATTGGGATGCAAACAGAGCTTGGCAAAATTGCACATTTACTTGATACAGCAAAGGAAAAGAAAACGCCCTTGCAAATGAATCTTGATCAATTTGGTGAAAAATTAGCATTAGGTATTACATTAATTTGTTTAGCTATTTTTACCATTGACCTTTTTCGAGGACGAGCCTTAGTTGAGTCGTTTATGTTTGCCGTATCACTAGCCGTTGCAGCGATTCCAGAAGCATTAAGCTCCATTGTCACGATTGTGCTAGCATTTGGCACGCAGAAGATGGCAAAAGAAAACGCAATTATCCGTAAGCTGTATGCAGTGGAAAGCTTAGGGAGTGTTTCGGTTATTTGCTCCGATAAAACAGGGACATTAACGGAAAATAAAATGATTGTGCAGGAAGTGTTTGTGGATCAAAAAAAGATTCCATATGACTGGTTAAGTCCAACTAATCCAATAGAAAAAGAGCTGATGGTAAAGGCACTGTTATGTAGTGATGCAGTGGAGCGTAATGACAAAGAAATTGGTGACCCTACAGAGCTTGCACTTGTAAAATTAGGAAAGCAGTATGGTTTAGATGAAGGGAAAATCCGAGCGCAATACCCACGGCAGGCTGAGATTCCATTTGATTCGGAACGAAAGCTAATGAGCACAGTGAACCAAATGGACAAGCAATTCATCATGATTACCAAAGGTGCAGTGGATGTGCTGCTACCTAAAATCACAAGCATAAAAACATCAGCAGGTATTGTTGCGTTTACAGCACAGCATCGTCAAAAAATTGAGGCAGTGAATCATGAGTTTTCAAGGAATGGTTTAAGGGTATTAGCGCTTGCCTATAAGGAAGTAATGCCTCAGCAAACGATTAATAGTAGCGCTGAACGAGATTTTATTTTTCTTGGTTTAGTCGCGATGATGGACCCGCCAAGAAAAGAATCGAAGGCAGCAGTAGAACGCTGTATGGAGGCAGGCATTAAGCCTGTGATGATTACAGGGGATCATAAAATTACAGCAACTGCCATCGCACAGCAAATTGGTATTTTACGAAATCCTGCAGAGGCAATTGAAGGGCATGCATTAGAGGCTTTAAGTGATAAGGAGCTACAGGAGCAAATCCATGATTATACAGTTTATGCGCGTGTCACACCTGCACAAAAAATTCGTATTGTGAAGGCTTGGCAGGATAAGGGACATGTTGTGGCGATGACGGGGGATGGTGTTAATGATGGACCTGCCTTGAAACAAGCAGATATTGGGGTGGCAATGGGTGTAACAGGCACAGAGGTCGCAAAGGATGCCTCTTCCATGATTTTAACAGACGATAATTTTTCTACAATCGTCAAGGCAATTGCCAATGGTCGCAGCATCTATACAAATATTAAAAATGCTATTCTTTTCTTATTGTCAGGCAATGCGGGCGCTATTTTTGTAGTACTATATGCAACGATCTTAGGCTTGCCTGTTCCTTTTGCACCTGTCCATCTATTATTCATCAACTTATTAACGGACAGTCTACCAGCCATTGCAATCGGCTTAGAGCCAAATAATAAGAAAACGATGAAGGACAAGCCTCGAAATATTCATACGCCTTTATTAAATAAAGCATTTACAACACAGGTGGTACTTGAAGGGATTTTAATTGCGATTTCCACCATTATTGCTTTTCAAATTGGCTTATCGACAGGGGATACATTGACGGCAAGCACAATGGCATTTACAACGTTATGTTTATCAAGGTTAGTGCATGGCTTTAATTCTCGATCTAAAGAATCTATTTTTGCGATTGGTGTATTTTCTAATAAATATACATGGCTTGCCTTTTTAATTGGCGTTTTAAGCTTACATGCTGTTTTATTGATGCCAATGCTCGCAACGGTCTTTGAGGTTGCCCCATTATCGCTGGCTCAACTAGGCTTCATTTATAGTCTATCCGTATTCCCATTCCTTGTGAATCAATGGTACAAGCTACTATTTGTTAGACGTCGTTCATAATATAAAAAAAGAAGCTTCCATTAGGAGCGGTCAGATAGGGATTATTAATTCCTGAAAAATTCGGCATAGTCGTTGATATTCGGCTATGCCGTTTTTTCGTTTAGTTTGGTAAGTCGATAGCGCCAATGCAGTTATAGAAAATTTGAATCCGCTGGGTTCTGCGGCCATCTACTTTTTCAGCCTTAAATACAATAATTTTGTCAATGAACTCTCGAATAATCTCTGCATCCAATTCTGTAATTTCTGTGTACTTTTTTACTAGTGCCAAAAAGCGGTCGGTATTGAGGGACTGTTCATTTGCTGTATCAATGGTATGTTTTAATTTGGTTATCCTTTCTTCCAGTGCCTTCTGTTCGGCTTCATATTCAGCCGACATCTTGTAAAAACGCTCTTCGGGAATTTTGCCCATCACATTGTCTTCATATAGCTTTCGAATGATTTTGTCTATGTCAGCAATGCGAGTCTGTGCTTGTTCATACTCCTTTTGACTTTGGCGGAGTTCTTTGGCAAGTTCCTTTTCTGAATTATTCATAACTATACGGATGAATTCCTGTTCATGGTCTTTGGCAAAGGAGGTTACACGTCTTAAGTCTTCTAGCAAAATCTGTTCCACTACAACATTGCGTATCTGATGTGAACTGCACATACCCTTTTTCTTGCGGTAAGTAGCACAAACGAAGTATTCCTTATCGTGTGTCCATCCCTTGCCTCTAACCTGATACAGCTTTGCACCACAGTCGGCACAGAACATCATGCCAGAGAGCATTCCCATTTCACCTAATCGTGATGGTCTTCGCTTGCCATCTCTGATTTTCTGCACTGTTTCCCAAGTCCCCTCATCAATAATTGCTTCATGGGTATTTTTGAAAACCAGCCAATCTTCTGGATTGTTCAATATCTTGACTTTGCTCTTATATGACTTTTTAGAAGTCTTGAAATTCACTGTGTGGCCTAGATATTCCATTTTAGCCAGAATATCTGCTACGGTACGAGCCGACCAAGCATATGGGTTTTCTGGTGGTCTTGCTGGAGTGTTAATACCCATTTTGCGAAGATGAACCGTAGGTGTATCAATGCATCGCTTTTCAAGTTGCTTTGCTATCTGCGTGGGTCCAAAGCCAGCCATACACAGTCGGAAAATATCTCTGACCACCTCGGCGGCTTTCTCATCTATTATCCAGTGCAACTTATCTTCAGGGTCTTTAATATAACCGTAAGGCGGATTAGTGCAGAGCGGCTTACCGGACTGTCCCTTGGATTTGAACACAGCACGGATTTTCTTGCTAGTATCCTTAGCGTACCATTCATTAATAATGTTAAGAAATGGTGTAAAGTCACTGTCTGCTTGGTTTGCACTATCAATACCGTTGTTAATAGCAATGAATCGTACATCTGCTTCAGGAAACATAATCTCGGTATAATATCCTACTTTAAGGTAATCCCTGCCGAATCGGGACATATCCTTGATGATAATCGTTCCGATTCTACCGTTCTCCACATCAGCAATCATGCGGTTAAAGTCTGGTCTATCAAAAGTTGTACCGCTGACCCCATCATCCACATAAAATTCGATGTTACGAAAACCGTTGTCCTCAGCATATTTTTTTAGAATTGCCTTCTGATTTACTATACTGTTGCTGTCTCCTGCAAGTTCATCATCACGTGAAAGCCTGCAGTAAAGAGCAGTAATTTTCGCTTCTTCAAATGCTAATGTTGATTTACGTATAGTGCTAAATGTTGACTGTCTATTCATTTTTCTCCTCCATTTCCGACAGTCTTCAAGCGGTTTAGCACTATGTATATTACCGTACTACCTTGAAGAAGTCGAGTTGATTTCCGTGGGTTTATATGAACTATCTGATAACTTTGAAAGGCTTTTTGCGTTGACTGTAATCAGTCGTTTCAGCTTGGAATATGCACTTTCCTTTGCTGAATCACTTACTCGTGATTCCACCACATAGACCGTACCTCCGATATCGGATTTGGTTGTGCGGCTGTTACTTTGATTTTCCATATCGTGACCTCCTGTCCGATGTTGGTAGGAACTGGCACTGAGCCGAATTGATGACCCAGTACCTAATCCATTATTTAAGCTTTTATTTGTAATATTTTCAGAGCATCTGGTTGAATTAGCTTGCCATCCAATCTCTCGTAAGCAGAAAATCCAATTTGCCCCTGCAATGCATATAACTCACTTAATTTTTTTATCGTTATTGGTTGACGTTCAATCAGCCAGTAGTATGATAAATCTCCAAATACAATGCTTTTTGCTCCTGCTGATACTGTAGGCATATATGGAGAGGTAACTATAGGCTTTCCGAAGATGGTGTTATCTGAAGGATTCCACAGATAACTGCCGCTTGTATCCTTAAGGGTTCTAAGAAGCATAGCTGTATTATCGTGCATGATAAACACAGCGTTATTTCGGTATTCATCTTTTAATGAAAAATACAGAGAGATAATCTCGTCAAAAGAGATGGTACTATTGTCTGCTGTAGTTACATCTGCATCTGCTGTAAGGATACCTGTTGGCTGTGTTGTGCCATTTCCATTAAGTAATGCATTTTCCTCAGCCTTGCCAAAACGCTTCGCAAAATCACCCATCAGATATTTTTCAAGATTAAAGTTCATATCGGTGACGAATGAGCGGTTTAGCTTGACAAGAGATGCCAGCTTGTATGATTTCACTAGAAACTGTGTAAATGTATCGGCACTTTCGGGGATTGGATCTCCGTCTTCAACCCAATCTGCTGTACCCGTTGAGGATACCGCTTGAATTTTACCTTCTGCAGAAGATAGATTGATAACAGTAGCAAATCTGCGGAATATATTCTCCTTTGCCAAAGCAGTGTTAAAGCCTTCTCTGAACTCATCTGGTGCGACATAGGCTCCTGCATTATCAAAGCCCTCGCTTAGATTTTGATTATTTTCTTCTTTTCCTTTCATAACATTCCAAAACGCTCTATTATAAGTTGTTGATGTTGCCATAATCCTTTACCTCCTAAATTAAAATGGATTGTGGGGTATATACCCCGTTTGAAACCGCGTTTTTTTATGCGTTGCCCCACGCCCGTTGTCCAGATGAAAAGGTGTGGAGATTTGAACTCCCCTAGGGGGTAGGTATTAACACATGGAGTTGTATCCAGTGGTTTAGTGGTTTTAAGCTTTGTAGCAAGATGTAGCAGGTAAAAACTAAACTCTCTATACGAGAGCGATTTTTTATATAACCTGTTTTTCTTGCTACAAGCTGCTACACTGTGTTTAAATAAGAAAAAACTCTTCTTCTGTCAGCTTATATCCGATAAGCATTGTGGTCATTCCACCACCAGAACGTGGTCGTTTCCGTTCTACACGGGCGATAGCTGTTAAGGCTTGTTTGAAGTTTCTTGCATTCTCCGAATAACAGCCATTGGCACTGCACCAACGCTGATACCGGGCATACACTTCGGATGTCCGCACCTCACTGTTAGGACCTTCCTCCAAGGCATCCTCGAAAAATAATGCTATTTTATCGCTGTCACGCTTATAAGCCTCTGTTGCTGTCTTAACGGAATCAGGTAAAGTCAAGCCCTCCTTCTTTAACAACTGGTAGCCTTCAATTAGCCAGTTGAGGATAGCACTCTGATTCTTCGCTTTGGCGAATTCACGTTTTAAGTTTTTATCCTGCTCGCTTTCATCAAAGTGTCGTTCAAAAGGGATAATTACCACTCTGCCACTGGAAAACAGTGTCATATCCGTTATAACGGGCAGATAATTGGTGTTGATATAAAGCTTAAACTTAGGTGAAAAGTCAAAAGAGTTTTCGTGTAGAAACCTTGCATTGATGGTGTCACCACCCGTCATGCTTTTTACCTGTGCAGCATTTAGGACAAGTCCTCTGCTAGGTTCGGAGATATTCACAAAGCGTACTCCTGCAAGCCGGGCAATATCTTCACTTGGACTTGAACTGTTATTGTTCTTTTTCAGACTGATAGTCTCTGGCCTTGCGGTACAGCCATAACTGCCTAATACCTTAAGAATGCTCTCACATAGCGTACCTTTACCGTTTCGAGTTGTAGCACCATAGAGAACAAACAGGCATTCATACCGAGTGTCTCCGCTGATGCTGTAGCCAAAGGCTTTTTGGAGGAATTTTGCCTTTTCCTCATCTCCGCTCATAATCTCATGAATAAATCTATCCCATCGCTCGCTTTTGGCTTCTGGATCAAACTTAACACCAGATATCTTTGTGAGTCTGTCCTCGCTGTTGTGGGGTTGAAAATCCATGGATGTTAAAAACAATGTGCCATTGGAACAGTTGAGCACTTGCGGGTCTTGGTCAAATTCAGCCATTGATATGGGATATACGCTCTGCGCATCCTTAAGTACCGTTTCCCTGTATCTTCTTGACTGCCACTTTCGGCAATAGTCAATGTATGCCTTTCTTTGATGTTCATCCTGAATAGTCAAAGCATAGGTTAGCAGTTGGTTGGCCAATGATTTACACATTTCCATCACTTGGAGATTACCGACATCAGGAATCCAAATACCATTCTCATAGCAAAACCACATTTTCCTTTCGGGAACAAAGCGGGCAAAAGATTTATAATAATCAGCAAACAGCCTGCTTGCCCCAATATCCGTCCAAGGGTAGCGATCGTTACTCTCAGGCTTAAAGTCAGCAAGGGAACATTCTCCAAAATCTTCTGTAGCTGATGAACGCTTACCACCTGGTTTATATATTTCAGTAGCATTTGCAATTGCTTTTTCTATGGTTATCATTCCATAAGTACTGCCGGACTGTGATCTATTCCATTTATCCCGCATTAGGCCGCTCTGCCGAAAAAGTCTGTCCATCTGTCCAACATCTCTGCCACACCAAAATGCCAGCATACCGCAAAGTGCCAAATCAGCTTCACTGGCAGAAGCATAACCAGATGTATCTCCCTGCCATAATGCTTTGAACCTTTCTCTGTTTGCCGATTTTAAAGCCTTCTCAATAACAGACTTGTCAGACAAATAGGATTGACTTTCTGCATCCAGAATTTGCTTCACAGGGGTAGGACGCAACATATACTTGTCTAGTATCATCTGTAATTCATACGATTTCTCCGCTATATCACCATCTGCAAACATATTTCCCGTTACGGTAACAAATCGGTTTGTTGCTCCAGCCACATAGACCTCAACTCCCAGCTTTCTGTTGTTGATATAGTATTTTGTTTTGTCAAAGTTAAAGCCTGTGGCCTTAAAGAAAATATGCAACCCTTTCTCAGATGGACTGTGTTCCATATAGCAACCACTAAAAGCCTCTACAACATTTTGGGCAACAGGCTTAAGCTTACCGCTGCTATCAAAGCAATCATCTAAGTCGATAACACAAATGTCATTACCTACCAAAAATCCGATACCATCATAATTACTTACAGCAGCTACAGCCGAACTAAAATCTTTAAAAGTACCCTGTTTATCTGCTTTTGCCCTTTTTCCTGTTACCGGGTTATAGGGAACTTTGGTTTTTCTACCACTTCGTTCTTCATATTTCCAACAGCAAAACTGTGGCTTATCTTTAAGCACCTGTGGCAAGTTCTCATATTGTGTATTCAGTTATTTCACCTCCTTGCCTGTTAAAAATGAGCCGAAATGCTACTACGGTTCCAGAGGGTTTGCCTTGTTTGACACAACCTCGTTATCTTGCAAGGGATACGCTCGGAATTATCGTCATGGCATATTCTGCTTGAAGTATCTATTGCATTTCGGGGTATTCAGTTGTCAAGGAGCAGTGAGAGAAAAACTATGCTTTCATTGGTTGTTCATGAGAAAGGCAGATCCACAGAGTTTGCTAAGGTAATTTCCTCTCATCATCCACAAGACACAAGCTTGCAGTTTGAGTACCGGAACAAATATTTCTGTAAATTGCTTTCCTCTGCTAATAGCCGAAATTATTAACCCCTTAGCTAAATGTCACAGCAAATAACTAACTCTAAGGTCATGCAAAGCATTTTCCTCTCACCTTATAGCCTTGGTAGAACACATTAGTTGAGGATTTTAGAAAAATATTTTACTTCCTCATTTATAAGCGAAGAATTCTATCGATTCGAACCCTTAAAATAAAAAACAGCCTGTCTATTTTCCAGAAAAGACGGCTGTAATGCTTATGCTTTTGCTCAAATTTGAGCTAAAGCGATATAAAGTTTAAGGAGGCTGAATGCTGTAGTTTTGGATTTTTCAATTAGAGTTTCCGACTTTTTTGTCTAAAAGTATTTATTTGAATAAAGTAAAAAAGAAAGACATATACAACTATCATTATTTTTGTTAACATTGTAAAATTACTTCACAAACACAGAATTATCATGTTATTTTTGAAGAAAATGTGCTATAATGGAAAAAACATATATAAAGAGGTGACCAAGATGACCGTTAGCTATAAAAAGCTTTGGAAATTGTTGATAGACCGCGATATGAAGAAGAAAGATTTACAAGCTGCTGCGGGAATAAGTCCATCGTCAATTTCAAAGCTTTCTAAAAACGAATATGTCAGTATGGACGTTCTTGTAAAGGTTTGTACGGCACTTGGCGTTGATTTTAAAGATATCATGGAATTAGTGCCGAATATGGTTGAAGAAAGGAAGTAGAGTTATGAAAAATAACAGAAAAGAACAGGAACGAGCGGAATTACACCGCACGATATGGAATATGGCAAATGATCTAAGAGGCAGTGTAGATGGATGGGATTTTAAGCAATATGTTCTAGGTATGCTGTTTTACCGCTACATATCTGAAAATATTACTGCCTATATTAACGCCGGAGAATGGGAAGCTGGCAATACGGAATTTGATTATGCTAAGTTATCCGACGAAGAAGCAGAACAGGCACGAGAGGATTTAGTTAAGACAAAAGGATTCTTTATCTTACCTAGCGAGCTTTTTGAAAATGTCCGAGCTCGTGCAAAGGACGATGAAAACTTAAATGAAACACTGGAACAGATTTTCAGTAATATAGAAGCATCTGCCCAAGGAACAGAGAGTGAAGATAATTTCAAAGGTCTGTTTGACGATATTGATGTTAACAGCAATAAGCTAGGAAACACTGTAGTAAAGCGTAATGAAAAGTTAGTTAAGCTAATGAATTCTGTTGGAGAAATGAAGCTGGGAGATTACAAAGACAATACCATAGATGCATTCGGTGATGCTTATGAATTTTTAATGGGTATGTATGCATCCAATGCAGGAAAAAGTGGTGGTGAATACTATACGCCGCAGGAGGTTTCTGAACTCCTTACCCACTTAACATTAGTAGGAAAAACTGAAGTCAACAAGGTATATGACCCCGCTTGCGGTTCTGGCTCTCTGCTGCTAAAGTTTGCAAAAATCTTAGGAAAAGAAAATGTACGTCAAGGTTTCTTCGGTCAAGAAATCAACATTACAACCTACAACCTGTGCAGAATTAATATGTTCCTGCACGATATTGATTATGACAAATTTGATATTGCCCTTGGTGACACGCTAACAGATCCGCAACATTGGGATGATGAGCCTTTTGAAGCCATTGTATCAAATCCACCTTACTCTATTAAATGGAAGGGCGATAATGATCCTATTTTGATTAATGACCCTCGTTTTTCTCCAGCGGGAGTATTGGCTCCTAAATCTAAAGCAGACCTTGCTTTTATTATGCATAGTCTTTCTTGGCTTGCGACAAACGGAACAGCGGCTATCGTTTGTTTCCCCGGTGTAATGTACCGTGGAGGTGCTGAAAAGAAAATCAGGCAGTACCTGATTGATAATAACTATATCGACTGTATTATTCAGCTACCGGATAACTTGTTTTATGGTACCAGCATTGCTACCTGCATTATGGTGCTGAAGAAATCTAAATCGGAAAATAGCACCTTATTTATCGATGCATCAAAGGAATTTGTCAAGGTTACGAATAACAACAAACTAACACAGGAAAATATTGAGACCATTCTTAACGCATTCAAAGATAGAAAAGATATAGAGCATTTTGCTAGGCTTGTGCCAAACAGCGAAATTGCTGAACAAGATTATAACCTGTCTGTTTCAACATATGTGGAACAAGAGGATACGAGAGAAAAGATTGATATTGTTGCCCTCAATGCTGAAATAGAAAAGATTGTGGCGAGAGAGCAGGTTTTGAGGGAAGAAATAGATAAGATTATTGCAGAAATTGAGGTGGGCAAATGAGTAAATTAGATGAATTGATTGCTGAATTTTGCCCTCATGGGGTTGAGTATAAAACCATAGGAGAAGTTTGTGAATTGTCAGCGGGTGGAGATGTTCCCAAAAATAACTATTCAAAAGAATTAACGAAAGACTATACCATTCCGATATACAGTAATGGTGTCGGAGTCAACGCATTATATGGATATACTAATATTGTAAAAATAAGTGAGCCATGCGTTACTATTGCAGCACGGGGTACTATTGGTTATTGTGAACTACGCAGGGATCCATTTTATCCTATTGTAAGGCTTATTTGTGCAATTCCAAAAAAATCTTTACAGGTAGATTTTTTAAAATATGTTATTGAAACAATAAACTTTCAAGTACCGACTACCGGTATACCGCAGCTGACTGTCCCGATGGTTTCAAAATATAAAATCCCCCTTCCCCCACTACCTGTACAGCAGGAAATTGTCCGTATTCTGGATAATTTCACAGAGCTTACAGCAGAGCTTACAGCAGAGCTTACAGCAGAGCTTACAGCAAGAAGAAAGCAGTATGAGTATTATAGGGATCTGCTGCTTACGTTTGGTAATAACCCTGATATCAAGTGGATGACATTGGGGGAAATTGGACCTGTTTGTATGTGTAGGCGTATTATGAAAGCAGAAACAAGCCCAGTTGGTGATGTTCCATTCTTTAAAATTGGGACATTTGGAAAAGAACCAGATGCTTTTATTTCACAGGAAAAATACGATGAATACCGAAAAGCATATTCCTTCCCTAAAAAAGGCGATATTCTTATATCTGCTGCTGGAACAATCGGAAGAACTGTAATTTATGATGGAAAACCAGCTTATTACCAAGACTCTAATATTGTGTGGATTGATAATGATGAGAGAAAAGTGTTAAATAAATTTCTATATTATTGCTATGCGATGAAGCCTTGGTCAATATCTACTGGGGGAACTATTGCAAGGCTATATAATGACAATATTTCAAAGGCTAAAATCCCTGTTCCACCCTTAGAAGAACAAGAGCGCATCGTAGCTATCCTCGATCGCTTTGACGCTCTCTGCAACGACTTAACCAGCGGCATTCCTGCTGAAATCGAAGCACGGCAAAAGCAATATGAATATTATAGGGATAAACTGTTATCATTCAAGGAGGTGACGGCATGAGTATATACAACATCGTTGCAAGTACTGACGAAGCAACGGTTGTTGCTGAATATGCAGCTGAATATAATGTCCGTCCTGAAAAGTATCAAAGCGAGGCGGAACTTGAGCGGGAGTTTATCAGGCAACTGACTTCCCAAGGATATGAATATATTGAAGTGCACAATGAAGCTGCATTGATAGCAAATCTCCGAAAGCAACTTGAACTGCTTAATGACTTCACCTTTACTGATAGCGAATGGGATAAATTTTTCACAGAATGTATAGCAAATACTAACGAGGGAATTGTTGAAAAGACCAGAAAAATTCAGGATGACCATATCCAGATTCTAAAACGTGAAGATGGAACAACAAAGAACATCTACCTTTTAGATAAGAAGAACATCCATAACAATCGCCTGCAGGTTATTAATCAATACGAAGAAGCTGGTGGAAAGCACGAAAGCCGATATGATGTGACTATACTTGTCAATGGACTTCCCCTTGTCCATGTGGAGTTAAAGCGTCGCGGTGTTGCTATCCGTGAAGCCTTCAACCAGATAAAAAGATACCAGCGTGACAGCTTTTGGGCGGCTTCTGGTTTATTTGAGTATGTACAAATATTCGTAATCTCCAATGGCACCCATACAAAGTATTATAGTAACACCACAAGAAATGCTCATATTAAGGAGCAAAGCAGCAGTGAACGTCGAAGAAGCAAAAAAACAAGCAACAGCTTTGAGTTTACCAGCTTTTGGGCAGATGCAAATAACAAAATTATTCCTGACCTTGTGGACTTTACTAAAACATTTTTTGCCAAGCATACCCTCTTAAATATACTAACAAAATATTGTATTTTTACATCTGAAGACCTGTTACTTGTAATGCGTCCTTATCAAATAGCTGCTGCAGAACGTATATTATCACGTATTGTAGTATCAACAAACTACAAGAAGATGGGTACAACTGCAGCTGGAGGATATATTTGGCATACAACAGGCTCTGGTAAGACATTGACCAGTTTTAAGACAGCACAATTAGCTTCTGCCTTGCCTTACATAGACAAGGTACTGTTTGTTGTTGACCGTAAAGATCTGGACTATCAGACGATGAAGGAATATGACCGTTTTGAAAAGGGAGCTGCTAATGGTAATACGTCCACAAGAGTTCTTCAAAGACAATTGGAAGACAGGGACGAAAAAGGAAATCCTCATGAATACAAAATCATTGTAACCACTATTCAGAAGTTGGATATATTCATCCGTAAAAATAAACAGCATGATATTTATAAGAAACACGTGGTGCTGATTTTTGATGAGTGTCACCGTTCCCAATTTGGCGAAATGCATCAAGCTATCACAAAGAGCTTTAAGAACTACCATATCTTCGGCTTTACGGGAACTCCGATTTTTGCCGCTAATGCCAGTTCGGGAGGTAACCCGCTACTTCGTACAACCGAACAGGCTTTTGGAGAAAAGTTGCATACTTATACCATTGTAGATGCCATCAATGATGGGAATGTTCTGCCTTTTAGAATAGATTTTATTAACACCATCAAGATGCCTGATTACGTTAATGATAAAAAAGTCTATAGCATAGATAGAGAAAAAGCCTTAGCAGATCCACAGCGAATCAGTGAAATTGTTTCTTATGTTCTTGAACACTTTGATCAGAAGACAAAGCGTAATAGTTATTACACATTCTCTGCGAAATGGGAAGAAGCAGATAAGCACAACCCTAAAAAGATGATTGAAAAGCGTGAAACAAGGCGAGTTGCCGGTTTCAACTCCATATTTGCTGCTGCATCCATCCCAATGGCAATCAGATACTATAATGAGTTTAAGAAGCAGATAGCGGAAAAGAACCGTAACCTTACCATTGCAACTATTTTCAGTTTTAGTGCAAATGAGGAGGAGCCAGATGGACTGTTGCCTGAAGAGGATTTTAATATGGAAAACCTTGACCAGAGCTCCAGAGATTTTCTTGAGGCAGCTATCCGAGATTACAATTCCACATTTAGTACGAATTACGATACTTCCTCGGATAAGTTCCAGAATTATTATAAAGACCTTTCTCTTCGTGTAAAGAATAGGGAGATTGATATATTGATTGTTGTCAATATGTTCCTGACAGGCTTTGATGCAACAACCCTGAATACGTTATGGGTAGATAAAAACCTGAAGCAGCATGGACTGATTCAGGCTTTTTCAAGAACTAACCGCATCCTAAACAGCGTTAAGACCTATGGCAATATCGTTTGCTTTAGAGATTTGAAAGAAGAAACAGACAAAGCTATTGCACTATTCGGCAATAAGGATGCAGGCGGTATTGTACTGCTAAAAACATTCGATGAATATTATAAGGGATATGATGAAAAAGGTGAACACAAGCCGGGCTATGCTGAACTGATTGCAACCCTTACAACACAGTATCCCCTTGGACAACCTATTCTCGGAGAAGAAGCTGAAAAAGACTTTATACGGCTATATGGAGCAATACTTCGGCTTAGAAACATTCTTACTTCTTTCGATGACTTTGAAGGAAATGAGATTTTATCTGAAAGGGATTTTCAGGACTATCAGAGCATTTATATTGACCTGTATCAGGAATACAGAAAAGGTGCTGATGGTGACAAAGAAACTATCAATGATGACATAGTTTTTGAGATTGAACTGGTCAAGCAGATAGAGGTAAACATTGATTACATCCTTATGCTTGTAGCTAAATATCAACAATCCAACTGTAAGGATAAAACCATTCTTACAACTATTGATAAGGCTATCAATTCAAGTATTGAACTTCGAAGTAAGAAAGAGCTTATCGAGCGTTTTATAGAGCAAGTCAATGTATCGACCAAAGTGGATGAGGATTGGCGCAAATTCCTCCATGAGCGTAAGGAAGCGGATATTTCAGCAATTATAGAAGAAGAAAAATTAAAGCCCGAAGAAACCCGCCGTTTCATCGACAATGCTTTCCGAGATGGAATGCTTAAGACGACCGGTACAGCCATTGATAAAATCATGCCACCTGTATCCCGCTTTGGCGGAGGCAGAGCCGCGAAAAAACAAGGAATTATCGAAAAACTAATGATATTCTTTGAGAAGTATTTAGGGTTGGTGTAGTCTATACCGTATGATAAAGGAGCATTTTGAATGGGAAAGATTATTGAACATGATTTACTTCCGAAACAAAAACCAAGAAAAAGCAACTTAAAAGTAAAAGTTGATTTATACAATTATGCAACTGAGCTATATAATGAATTATCAAAAATTGGTATTATTCAGCGCCTAAAAGATACCCCTCAGCTTGGTGTTATTAGAGTTCCCAAAAATCTAAGGAAATCTCGATTTGACTATACTGTATTACAATTATATTTTCATCAGCTAATAAAGAAAAATTTACAGACCAAGCTCGAGCTAACATATAATAACCCTGTGAAGGGTAAGGAATTTGGGGATAATATGCAATATATATCAGAAAAAGAAAATCCAACTGTGGGGGATATGTTGCAAATCCTTACAATTGCTTATAATCTAGGACATTTTTATAATACCTTTACTGCTTCGCGAGCAGTTGTAATGCTTGCAGAGGAAAATGTGGATTTTAGAAATAAACTATTGAATAGTTCTAATAGCCATCGATTTAGAGTAGCTGCAGAGTCTTTATTGAGTGAGCAAAATTATCATAGGCTACATTTATTGAATTCATTACTTGTCCTTGAACGTTGTGATCAGAGCAAACAATCTGTCATATTGGCACAGGAACTTATATATGCATATCTTAATGAAAACTCAATTAGTGATAGTAGTAAACTGCATTTTATATTTAAAGTTTTTCGCTCTGTTCGCAATGTTTCCTATATCGCTTATGACTTACAAATTGCAAATATGCCCATTACAATTGACTTGTGCAATAAAGAAGCGGTTCTTATCCTATTTCATGAGCTATTATCAATTTATAATGATCAATTACCTGCAAATCGATTAATTACTTCTATTGGGAAAATGCTTGATGACACAGTTTATAATGAGAATTCAAACGCTATTTGCTACTATAGAATATCACGAAAAATCGTCAATACTTTATCTAAAGATGAGGGTATTAAGTATAAAGAATACTATTCTGATTTTTGGTTATGTTCAAAAAGCATTTTTAATAAACAACATCGCCAAACACGTGATTATTCACCAGATGCTATTCTGAAATTAACATTTACTGCTGAGGACAAAAAATTATCACAAGGATTGTTGTTGGAATTGGAACGTATAAATAACTCAAGAGTAGGATACTACGATCGAAATTCTGGAGAACGAACAATACTTGTTTCAATAAAAAAGAATTGCCAGAATAAAGCTCTTACATCGTTTAGAGTATTAAAATCTACAATTAAATATTTGCGCCGAGTTGCGCACCCATCAAATGCAGACATACGATATTTACTCGCCAGTAAATTTTTTCTCTATTATTTATTTGGCGAAAATCCAGTCGTAATTAAAGCAACAGTTGACCCTGAAATTTGTGTGTTATGCACACGAGGTAAGAGGCAACGCACTGCTGAAATTAAATCCCTTTTAGCAAAAGGGAATGGAAATACCGATGAACGTCATGAAGTGGAATTTATGCTTGACTGTCTAATACAAGATGACATTAATGATACGAGTATTACAATACCTTCAAGCATATTAATTTATCAAAAAGATTTGCCTGGAAAGAAATTAAGTGAATTTGATGGGATGGTTATTCATCCAATGAGAAAGTCAGAACAAATTATGTTACTAGAAGCAAAAAACACTGATAGCAATCCTTCGTATGCTAAAAAATGCTTATCAGATAAACTTGATAAACTGAATTTTGACTACAACAAAGATGCTATTAAAATTCATAACTATGATGCCTTGCTCAAGGTATCCATTTAGAAATGATAATCGATCAAAAAGACCAGCCGCTTCAAGCATTCATGCCTGATTGTGACTGGTCTTTTACTTTTGCCCCGCTTGAAGCTGTTCACTTTAGTTTTTTCTTCAATCCCTAAGTGAACGCCTCTTTGTGGGTGCTTCTTTTATTGTGCTGGCGCTAATAGCCAGCCCTTCTTTTTACTAAGCTCAATAAGCTTAGCGCCTAGTAGTGCATAGCGCATATGGAGTTCCCGATATTTTGTCAGGTGCTTCTTTGTAGTCGCTGTTTCCAATGCTTGGCTTACAGCAATCACAGAAGCGGCAATATTCATGGATAAAATAGCGCTAATATCACTATCCTTAATTGTTGTTTTCCCTCGAATATCTGTGAGCTTCATATGACTGTATGCGAGTGAAGCTGCTGGTGCAAGCACGCCATTGTTCTGTAATAACAATGTTAACTGTTTATTGTCCTCTTTTAAGCATTGAATAAATTCCAAAATCATAACTTTTAACTGTTTATCGCGCGTATGCTGCAAAAAAGCATGACTTGCGGCAATATAGCCTTGATTGGTGCTAAGCTGTGACCAAAGCTTGAAAATCTCCCGAAATGGTAGTGATGCTAAATTTCCTTTTATCATATAACACGTCCTCATTTTTTCATCATTTACGGTTAGGATGGGACAATTTATGAATTTTTATTCATATTGATATATTGGGAGTAGGATCATTTCACTATTTCATATAGAAAGAAGTTATATTATAAATAATTATATTTTTTGGAGGTGTGTGATATGGATTCAAAAGAAACACCAGAAGAAAAAAGGGAACGTTTAAGGCAGCAGGAGTTAAAAAATAATCCTACTGGTTCTTTAAATGATGGAATCAATAGGGGAGCTGGTGGAAATTTAACAGGCTTGGGCTGGAAAGAAACGATTGCATTAATTTTACTCCTATTTTTCGGCTATATACTCTATAAATTATTTTTTTAGATAATCCTCAGTGATAATATGTTCAAAAGAAACCTTTTCGATTTTTGAAAAGGTTTTTTAATTGAGTATCATTACAATCATAAAAATAGAGCCTATGTCCTAAGTAAGAGCGGCTCTTCATAAATGCCTAACTAAAAATTACCACTTCTATTTCAGACCGTATGTTCGTATAATAGATATACAAACGTTTGTTCTATAAATAGGAGGGTGATTGAGATGAGGGAGCAGTTAATGAAAGCGATGCAGCGTCGGCAAATCATTCAGATGATGTATATAGCAAAGTCAGGTGTGATGACAAAAAGACGTGTAAAAATACTCACGATCACAGGAGATGCCTTCACGGCATTTTGCTTTACACGATTAGCGAAGCGTACATTTCTTATCCACAATGTGCTGGCGCTACGCCCGATTGTACAGCGAGAGTCTGATGCCATATGATGCCGCAAAAAGAGATAATCTGTATTGATATGAAATGCTTTTATGCAAGCTGTATCGCTATGCTGGAAGGATTGGATGTGCTGAAAGAGCCCATTGCCATTGTTGGGAATTTGGCGCAGCCAGGCAGCATTGTGCTCGCTGCCTCTCCAATGATGAAGGAAACCTTTCATATTCAAACAGGCAACAGACGCTATGAAATTCCAAAGCATCCTGCGATTAAGCTATTTGAGCCAAAGATGCGTTTTTTCATTGATATGTCGATGGCCATTACACAGCTTATTGCTAAGTATGTGCCGCCTACAAGCATTCATATTTATAGTGTCGATGAGCAATTTGTGGACTTAACGGGAACAGCAAAGCTTTGGGGGCCTCCTGAAGAAACAGCAAAGGATATTCAACGAGCGATTTATGATCAATTTCGTATTCCAAGCGCAATTGGCATGGGGCCTAATATGCTGATGGCAAAGCTTGCCTTAGATATTGAGGCAAAAAAATCAGGCTTTGCCAAATGGACATATGAGGATATACCAACAAAGCTTTGGCCTGTATCCCCATTATCTGCAATGTGGGGAATCGGCAAACAGATGGAAGCCAGGTTACACGCAATAGGCATCCAAACCGTTGGTGAATTGGCACATGCGAATGTCCAGAAGCTAGAGGAAAAATTCGGCATTATCGGGCATCAATTATATAACCATGCGCATGGTATTGATTTTTCCACACTGGATAATTCGCTTGCCCGAAGTGGGGCGTTAAGCTTCGGAAAAGGTCAAATGCTTATGCGTGACTACTATACAAAAAAGGAATTATCCGTAGTGCTATTAGAGATGTGTGAGGATGTAATGCGCCGAACGCGTGAGGCAGGCTATGTCGCTCGAACCATTTCATTAGGCTTGTCCTATAGTCATAGTGCGATGACAAAAGGCTTTCAACGCTCCAAAACAATCGCAGTGCCAACAAGCGAAACGATGGTGATGTATAAGATTTGCATTGACTTACTTGATACGTATTTTACTAATCAGCCAGCACGTCAATTGACCGTACGTTTAACGAACCTTGAGCCTGAGCAAAGTATCCAGCTTGATCTTTTTGATGAACGAAAGGAACAGCGACAGCTATTAGGGCACACAATGGATGCGATTCGACGCAAGTTTGGTGCTACGGCATTATTGCGAGCCGCTTCCTATACAGATGCAGGGACAGCTTTCAAACGTGAGCAATTATTGGGCGGTCATTTAGCTTAAGCAGGAGGGATTTGGAAGATAAAAGATAGAGGGATGATGAAAGGAACTTCATTTAAAGTTCTCTAATGCTACACAAAATGCGAAAAAAGTAAGGGATTGGTATTTATGAAATTGGAGGAGTATTTATATGATACATGACCGTGGTTCAATAAAATGGGCAGCGATGATGCTTCCTGAGCATCTTAAACTCATTAGAGGATGGGAGCAACAGCAATTTTACGTTGAAAGGCGAGAATTAGCCGAGTGGGAGTTAGATGAAATAGAACAGACCATACAGCATGCTTTTAAAATGCAAAAGCTTATTACATTAACGCTGTGGGGCGATAATAAGTTGTGTGACGAAACAGGGCTAATTAAAGGAGCTGATGCAGTCAAAAGGGAATTACTATTAGACACTGATGTAGCTATAAAGCGTCTTGCATTTGATAGAATCCAGGATGCAAAGATGATTGAAGCTGATGATTAATAGTGAAGATCGAACTGTTTTACATGAGTTTATAAAATTAGATATGGCAATCAGGTCATTACAGCAAGACTATGCATCACTTGAAAAGTTAAAAATGTCCGAGGTTTACATCAATATTGTAGCAAATTTATTAAAGGATATAAGGAATGATTTCCACAAACAAAGAAGATTCCTGACGAAGAAAAATATTGCTGTTGTTAAGTGGGTTAAAATTGATCAATACTTTAGTGACGTAGTTATCAGAACGGCAGGTGAAGATGAAGTTCTACGTTATGCCCAGTCAGTTCTAAAATCACAGGTAGAGGAGCTAATTAATAGCTATTTAAGCAGATAACTGAGTATCTAATTTACAGATATAATATATCTTGATTTTTTTAGAACAAGGACTTTTTAAGTAGATATTATAGCTGAAGGAACCTTGCAGAAAAATAAAAAATTGATAATAGCACAAGTGAAATCAGGGATTATTATTCAATTTGCTTGTGCTGTTATTTCTAGCTATTATGTAAAAAACATAAGGAAAGAAACAACTCAATGAACGAATCGAATAGTTTTTCAGCAGTGTCAAATAGGTTACCTAAATGACACTGCTAGAAAATATAGCTTACTTATTTTTTGTTAACTTTTGCGTCAAAGAAATCAAAGCTGGTAGTAATACAGGCATCGCTATAAAGCTGAGCAGCACCAGACCAATTATAACGACAGTCGCTACCTCTATAAGTGTCAGTACCCCTGAAGGAATCAATGCAGCAAATGTACCTCCTAAAATAAGAGCTGCTGACAATACAACTCCTCCCATATGCCGCGTAGCTTCCATGATTTTTTGTTGTGGGGTCCCTTCCAATTCGATATAGCGCATCATAATAAAGATGCTGTAATCAACGCCTAGTGCAACAATCATAATAAAACTGAAGAACGGAACATTCCAACTCAAAATATTTACATCAAGAAATGTAGAAATAATCCATTCACTTATTCCCATAGAAGCAAAATAAACGAGAACCAAGCTACCTACAATATAAATGGTATGAACGATTGATTTTGTAATTACTAACAGCACTAAGGCTATACCAATTAACATAATAGTTGCTGTTTTTATAAAGTCTGCTTGTGAAATATCCTTTAAATCAGCATTTATAGCTGTAGTTCCACCGATTGCGGCTTGAGCATCCTTTAAGTCAGTACCGCTTAAAGTAACTTCTACAATCTTATTAATGTCATCAATGATGGGCATCGCTTCCTGAGCATAAGGATTAACATCTAATATGATACTCATTGTCGCTATTTTTCTGTTTTTTGACATATACGTATCCAGCGACTCCTGAAACTCATTTCCATCAAGGATTTCTTGAGGTATATAGAATTTCTCAGAGCTATCAGATTTACTTAATTTATATAAATAATCCTGAGCGTCACTTAAACCATCATTGACTTTACGAAGCCCATCGGTACTGTCAGATAGTCCAGATTGTAATTGAGCCATTTGGTCCTGCAATTCATTCAGGCCTGATAAAAGCTGTTTCTGTCCATTATTAATCTGGGTCACGCCTGATTCTAGCTCAACTGTATTAGTAGAAATTTGCCCTGATCCATTCGCACCTTCAATTAACCCTTGCTCTAGGCTTGCTGCACCAACATGTAATTCTTCAACACCACTCTTCATCTGATGAAATCCATTATTTATTTCAAGTAGTGAGTCATTTGCTTGCCTAAATGCTGCCATGACTAGCCCATGCTGTTTTGTCAGTTCTTGCAACTGAACAGAAAGATGCTCTAATTGTTGCTGTGCTTCTGTAGCAATACCCAATGTTTGTTGAACGTTAGTATTATTCATTAATTCAGGCTGTTCTTCTATCAAATTTCCCATTAAGGCTTCGATTTGCTGGAATCCGCCCTTGATGCTTTCAATTGCCACTGAAAACCCACTGAAGTGTTCTTCATAGCTACTTAGCCCTTCTGCTAGCTGATGATAACCGTGATAGAGCTGTGAGGTACTATCTGACAGGGTGTCCATATTTGCTTGTAATGTTACTAAACCATTCTTAATTTGCTGAGCGCCAGCAGCTCCGTCATTAATTCCCGATGACAATTCAGTCAGTGCAACTCTTAGAGAACTTACACCAGCCTTCACTTTATCAGTTCCATCAATTAATGCTTGAACATCATCTAGTCCACTTGTATCGTTATTTTTTAATTCATCACTCGCAGAAGATAAGCCTTCGTTAATTTCTCCAATGCCATTGTCTGCATCGTCAATTCCATCATTTAATATTTTTGTTTGTTCATTAATATAAAGCTCTTTAATTTTATCTCCAGTTGGTCTTGTAGGAGCTAGAACTTGGGAAACACCATCAATTTTAGAGATTTTTTCAGCTAGTTCATCTAAAATTTGTAATGTACTCGCTGTATCTAATTTTTCAGCTGATTCAATTGCTAAACTTGCTGGAGAAGAAAATCCCGCTGGAAAATGGTCCTCAATTATATTAATACCTTTTTTTGATCCGTATTCATCTCCAACTTCCCAAAGATCATTGAAATTAAGGGAATTTGAATAGCTAAGCATAAATGGTATTGCAATACCTAGGATCAGAATGACGGAAATCACTGGTCTAGCTATTGATGACTTGGAGAGGAATCCCCAAACTTTGCTATCGCCATGACCTTTAAAGCTTTTAACAGGGTAGAACATCTTTTTCCCGAGTAGAGCCATGAAGAAGGGATTCAATGTAACTAATACTAGGAGTAGGAAAGCTACAGCTATCGCCACTCCAGATGTTGCTTGGTACAATTTAAATTCAGCTAGAATGAGTGATGCAAAGCCTATTAAAACCGCTAAGCCACTATATAAAACTGTCTTACCAGCGGATTTAAAAGTAGCCTTTACAGCAGCATACGAATTGTCTTGTAAACTTAATTCTTCTTTAAAACGAGTATACAGTAAAATGTTATAATCTGTGCCTACACCAAACAAAACTACTATAATAAATACTTGAGTAAAGTCTGAGAACGGAAAATTAAACTTATCAACAAGATGTGTTAGAAACCCCCAAGAAACTAAATAAGAAATACCTACTGTTAAGAGTGACACGATTGGTACGATTGGCGAACGGAAGACAATAACCAGCACTATTAAAATGAATACAATCGCAATAACCTCGGTTTTTTTCACGCCCTCTTGCGTCGAATTCACAAAGTCAGTAGCTATTAAGTCACTACCAGTTAAATAAGCTTGAACATTATCTGCCTTATTAAGAATGGCTTCTAAAGATTCGGCAACTTCAGTTATATTTCCTTGGGAAGTATCGACAGAAATTTGAGTTAATATAGTCGTTTTATCTTTAGAGAACAATTGATTTTCTAATTCTTTACTATCTTGATGACTTAATAACTCTTTAATTCCGAGTTGTTCCTTTTGTCTTTTTAGCTCCTTAATGACAGCGTTTATCTCTTCTTGTTGTTGTTTCGTCAATTCTTTGTCATTACCGCTGTAGAAGACACTGATAATATGATACGTATTCTCGCCTTCATCCATTTTTTTAAGGATTTTATCCGCTTGGGCGCTCTGTTCAGAATTTGGTATCTCAATTTGACCTTTCTCTTTAATTAATTGATCTACATCAGGCATCGTTGTTAAAGTAATGATTGTTAAAGCAATCCAGAGAATAAAAGAGAGTGTTCTCCAATTTTTAAATTTCTTCATACTAAAAATTCCTTTCCAAATCAGACTCGTTTGCGACGTTACATTTATCCTGCCGAAACAAGTATATTATCAGCGATTTTATATAACAATACTTTTAGAGTCGGAGTGAGCAAAAGGAGAGGAAATGTAACGTCAAAGTCACAGAAGAAATTCAATTTTTTTACTTTATTAAGTCTTTTAGCTAATTCTCCTTAAACATATTGATTTATCTTTCAATAAATGTTACTTTTTTGATGTTACATTTGTAGTGTCGGACTATACAAAAAAGGGGAAAATGTAATGTCAAATAAAACTGAACTTGAACGGAAAGATATATTACGATTATCTAACGAAGAATCCAATAGAATTACTAAGGAGTGTATTGAAACTGCACTACTCATTTTAATGAAAGAGAAGGAATTCAAAGACATCTCTATTACAGATATAGTAAAACGATCTGGTGTATCAAGAACTGCCTATTATCGTAATTATTCTTCGAAGGAGGATATCTTAAATAATTACTTAGAAGCAGTAGTTAAAGCGATTACAGATAAAATGGATTTGACCACATGTCCAGGAGATGATTTTGAGTTCTGGTACTCTATCTTTAATCAAGTAAGAAATCATGCCGAAATTTACGCAGTTCTGCTTAAAGCAGGCTTCGAAGGTGTCATACTTTCAAGCATTAACAAAATAATGCTAGATAATATATCTTCTGATTCTATTAGTAGCAAAGAAAAATACGAAACTTATTTTTGGAGTGGAGCTGTATATAATATCTTAACCGAGTGGATAACTTCTGGTATGAAGGAAAGTGACGAAGAAATGGCACAAATTTGTTGCGAAATTATAGCAGAATCATTTAAAAATTAAAATATGCATTCTATATAAGAGAAGGATTGCAAAGCGAATACCCGCTGCTTTTGAAGGCAAAATACCCGCGAAAGCAGGGCACATACCCGCGCTCAAAAAAGGCTAGCTATGTTTTGCTAGCCTTTCTTTATTAAAGAGATAAATGCATTACAATTTGCTCGCCAATTCGCCCCATTCGACGTTCGCCATGATCAACAAAGCCGACTTTGCGATATAAATGTTGCGCAGGGATATTTTTTTGATTGACCACTAAGACGACTTCATTACATGTTGGAAATTGCTGCTTGACAAAATCAGCAAGTGCCAGCATTGCTTGTTTCGCATAGCCCTTGCCCTGATGTCGGTGATCCATCGATAATGCGGTTAACAGCATAGCATCGGGATTGCTGGAATATTCTTGGACGCGTTCTGTCGCATGTAGTACAAAAAAGCCAACAGGCACGGTATCGCTCACGATTACAATGGGGTATTGTCCAACCTTTTCAATTGTAAGTTCTTTTGGTAGTGCGGTAAATTGATGCTGCTCCTCTGGTAGCTCAAAGGCATGCAAACACTCTACATAATCCTCAGAAAAATGTACTAATTCAATGCTTGTTGTCTTTTGCATAAAATAGCCTCCTTTTTTTCTTATTGTAGATAAAGAACGTATGTTCGTCAATAGGGCTTGTTTCCTGTAAAAGAAGGCATAAAAATAAAATGTGATTAAATGTAAATGATCGAAAATTAAGGTTAATCGTTTTGTCTTCTCCATGAAAAAAGGCTTTACACTTCTTTAGTGGAAAATAAAAAGAAGCTAAAGCCTATGAGCATTCATGTTAGCAAATATAACTAGCACCGACAATTATAAGAAGGATAAAGAGGACAACGATTAATAAAAAAGTAGAGCTATTCCCACTATCAGAGCCTCCACCACAGTAATTATTGTAAGTATTCATATTTCCACCGTAACCCATGTGCACACCTCCTGTCTATTCTTTAGAATATGTGAAATGGGAAAAAAGAGGGAGGATAGTTATCCTGCTAAAAAGAAATTTGTGCTTTATGAATTAGTAGATTCTCCGCCATCTACATGCAATACTTGCCCTGTCACATGTCTTGAATCATCGGAGGCTAAATAGACAAAGGTGGGGGCGACTTCAAAGGGCTGAGCCATGCGATTAAAGAGATTTGTGCCATGTAAGGCATTTTCATCGGAGGAGAAGCTAGCAGGAATGAGTGGTGTCCAAATACGGCCAGGTGCTATCGCATTGACGCGAATTTGTTTTTTTGCAACACTTTTTGCTAAGGAGCGCGTCCAGCCAACAATCGCTGCTTTTGTCGCAGAATAATCAATTAATAAAGGTTCCCCTGCATAAGCTACAACTGAAGCCGTTCCAATAATAGAGCTTCCTGCTTTTAAATAAGGAAGAGCCGCTTTTGTTGTATAAAAATGAGCATACACATTCAACTTAAACGTTTCATCAAATTGCTCATCTGTTATATCTGTAAGCTCATTTTGTTGAAATTGAATTCCAACATGGTTGCATAAAATATCTAAGCGACCAAAGGTATGAATTGTTTCAGACACAATGTCTATACATTGCTTTTTATCACGAAGGTCTCCTGGAAGGAGTAAGCATTTTTGTCCGAGTTCTTCAATTCTGTTTTTCGTTCGCTCGGCATCTACATGCTCATCTAAATAGGCAATGGCAACATTAGCGCCTTCCTTTGCAAAGGCAATGGCAGCAGCAGCCCCCATCCCGCTATCACCACCAGTAATAAGTGCCACCTTTCCTGTTAATTTTCCACTTCCTTTATAATGAGGGTTTTCAATAATAGGCTTCGGCACCATTAAACTTTCAAGCCCTGGTTGGCGCAATTGTCTTTGTTCAGGCTGTGTAAGCGGTACTTCTTGATATTGCGTAATCTTTCCATAGACAGGGTATTGGGGGTATGGGTCCTCTTGTTTATGATCCTCAAACCATTTTTGATAAAATTGAATTTGCTCGAGTAGTGCTTGCTGATCTTGAGCTTGCCAGTCATTTGGATGGCTAATAACCAATCCCTCCTTTTCATCATATACTATGAATGTTGACGCTTTTATGTTCGAAAAAAGAGGCAGGAGGATTGCTTGATGAACATTGAATTTTTTCCAGAGGTCACTCGTTTACTAGAAAATCATGAAAATAAATTAATGATGCATTATTTAAAAGATAGTTGGTTAATGCCGAGTATTGGTGTTAGACCACCGTATTATTGCCAGCCCATTTACCAGCCTTATTTTGCACTAGCCTTCCATTAGTAGAATAGGTTCAGCATAACAGGAGGGCATTGAACTTATTTTTAGTTAAAGTAAAGCAAGGGGGATTTTTAAGGAGAACATCCAATAAAGCTAACATAGAAAGACCAGCAAAGCTTATTTAGCTGAGCTGGTCTTATTATTTATCTCGTATTAATAGATGTTTTTTTGTGCGAAAGCTAAAGGCTGTAAGACCTCCACTAATTGAAGGATCACTTTATTTTATTCCCACCAATGCTTCATTTCTGTAAAGCCGACATCCCAGAGCTTTATATGACCTGTAATAGTAATGGTCATTTCGTTCGCTTCATAAAATAATGGAATTTCTAATGGCATTTCAAGCGTTTCGTTTTCCTTTAAATATACTTCATCTGCTTGGAATATTTCCTTTCCATCCGTAACGATGGTCACCTTCCCTTGTAGCTCTTCTTCATCTGGAAATCCAAGATGTAGAAAAAGTATAACATCCTCCTTGCCCTCAATCGTATAGGTGTAGGTTTTGCTTGTAGTTCCTTCATTACTATAGAAATTATAGTGAGGCTCTATTTTACGGCCAGCTATAGTAAAATTGGGGATGTCGCTCGTTAATGGTTTAGCGCCTGCTGTTTCTGTAATAGTATGCAGAGGCTGGATAGAACTAACACGTTTCTCTAAAACTTCAGATATAATCATGACACATCCAATCAATAGAAGAGCAGATAAGCATGAGGTAATGAGCTTTTTGAAAGTCAACTTTGCAGTGAAGCCAACCTTGTATACAATATAGCCAATCGTTGCACCAATCGTATTAGAAATCACATCATCTACATCAAAAGTCCCGAGATAGACGAGTGATTGCATCGTTTCCAACCCAAGGATCACCACAATGAACAACCCAATAAATTTTTTATAATGGCAGTGCTTCCATAACGGAAATAGGATACCAAAAGGAATAAAGGCTGCAATATTGCCAAAATCGTACAGCCATGAAAATGTAAGGCTAGGGAATTTTAACGGAACGCTTGATGGAACAAGCATAAATTCATAGCCAGCGTCCATGTAATCCTCTCTATGCGCTAAACGGTTAAAGCCAAAGAACATAAAAAATAGGATAAGCGCTGTGTACATACTAGTAATAAGCATTATTAAATTTCGTTTTTTCATATTTTTCTCTCCTTAAAATACTCTCTATTCATAATAAGCTAAAATTCTTAATAATTTATGAGAATATTTATTAAGATTTACTGAAAAATCTTTTTAAGAGAGAGGAAAAGCTGCTCATAACAATAAAGCATCACTTTTTTCTATTGTAGTTTATGTTACTATATACCTATCCGTATTGAATGATCTTACATAAGCATACGATGACATACATATAATATAGATAGTAAAAATGGCAAAAGTCTTGCGTTCATACCATAGATCATGAAAAATCTTAAGAAAATCTTCAGGTTCTACTAAAGAAATTGTTAAGATTCGTCCTATATATTTATAAAATAAGGGAATTAACGAAACCATTTGAAGATTTAAAACGTATTGGTAATAACAGAGATTATCAGAGTAGGTGAAGACATGACACATACGATCTACATAGTATTAACAAAAACAGGGACATTATTATCAAAGGCAATCGGTATGTATACAGGAAAAGAAATGAACCATGCGTCAATCGCCTTTGATGAGAGGCTGTTTGAAATGTATAGCTTTGGTCGAAGGCAATTAAACAATCCATTAAGTGGAGGGTTTTTACAAGAGGATGCAGAAAAAGGACTTTTTGAATCAGCAGATTGTGTGATTTATCGCTGCACCATCTCCCATTATCAATATTTAGAAATGATGAAAATTGTACGTTATATGTATTGGAATCGGGATCGTTATAAATATAATTTTATTGGCTTGTTTGGTGTGGTAATGCAAAAGGAAGTGAGAAGAGAGCGTGCTTACTTTTGCTCCCAGTTTGTAGCGACGCTATTGAAAGTGGGAGGACTAAAAGTATATCAAAATCCAGCATTAATGACGCCTCACTGCCTAGCACAATTACCTTATTTAGAACAGGTCTTTGCTGGCAAGCTTGCTGATTATTTACAGGGTGTGCGTGCACCAGCTATGCTCTATGGTTAAATTCAGGCAATCTCTCAACAGATTGCCTGAATTTTTCGATAGTAACAATTACCTTTAATGGAATGAAAATAAACCTATTAGAAGCTATGCTGAAAATGAGTCATATGCCTGTTAAAGCCCTACTGTAAAATTGGTATCATATTAATAGAAAGATCGTTTAAATGGAATGATACCCGCTAGGAGGATGCAAAAATGAGTGAAGAAGTAACAACGGCTGGTTGGGATGCAATTGACCAAGCATTCACAACGTTATATGGTGAGCAAGAGCCAAAGCATTACGGCACATTAATTTCTTATGCACTTGGCGGACAAGACCCGCTAGATGGTATTAGTGCCTATAAAAGTGAAACACCTATTCCACATTGGCACTTCGTCACTTATGGGTTTTCTGAATTATATGACAAAGAATCAAACAATCAAGAATACAGTGGCTTTGGCTTTGAACTAACATTTCGGTTAGTGTGTAGCGACGATGAGGAAGAGCCTCCTGCTTGGGCATTAAATTTACTACAAAATATGGCAAGATATGTTTTTAATAGTGGCAATGTGTTTGTAGCAGGCGATTATTTAGATGCAAATGGGCCGATTTGTCTTGGTGCAGATACATTGTTAACAGCATTAGCATTTACAAATGATCCAGAGCTGGCTGAAATGGATACACCAAACGGTAAGGTGGCATTTGTGCAAATGGTTGGCATTACCGAGGATGAGCTGGAAGCGATTCAAACGTGGCATACATTTGGTTTACTGCAAGCTGGTATAGAGCAGCTACCGGGCTATGTAACAGATTTAGCAAGACCCTCTCTTCTACAAAATCCAGTGGTTGTCGAAGCTGTTGAACGAGGGGTAGAAGAAGATGGCTCTAGCACAGGCTTTCTCTTTGTCGACCAGCTAGCATGGCAAGAGGGAAAAACGGGCTGGTTTACGAAGCCATCTTATATCGTTCAGCTTGGAGCTAAGCAGGCAGGTGTGATTCGCCAATTATTACGTGGACGAATTTTAAAAGGAAGAAGCCTTCGCTTAGTTGGTCAACAAGTGACCATTACGTTTCAAGCGAATGAGCAAGCAGGCTATCATGTCAATGAGCAGGAAGTGATTATTTCTTTAAATAAAGCAGCAGTGGAGGAGCTTTGTCAAAAGCTTGTACCACAAGAAGGTCAATTTGAGTTATCTTCCTTAGCAGGTGTTAGCTTTCAAATTTTGAAAACCTACATTAAAGATCAAGAAGGAACGGTTGTGGAAACAATCGGGTAAGGCTGCTCTCCCGCTGGAAATCATTTTAGCGGGAGCTTTTTTCTAGCTAAAAAGGGAGGAACGCATATTGCAACCGTGTATAGAGCATTTTCTTGCGGATGTTTGGGCGAAGCTAGCAACTATTTATAAGCAAGAAAGTAAACGAATAAACGCACTGAACGATCAAAGCCGCTTGCAAGCAGGTATCTTTAACTATTTAAAAGTAACTTGGCATAAAGGGCAAGGCTCCTATGGAACAATTCTGCTAGATGTTTATGAGCCATTGGATTGGAGTGATAGTGCCTATAGGATCGAAGCAGGCGCTTATATAGAGGAATTTACAGAAGCAGTACATATAGAGGAGCTTTTTAATGCTTTATGTGTAAAAATGGAGCAAGTTTTTCAATCATTCCAGTATGGGACTCGTTTTTTTGATTATTATTGTCAGATAGTGCTTGAATTTGAGCATAACAGGGAAATGCTTCACTATCAAAAAAAGCTATTGAATCAGCAGAAGCTCGCGTTAACCAAGCAGGAATTAGCAACCTTTATTGACACAAAGGTAATGGCTGAGCTGCCAGCACGTCCAAGTGATAATGATGAATTTTTCTTTGCACAGCATCTTGTAAATCCGCATTTTTTCCAGCAAAGAGCTGAAGAAATTGAGCCGCTCATTAGTCGTTTACAAGACAAGCATCATGCCAATCAACAGCGTTTAGAGCGATGGAACTACTACTATACAAGAGCATTGGAGCAGTGGGCAGAGGTGCATTTTTTAACACACTATTTTGAGCAAACAGAAGCGTATACAAAAGAGTGGATGCTGACAACAGCAACTACGCCACAGCAAATAGCGCAGGAAAAGCTAGATTTCTTTCTCTATAGCGCATTAAAAATAGGGCAACAAGACCCAATAACTTGCCAAAAATATTTGGAGCTAGCTAAGCAGCTTGGTTCGCAAAGGGCAGCGATGTATTTACAAACAGGAAGCGGTCGCTATGAAAGCAGACGACAAAGTAATGTGTTCCGAGGACAAGCCAATGATATTTTACAAACAATAACGATCCATATCCTTGTGGAGGAGGAAAAAGCTTATCAAGAAGCGCTTCATTATATAATGGAGCTTTTACAGGCAGGCTTTCCAAAGGGCTATAAGCTATTGCTAAAAAGCAAAGTCAAGCATTATTTACCAGTGAAGGGGCTGGCAAAATCAAAGCTCCACCAATTTTTTGCCAACTGCTGCACATACCCATCCCTTTTTCCGCTGCTAGCAGACTATGCACAGACCGCAATGGAGGCATATGCATGGTATCAGGATGTTGAGCCAAGCGAAAAATCAGCGATGCCTGGCACTTATGCAGTATTTGGCTTAGGGCTTTATAGTGATGCTTATTTCCCGCTTGTCCAAAGCTATATGGCACTTGTTGATACAGAGCATCAGTCCGTCCAAAATGCTTATGCAGAGGCTTTTCTAGAAGCGCATGGTTTAACAGCGGAGCTTATGCCTGTATGTATCGCTATTTTATTGGCTGCCAATGAATCAGCGAAGCCATTAAAGGGGCTTGATCTACGCGAACAGGACTGTATAAGGGCGCTTGTGGATGAGCTAGCAAAGAAAGAGGACTATGAGCGTGCATTTGTATTGTATCGTATTTTTGGCCGTGCAAATAAGGTAGCCCAGCGTCTTAAACGAGAAACTTCACCGATAAAGGAAGAGCTGGAGCAGTTGCTACAATGGATGGATACATAAAGCAGGGAGGGACGTTTGATGGATTGGCGAACAGTTAGTAAATCAAAGAATATGGAAGAGGTACAGGAGGCTGTGCAGAAGCTGGATGTTCATGAACGGGATGCACGTGGCAGAACGCCATTAATGCTTTTTATTACTAATCGAATGCCGCTTGAAGGGATACAGCTTCTTTTGGCACAAAATATCGACTTGGAGGCACAAGATAAGCTTGGGGATACAGCATTAAAAAAGGCTGTAAAGTTTAAGCAAAAGGATGTTATTCAATTATTGCTTGCCAAGGGTGCGATATTAGATACGCCAGAGGGGATTCAGGCAACCGCCTGGTATGCAGCAAGAATGCATAGAGAAATAGCCGATTTATTGCTTGCTACGCCTGGTTCAATCCGACTAACATTAACAGCGGAGGAGCAAAGGCAAGTAGATACGATTTTATATGAGGAATCTATTGATAAAATGTGCCAGCGCATTCATGCTGTTTCATCCGCTGTCATTTTACATGCGGTCGTTAATGGCTATAATTGGGATGATGGACCGGAGCCAATGCTAGCAGCGTTACACAATCCTGTATGTGCGCCAATCACATTGCTAGATATGTTTGAGCTAATGGAGGGCGATTATTGGCTAGCGCAACCAGAGGAAGAAGTAGCCACTTCAGAATGGCAGCAGCCTTGGCAAGAGATGGCGAAAATTGTAAGTGCTAAATTAGCGTTGGATAAGACGTGAGGAGGAATGAGCCATGGATCAAAAGGCAAAGAAAATTTTAATGCAAACATTTTGGCAATCAGGCAGGTGGAAGGCAGGGAAATTTACATGTGCAGAAGAAGATTTTCAATATGCCAAAAGCAAAGGGCTAATGTTTAATCCGTTAACGATTACACATGATGAATGTATAGCAAGACTGCAACAGCTTCACCGTGAAGTATTAACAAAAGAGCTTGCTGTTACAGCCTTTTTGCATAGCTTATCAACGCGCAAGGTGCATTTACGCAGTGCGCTATCAAGCTGGGCGCTTACATATCAATTACCTAGCCATACCTATCATGAGCGACCTGTACAACTAGTATCCCATAGTGGCTGTGGCTACTGTAATGAACAGCAAATTATAGCCTATGAAGCATATAACGATGAAGATTTAAATGTGTTAAATTTTGAACGCATTAAATGGGGTGGCATTCGTTTAAATTGGCTGCTATATTGCCTGCTTGATCTTGAATGTTTAGCAAAGGAGCAAACAGCGTTTACTGTATGTGAGGAAGATATCGCCATTTTAAAACAGATGATTGAGGCGATAGAGTCCTGTCAAGATACAGATGCAGCAAGACAGCTTGAGAAGCGCTGGAAGGATATTTTTAAGGCCAATTAATATGAACGAGATGTTATTATGGAAATTTGGGGATATGCAGGCTTGCTTGTTTCCAAGAACCCTTATCGCAAGGAACGTGGACGAGGCACGGATTTTATGTCAATGGCTACATGGAGAGGGCAGGATGGCTACTCACAAGAGCAAATGGAGTTCTATTTTGGTCCCTATTTATAAGAGAAGCGTCTATTCTGATAAAGAAAAAGATGAGTGAAAATTCTGTAAGCAGGAAACTTCATAGCAAGTACCTATGGATAGAGTTGAACAAGAAATTAATCGTTTAAATGGAGTGATAAATATTGACGTATGACTTTTGGATAATAGCTTCCGTTACAGAGCTGATTGACTACCCAGATGATGGGAGTGATGACTATACACCTCAGTCAACTTTTCAGGCGCTTATGGATATACTTGCTATTCATGTACCAATTGAAGAAATTGTTCATCGCTTTTTTCAACAATCCATTCATACAGGGGATGTGTTGGTATTTATCAATCAGCACCAGCCAGATACATGCATTGTTCTTGATACATATCGTCATCCATTAGATCAACAGGATACCATTCAGTTTGGTTGGAGGGTGAATACAAAGCTAGATCTTTATCGCATCAGACAGCTAACACGGCAGCTTTATGATAATTGTGAATTTGCTGTTCGCTATGAGGAGGGTTTGTCTGTTCTGTATAAGGTGCTGCAACAAGAGCGTTATCCATACAAATATTATTATCAGACAGTATACGAACAACAACTTAAGCAATATACAACGAAAAAGGGGTTCGTGACACGACTATAACCTATATCACGAACCCCTATAAAGCGCTACGTAAACAAATAGCTAATGATCGCGAATAGGATGGAAATCGCTAAAATGGCTCCGACCACTTTCATATGCCGTTTGCGCTCCATCACGACAATCGCCACATATTCACGAATCATAGCATTGGGCCAATAATAAAAGGCTGTTTTTGCGCCAATGCCCTGACTGTCTAACCCAGCTAGCCTTGCATAGATGCCCGCACGGAAAAGATGGAAATTATTTGTTGTAAAAATACTGCGATAGGGCTTACCCTGCGATTGCTCGTCCATCAATTGTTTGGAAAAGAGCATATTTTGATAGGTGTTGACAGAGCGATTCTCTTGTAGTGTGTGCTCAATCGGAATTCCTTTGTCAAGTGCATATTGTTGCATTGCCTCAGCCTCTGGCAGGTTTTCATCTGACCCTTGCCCGCCTGAAAAAATAATGGTTGGCGGTGAGGTAATAGCTGCTTGCTTATGATAAAAGTCAATCGCCTTTTGGATTCTACTTGCTAATAGTGGTGGAACCTTATCGTTAATTAAACCACTGCCAAGCACAATAATAAAATCTTGATGATATTTTGGTCGATTGAATTGATATAAAAAATAGGCGGATAAAAAATTAGATAGATGAATAAAGAAATAAAACGTAATAAGTGATATCCCACCGAAAATCGGTTGGAGATGCCTTGAGAATAAACTTGCTGGGCTAATAATTGGCAACAGCATAAATAATAAAATCCCAATCGCCACAAGCAATGTTAAGGAATTAGCAAGACGTCTGCCCTCTCGTTGCATTAACACCCTCGCATTTAAAAATAAACCAAACATTAATGCCACGATGGCAAACGGAATCATCACCAATAGGGCGATTAGTGGAATAATCACGATTAGCCTTACAAAGTAATGGTCAGATTCAATGGATGCCACTACACAAAATAATAGAAATGAACAGATAAAAAGATTAAATAACAAGCCATTGATCATTCTTCGTGGGTCTTTCAAATAGGAATAAAGAAAAACAATAAAAATAATGAGCGGAATAATACCAATATACATAAAAATACGCACCTCAATTAATGAACTCTCTTCATTATAAGGTAAAATGAATGATTTGGCAGCTAGCTACATTTTTGGATACGTGTTATGAATATAGGCAAGATACTCCTTACGCGTTAGGCCACCCGTTTGACGGTTAAAGTCATCATATGTGATATTTTGCGGCAAGCCAAATTCAGCGAACGCTTGCAGCCGCTCTTGATAATAATAGGGATTATCAAGAGCGGGATAATCATGCTCCTCCTGCGGCTTCAACCAATCATTAGCGACACTTGTATAGACACCATGATTAGCAAAACGAGTGGCTGTTTTTAAAGCAGTTGCAGATGCTGGCTTATGAATGCTTCCTGTTCCCCACGATAGACGGTATTGAGGTTCCTTGTGCTGGTCAATCGTTATACTATACCCTAAAGGAAATAAAATATCAGCCTCTGTTAATGGTTTATGACCAACTTTTTCATAACACCCTCGCATAAAATGATCGTCCATTACAATATATGTTTGATTGGCTAATGGCGCTGTCACAATCTCTTCAAAACGGGGTGAACGCTCTGTCGTTGTACATAAATAAGGGCGGACAAACAGCGGCATTGTCATCACATCATGCCAAATACTATCTGCTGCAAATAACTGATCCTTTTGCATTTGACGTAGATCCCCAATTACTAGCACATAACCGTCCGTAAACAGGTCCACTTCAACGCGGAAAATATCTCCTGGCATCGCTTTATAACGTAAACTTTTCATGTTTAAGAGCTTTGCTAATTTAGTAGCATAATCAGCAGGCAATTGTGCTGGAAATTGCTGAAGCCACTGAATAATATCAGCCTTTGTTGTAAGATGCTCAAAACCTGTTAGTGGAAGCTGGTAATAGGTTTTCGGATTGCGTACACTAATAGAGCTAGCTTGATTAGTGTTATTACCTACACTAGCCGAGAAAATAATGCCTGTTGCTTTCGGAGCGGAAATATGGGTGTAATTGAATTTTTTCTCTTTACCACGTGAGCTTTGTGGAACAATCACCTCACGATTACGGGTAACAATGGTGACATCTGCTTCTTGATAGTGCTGCTCATCGGCAAAAATCCTTTTTTTAATTACATCCCCCTCAAGACAAATAAAGTAATCCTCACGAATTTGCAGTATATCCCAATGCTTATCCAGCAACTGAAGTCCAAAATAAGGACGCAGTTCATTGTGTAACCAGCTAGTAAATAGTGCCATACTTAATCTACCTCCTATGTAGATAAGTATAGGGAAGATTTATTATTGTCACTAGAGGCAAGAAGAGGATATGCTGCTAATGCAATAGACCTAACATTTGTTTTCTCATCTTTTCTGTTATACTAATAGATAGAGGTGATGCATTTGCAAATAATGGCAATAGAAGGTGTTCCTTATACGTGACTTCACCAGCTACAGGAAATCTATGCTGATGTTTTTGATGGCGCTCATCTCCCACTGGAAAAGCTAGCAAGTAAAGAAGGCTTGCTGTGCATGCTGGCAGTGGAGAATAACGAGCTTATTGGCTTTAAGTTAGGCTACCCACATCCTGATGGCGTGTTTTATAGCTGGCTAGGCGGTGTTCGAGATACCAAAAGAGGACAGGGAATAGCCAGTCAATTAATGATCGCACAGCATAAGCATATGAAGGCATTAGGCTTTCAGAAGGTGCGTACATACGGCAGAAATACATACAAAGCAATGCTAATTGTCAATCTTAAGCATGGCTTTGATATTGTATCAACCTTTATAGATGACAAGGGCAGACATAAAATTATTTTTGAAAAATTAGTGGAATAGGGAGTTTACTGATGAAGGCATACTTAGCAAATGGATTATTTTCTTTAGGAGATCGTTTTGTAAATGAGCAGCTAGCAGCAGCTATTCGCAAGGCTGTACCAGATATTGAGCTATACGTCCCGCAGGAGAACGATGCGATCAACGATAAATCTGCCTATGCGGATAGCCAAGCCATTGCAGAGGCGGATTTAGCAATGCTACAAGGCAGTGATTTATTAATTGCTGTATTAGACGGTGTGGAAATTGATTCGGGAGTGGCCGCCGAAATCGGTGCATTTGCAATGCTAAATCGTCCCATTGTTGGCTTACTAACAGATGTTCGTCAGCAAGGGCGCGATAATATGCAAAAAATAGAGGCACTTGTACGAGATGGACTGGAAAATCAGTTTGTCTACCGTAATTTATTTGTAGTAGGTTTAATTAAACGTACAGGCATTATTACAGCCTCGATTGAAGAAGCGGTGGAGGCTGTACAACACTATAGCAATAGGGAGGAATAAGTATGTTACTAGCAACATCAGATAGTGTAGCAGGACGAGAAATTATCGAAACACTTGGTTTAGTCAAGGGCAATTCTGTGCAATCCAGAAATATTGGGCGTGATATGATAGCAGGTCTTCGTAATATTGTTGGAGGTGAAATGAAGGAATATGCCGAAATGCTTGTACGTTCACGTGAAATTGCCACAGAAGCAATGGAGGAAGAAGCCAAGCAACTAGGGGCAAATGCGATTGTAGGCGTACGCTATGCAACTTCTTCTGTAATGGATGGTACATCAGAGGTGCTTGTCTACGGCACAGCTGTTAAATTAAAGTAATTGTAAGCCATGGCAAAAACCAACGATTATAGAGGCAATCACCCTTATTCAATCACAGGTGCGAATAGCAAGCAAACATGATTTCCTAGGGAGATTCGCACCAACTATTGAAGGGATTTGCCATTGAAATGAAAGTTGTTTTAGGTTAATATTACTATATAAATTTATTTTTCAATAAAAATCAATGATAAATATCACTTTTACAGCAATTTTCACAGTCTTTCTCTATATGGAGAAAGTGGATTGAAATATGTAGAAGGTTTAGTAGATGAAGAAGGAAATGCGTCTTTCTCTATATGGAGAAAGTGGATTGAAATAGAATATCAAACTTGAATTGCGCCTCGCTAATCCCGTCTTTCTCTATATGGAGAAAGTGGATTGAAATTATCGAGTTCATCCCTGCGAATTGATTTTTAATGTCTTTCTCTATATAGAAAAAATAAGTTGACGTGACAGCAATATATTCTGCACTGTATAGAAGAAATCTTTGCTACAATATAGTTGGTGCGAATGGTAAGCGAACATAATTATCCAGTAGGATTCGCACCAAATATAAGTCGAAAAAAGTTGCTATCTAGTAAGCGGTTGTTTCTAAATGCCTATCCTCATACTCTAAATTGTTAATAAACAAGTATTTTTATTAAATACTTTTCGAAAATGACGTCATTCTCTACATAGAGAATGTGGATTGAAATCCCTCAAACTCCATTATCCTTTCAGGCTGCGGAATGTCATTCTCTACATAGAGAATGTAGATTGAAATGAAATTACTACCATTACTAATTGAACAAGATGTCGAGTCATTCTCTACATAGAGAATGTGGATTGAAATTAGCTAGATACACACCATTTGTAAGTTGAATAGGCGTCATTCTCTACATAGAAAATATGAGTTGGAATAAATAGGGATGTTTACCCTGAAAGAAAACGAGCTTGGCAATGGGCTTATGATTGACAAACTATTTATGGAAATTGTGCGATAAAACTAAAAAACGCGGGAAGCCCATATTTATAATGGATTTCTCGCGTTTTTTATTCGCTAATGAAAAAGCTGCTCGATAAAGGTTAAATCAAAGTTATTTGGCAGCTTATAATCTTTTAAATAGTTCTCCTCATATAGATAGACAAATAAATGCTTTGTATCATCGAAGCGCAAGCCGATTTCACGAGTATCATTCATTGTTAATGTTAGCCAATAAGCCTCCTGAAAATCAGATTTCGCAAAATATACCTTCTTTAATGGCTGATCCTGTAATGTTTCCATCAATTGATGGATTTGTGCTGCATCACTAACTATAATCGTTTTTTCATCAGAGGCACGAATAATTTCTATTTCCTTGATTTCCTCTATCTCTACTTCAAGACGCTCTGTTACTTCCTTTGTAAAATCGGTATCTCGTGTTAATAAGATTGTTGAGCTGTAGAGAATAATCAATGGGAGTATAATGCCTAGCAGTAATTTATATCTTTTTTTCATGCCAATCTCCTTAAATTCTAAAAATTCTTACATATGTATTCTTTCCACGCTATAATTGAGCATATACTGAAATGATAAAGGAAGGCAATTAAATGACACATAATCACGAAGAAAAAGAACTATTTTATCCAGATGGCAAAATTATGTACAGAGGTGGCGTTAAGAAAAATGATTTTGGCCATGATATTTATGATGGTAAGGGTACATTATTTGACCAAGAAGGCGCAGTGCTATTTGAGGGCGAATTTGTCAACCATATGAAGCAAGGCAATGGCATTATGTATTTAAAAGGGCAAATTATCTATCAAGGTGAATTTATCCAAAATAAAAAACAAGGCAATGGTATTTTATATAAAGATGGAATGGTCTACTACGAGGGGCATTTTCGTAATGACTTAATGGACGGCTATGGCATTTTATATTATGAAGAGGATGTGATTGCGCCTTATCAAGCATTGCGCGCGCAATATCCTCATTTGAATCAGCCACAGTATGAGGGTGATTTTGTTCATGGCATGAAAAAAGGGAAGGGTAAGCAATATTATCCAAACGGCTTTTTACAATATGAAGGTGAGTTTATTTGGCATCACATGCAGGGTGCTGGTAAACTATATTATCCTGCAGAATCGCCAACAGCCGAAGAGCTAGCACGTGGTATGACAACTTTACAATACGAAGGTCATTTCTTTGAGGATATGAAGCATGGTAAAGGAAAAATTTATGCTAGAGATGGCATTTTAGAAGCAGAGGGCCAATTTAAAGAGGATGCTATGACAGGTCAAGGAACGCTTTATTATCCAAATGGACAGGCTTCTTATATTGGCGAGCTTGTCGATGGACAAAAGCATGGTCGAGGCGATTATTTTAACGAGGACGGTAAAATCATTTACAGTGGTGAATTTATTAACGATGAACGCTTGCGTATTACGCCTGAGGTTGAACGAGAGATTGAGAAGCTTCAGCAGCAGCTTGATCGTCTTGTTGGGCTGCCAAATGCGAAGAAGGAATTACATAATTTAATTAATTTCATTAAAATCCAAAGCATGCGTGTCGATCACGGCTTAACAAGCTTTCCGATTACGTATCACCTTGTATTCTCTGGTAATCCAGGCACAGGTAAAACAACGGTAGCACGTATTATTGGGCAAATTTATAAGCATCTTGGTGTTTTATCTAGTGGACATTTTGTGGAAACGGATCGTGCAGGGCTAGTCGCAGGGTACGTTGGACAAACAGCGCTAAAGGTGCAGGAAGTGGTTAATAAAGCGAAGGGTGGCGTGCTGTTTATTGATGAAGCCTATTCATTGGTCAATGATAAACAGGATGCATTTGGCAAGGAAGCGATTGATAGTTTATTAAAGGCAATGGAGGATTTACGGGATGATTTAGTCGTTATTGTGGCAGGCTATACGGAGCTAATAGAGGAATTTTTACAATCTAACCCTGGCTTTAAATCACGCTTTAATCATTTTGTCCAGTTTGATAATTTTAGTACGGATGAGCTGTATGATATTTTTGCCATGCTTTGTCAGGGGAATGATTACCAGTTTGGTGATGCCTTTGCACAGCATATGAAGGCACAGCTCCATCAAATACCTATTGAAGATATACCAAATTTCTCTAATGGTCGCTATATTCGTAACTTGTTTGAAAAGCTAGTGACAATTCAATCCAATAGACTGATTCAGCAGCCAAAGCTTACAAAGGAACAGCTAATGACCTTTGAGGAGCAGGATATTCTACAGGGCATAGCCGAAAATTTATTTGATAGCACCTTTTAAGCTAGCTATCTTAAGAATTTCTTCATAAAATTCGTACAGGAATATTCAGAATTGCCTCTTATTATAATATGTAGGAGGCGTTTTTGTGAAAAAATTTATCTTATTTTGCTGTCTTTGTGTAGGAATATTTATGTTTTATCATACAAACAAAACACAGGAGCTAAATTATTTTGAAATTCCATCATTACATAGTCAAAATGCTTTATTACTGAATGGGCAAGACAAGGTGCTGTATGAAAAGAATGCGGATGCAATAATCTACCCTGCTTCTTTAACCAAAATAATGACGGCCATTGTTGCCATTGAAAAGGCGGAGGATTTACAAGCACAAACGATTGTAGATGCGCAAACGATTTCAACATTTACAGCCCAAAATGCCTCAATGGCAGGCTTTCATGCAGGTGACTTTGTCACAATTGAAGATTTATTATATGGTACATTGCTTGCCTCAGGTGCGGATGCAACTGGGACACTTGCGGAGGCTCTTGCAGGTAGTGAGGAAGAATTTGTAGTATGGATGAATCAGAAGGCACATGAACTAGGTATGACAGATACGCATTTTGTTAATGCTAGTGGACTTCATCATGAAGCACATCAATCAAGTGTACGAGATATTAGTAAGCTTTTACGCTATGCTTTGGAAAATCCCATATTTTATCAAATATTTACTTCAAAAAGTTATACAACCTATGTCCCAAATAAGCTCGTTATCGCAAGCTCCTTATATACAAAGATGGCTGGTGTGGAGGATACTATCATTGGAGGAAAAACAGGCTATACACCTGAAGCAGGGTTATGTTTAGCATCATTGATTGAAAAAGAGGGACAGCAGTTTTTATTAATTACTACAAATGCATCAGGGCACACACGGGCACCTATGCATATTGAAGATGCTTTAACCGTTGCAGAGAAATTATAAAGAAAACTATATCTCTATGCGTAGCCTGCTAGAGAAAAGGGTAGAAGGTGTATAAGGTGGTGAGGAACAATGAAGAAACTTTTACCTTATATGTTATTTTTAATAGCGATAATCGGCTTTATGACAGGGCAGCAATCAGCAGGCGCTGAAGGATCAGTGGTCATTCACAAGGTTATACAGGATACGGTAATCTTGGAGGAGCCTTCTGCCAGTAGCACAGAGCTTGCTGAGCTAGCAAAAAACAGCTTTGTAACGGTGACGAAAGCAAGCAAAGGCTGGGCATATATTCAAACGCTAGGGCAGGAGGGCTATGTAAAATCTGATGTATTGGCTAAGGTGAAGCCTAAGGGGTATTTACTGGCAGCAAAAGGTGGCACAACTTTATTTACAGCACCAAGTCAGCATGCACAAAAGATAGGGCATCTCTATGAGGGGCGTATCCTTTTTGTTTATGGCACAGCACCCGGTGGCTGGTCTTTTGTTCAGTATGGTGAGGATGTAGGGTATATTGCGACAAATACGCTCAAAAAGCCTACTGCCATTAAACAACAGATAAATGCTAAAGATGGTGCTGTTCTACGTTTAACAGCTAGCCCAAGTGGGGAAATACTCGGCACACTTGCCAACAAAACAATTGTTCAATCGTATACAACACTTGCAGGCTGGACGTATGTTGAGGCAGGGGAACAACAAGGTTATATAAAAGCGGCTGAATTAACAGATATACTTAATCGTCAAGTTTATAATAAAGGAAAGCCTGTAGCAAAAGGTGAGTCAAAGCGTGTTGCATTAACATTTGATGACGGTCCAAGTGCGAAGGTAACGCCACAAATTTTAGCTATCTTAAAGAAATATAATGCCAAGGCAACATTTTTTATGATTGGTCAAAATGTTGCTAGCCATCAAGCAGTTGTGCAGCAAGTCTATCAGGATGGTCATGAAATTGGTAATCATACATGGAACCACCAAAATTTAGTAAGTCTTCCAATGGTAGCTGTTAAACAGCAAGTTGCACAAACAAGTAATGCGATTTATGCAGCGATTGGGCAATATCCAACGGTTTTCCGCCCACCATACGGTGCAACAAATGAGCAAGTTCGTTCCATTATGACCATTCCTTCGATTTTATGGTCGATTGATACATTGGACTGGAAGCATCATAACCCAGATAAAATATTAGCGTATGTGAGAGCAAATGTACAAGATGGCAGCATTATTTTAATGCATGATATCCATCAAACAACGGCGAATGGTCTTGAAAATGTGCTGCTTTATTTACAAAAACAAGGCTATGAATTTGTCACAGTTAGTGAGATTTTACAATAAGCAAAGCCGTGCAACCATCTTCAAAAGACAGTTGCACGGCTTATTTATTATTTAAATAGATTAATCGTTGTAATAATAATCGGAATACCGAAAACATCAATTAAAAATGCGCCTACAATAGGTACGACAAGAAAAGCCTTTTTAGAAGGGCCAAATCGTTGGACAACGGCGGACATATTAGCCATTGCATTTGGTGTTGCCCCTAAGCCATGCCCAGCAAAGCCTGCTACCATAACGGCTGCATCGTAATTTTTACCAAGCAGCTTAAATAATACAAAAATACAAAAAACAACAATAAAGAGTACCTGTACAAAGACGATAATAAATAATGGCAATGCTAAATCAGCAATTTCCCATAATTTAATACTCATTAGTGCCATTGATAGGAAGATGCCTAATGTCACATCCCCAATTAATGAAATACTTTTCATATTAATGGCTTCAGGTTTGACTTTATCCATAATATTGCGCACAAATACGGCGACAAACATAGCACCTACATAGCCTGGCAGTACAAAGCCTGTTGCTTCTGAAAACAATGCGCCAATATACGTGCCAACAGCCATAGAAAATGTAATCAATAATACTTGTAGAAAGAATGAATCCGTTGTAATTTGTTCATGCTTATTGTCAAATTCAACTTCCTCTGCTTCTTGCTCATCGGGTGTTAAATTATATTTGCCAACGAGATATTTGACAATTGGACCACCAATTAAGCCCCCTGCAACTAAGCCACAAGTTGCTGCCGCTGCGCCAATTGTCATCGCTGAGGAAATCCCTAAATCCTCTAAGGTTTGTCCAAATGCAGCTGCCGCGCCATGACCACCCTCCATGGAAACAGCACCCGCCATCATTCCGATTAAAGGATGAATGCCCATAAGCGATGCAAGCGATACACCGATAACGTTTTGCATTAAAGCTAGGAACCCACATGCTAGCCAGTAAATAATCAGTAATTTTCCGCCTAGTTTCACAAGTTTAAAGCTTGCCCCTAAGCCAATTGTTGTAAAAAATGTAATCATAAATAGGCTTTGTAGGGAAGTATCAAGCGATATTTCTACAGCACCTGTTGTTTTTAAAAGTGTAGCGAGTGCCGCAAATAGTAGACCTCCGACAACTGGTGCTGGAATGCAAAAGCGTTTTAAAAGCCCAATTTTATTAACAAGAAAACCGCCTAATACAAAAAGTGCAACGGCTAGAAACACCGTTGTAATTTGATTGATTTCAATCATGTGCCTTGCCCCCCAAGTAAGTTGTTTAGCGCCTCATAGGCAAAATAAGCCCCTAATTTAACCGTTCGCCCATTTTCATCTAGTGATGGATTGACCTCGCTAATATCAAAAGAATGTGTATGGGGATGTGCTGTTACTTTTTGGATAATGGCACGTACAGTTGCTGGGTCAAGCCCGAATGGAGAAGGGGCGCTAACACCTGGTGCAAATGCCGCATTTAGCACATCCATGCATAAGGTTAAAAGCACATAATCATGCTGATCCATATAGTGCTGCATATCATCTAGTAATCGTTGCTGGTCAGTTATTTCATCTTCTAAAATATATGTGACCTGTAATTCATCTGCTTTTTGGAACAAGGCTTTTGTATTGCCGTAGCGCTGAATGCCCACAACAAAATAATCCGCATATGAGTCCTGCTCTAAAATTTGGCGGAACATAGTACCCGATGAAGGCTGTTCATCATAGGGACGTAAATCAAAATGTGCATCGATATTAATGATGCCGATTTTAGCCTCTTTTGGTAATGCAGCGCGAACGCCTAAATAATGGCCATATAATGTTTCATGGCCACCACCTAACACTACGCATGCTAAATCTTTTTGTAGTGCTGTGCTCACAACTTCACCAAGCTCGCGTTGTGCCTCCTCTAGCGCGTGATTAAGACAAAGTATATTGCCAACATCAAGGATTTGCTGCTGACCATCAAATGTCCACGGCAAGCTTGCTAATGCCTCACGCAATGCATTTGGCCCATTCGCTGACCCTGTGCGCCCTTGATTGCGACGAACACCCTCATCGCAAAGAAAGCCAACAAGTGCAGCACTTTTCGTCGTCGCAGTAGCAATATCATTAATAGCTACTCTTTTCACCTTTTGATGGAAGCGAAAGCTGCTTGTATTCGTTGTGGAATCGATACGACCTTGCCAATGTTTTGCGTCTGTCATGATGTACATAATTTTCTCCACCTCATTGCAATATGATTAACATTGATGCTTTTCATTATATATTCGTATAATTATAATTACTAATATATAATTAATATTATTCTATAGCTTTTAGCTATAAATAGAGGGGGAGGTCGTTATGGATATTAAACAATTACACTATTTTATGGCTGTTTCAGAGCAGTTGAATTTCTCAAAAGCGGCAGAAAAATTGCATATTTCTCAGCCATCCTTAAGCAATGCGATTAAAAAGCTTGAGCAGGAGATTGGCTCGCCCTTATTGGAGCGAAATACGAGAAATTTGCAGTTAACGGAGGCAGGAGCACTATTATTTGAGCGTGCAAAGGTCATTATCGAAAATATGGAAGTGTTAAAAATTGAAATGGATGAAGTGATTGTACATGGTGCGGGGGAACTTACGATTGGTGTGATGGAATCCATTAAGCATTGGCTGCCTAAGGTGATTGCTCACTATAAAAAGGAATATCCAGAAATGATGATTCATTTAGTTGATATTTTAGGCAGCAAGCGTGTGAAAAAATCATTAAAAAGCTATCAAACACATGTTATTATTACGAATCAGTTAATGGATGATCCAGAGCTGGAAGTGAAATTGCTATACCGCGAACGATTGGTGGCGGTTTTACCATTAACGCATCCATTAGCAACAAAAGAGGAGATAACGATTTCGGATATTAGTGCGGAACCTTTTATTATTAGCACAGAAGGCTTTCAAACGAGAGAGGATATTTTACAGGCATTTGCACAGGCTGGAGAAACCATCAATATGCAATTTGAAATTGAACGATTTGAAACAGCTGTTTCTCTTGTACGGGAAAATTTAGGGGTGACCATCTTGCCTGAAAATTACTTAGAAGGCCCAACTGCTAAGACCATTGTGAAAAAAGAAATGAAGGAAACCAATTTAAGTCGAGATGTTTATTTAGTGTACTTAAAAAATCGCCATTTACCAGTTGCGATCCGACAATTATTGGAAGATATTTTGCGATATTTTCAATAAAAGAAAAAATACAAAATCAGATTATCCGACATTATATAATATAATTTTATAGTATTGCTCGCTCTAAAACTATACAAAAAACAAAATAAAGCACGTCCAAATAAATAAAAGAGAGGGAATACACGTTCTTTTTTTAGGAAAAATAGCCGATTACCTCTGCTAATAAGTAATCGGCGGGAAGGATTAGATAATATTTACTTTGCGTACGGCATCGATTTTGGCACAATTAACTGTGATGGGTACTGTTTTTTCATTAATTTGTAGAAAGCATGCACAATTGTTTTGTGGATCAAGATGAACAAAATAAACCATTAAAAAGCTTTGACCATTCGAGAGATAGACATCGACTAAAGTGCCAGCTGCCAAGCATTTTAAATAATGACTAACAGAGCTATCATAATGCTTTTTTTCATGCTCAGGATGATTGTAATATTTGATTTTCGCTTCTTCGATCTCATTGTAGCCTAAGCAATAACTTTTTGATGCACAATGGCATTTGGAAAATTTATGATAATTATTAAAATCCCAATTTAGACGAGTTAAATATCGATTTTCTTGCATGGCTTAAACGCTCCTTTACTAGCTACTTGTTATCACTTCTAGTCTATGTAAAAGTGCAAGCTAGCAATCGGTAATATGTCCATTCATCTGTAGCGTAAAAAAAGACTAGACTCCATTAAGTGGGTCTAGTCGAATGATTTTTACTTACATACGGTCCGCCTTGCGTGCCCAATATGTGGCAAGTAATGCGCCTGAAATATTATGCCAGAAGCTGAAAATCGCACTTGGTACAGCTGCCAATGGACTGAAATGTGCCGAAGCCAAAGCAGCACCAAGCCCTGAATTTTGCATCCCAACTTCGATTGCCATTGCTTTTTGATCCTGATAGGTTAGCTTAAACATTTTACCAATTAAAAAGCCTAGTAAATAACCAAGACCATTATGTAAAATAACAACACCAAAAATTAATAGCCCAGATTCCATAATTCGATCTTTACTTGTTGAAACAACTGCTGCAACAATTAGTACAATCGCAAAAACGGAAACAAGTGGCATTAAATCTGCACTTTTCTTTACCTGTTCTTTTAAGAATATTTGCACAATGAATCCTAAAATAATGGGAATAAGGACAATTTGGATAACGGATATAAACATATCTTTCGCAGACACTTCCATCCACTCACTTGCAAGCAAATAAATAAGCGCTGGTGTTACAATGGGTGCAAGTAGGGTAGATACAGATGTGATTGCCACCGACAGCGCAATATTTCCTTTTGCTAAAAATGTCATAACATTTGATGCAGTGCCGCCCGGACAGCAGCCAACTAAAATAACACCAATTGCAATTTCTGGTTCTAGTCGCAAGCCTTTTGCTAAAGCAAAGGCAAGAAATGGCATGACCATAAACTGAGATAACACACCAATCAAGACTTTCAACGGATGTTTTCCAACCTCTTTAAAATCCTCCGCTGAAATTGTCATTCCCATCCCAAACATAATGATGCCCAGTAAAATTGAAATATATGGTGCAATCCATGTAAATTGTTCGGGAAGGAAAAATGCAAATGCTGCAAACACCAATACCCATATAGCAAAGGTTTTGCTAGCAAACTGACTAATTTTAATTAATAAATTCAAATCATTTCCACCTCCATTCAAGAATAATACCATAAAATCCAGCGAATGTTCAGATTTTTTTGAACAGATATAGTAAATAATTGAGAGATAGATAACTAATAATGAAAAATAAATCAGTTATCTATCTCTTATAAGCTTGTCTATTGATAATCTTCCACTAATAAACCATATATTTCTAAGTCAATAACACCTTTGCCTGACCAAATAGCTGCTTGGCGCAATAGTCCCTCTTTTAAAAAGCCATTTTTTACAAGAACCTTTTTAGATGCTTCATTTAACGGCATCACCTCCGCCTGAATGCGATTAATCTGGACTTCCTCCAATAAAAACTTGACAATGGTTGCTACTGCCTCAGTTGCAATGCCTTTTCCCCAAGCATCCTCCGCTAAATAGTAACCAATTGTCACCATATTGATCTTTTGCTGAAAGTCCATTGCTTCAATAATCCCAACTAATTTTTCTTGTTGGGATTTTTCAAAAATGCCCCATTTGATTCTGCTTTTTTTCTGGTAGTCTCGTTCAAAATGTCCAATCATTTTTTGTACGGTTTGGCGATTATGCTTTGGGATAATGCCACAAAATTCAAAAACGTTGTCATTATCATAAATAGCAAATAGTTCCTCAATATGAGCATCTTCGATTTTTTTTAGTTCAAGGTTTGCTGAGCTTAGGGTAGGGAATTGCTGAAATACTTTTTCTATGTTCATAAATGCTCCTCCTTAATAGGGATATAAATGTTCATTTTCATGGCATGTGGATAAATGGACTGCATGACATCGGTTATTTCAAAATCAGGGCCTGTATCACGCTCATAATTAGAATTAGGTAGCCACACGCCGTAAATATAGCGTCTTGTATTTTGAATGCCCTCTGCAGTGCCGTTCAATGTAAATACAGCATATTGACCAGCGGGAATTTCAAGATTGATAAAGCCTGATGCTAAATATTCCTCAAATGTATGAACCTCCTCGCCTACAACAAAAGAAAATTGCCCGTTGTCCTGAAAATTTGTAGAAATGCCATACGCCATATTAGGCGCAGCTTTATGCGAAAGCTGTGCATAATATTGCCTTTGTCCAAAATCTAAATAAAAGCCTGGAATTTCTTGATAATACTGCTCATCTTGCAAGGTTGTTTTGTATTCATAGCCTGTAATTCGTTTTTTCGGTAACTGTACAATTGTTGGCTTCTGCATTGGAAGCTCTCCCTCCATTTTATAGTCCAAAAAGTTTATTTTGGCTTGAAGCGGTATGGAGTTTGCTTGTTTTCGGTATTTTGCAGGTGTTAGCTTGAAATATTGAACAAATGCCCGCGTAAATGCCTCTTGAGAGCTATATTGGAAGTTCAAGGAAATATCCAAAATATTGTTGGAGGTTGTGACTAGTAGGGTTGCCGCTTCTGATAGCCTTCGGTTGCGAATATACTGCTGCACAGAAAAGCCGGTAATTGCCTGAAAAAGCCGCTGAAAATGAAAGGCGGAAAAATAAGTTTGTGCAGCAATATCCGTTATCAGTAATCGCTCCTCCAAATGTGCTTCAATATATTCTATGGCATTTTGAATTCTTGCAAAATAATCCATACCATCATCCTTTCTTAACTACATAGTACCGTTTCAATGGCAGGCTTTTTTGATAATTTGTGCTAACTTGAACATTATATTGGAATGTATATGAAATCAATTGGAATATTGTATATAATTTAATGAAATTCACAAAAGGAGGAACGCTATATATAGTAATTATGGACCAATATGCACGGGGCTTTAATATAACAAAGCCACCAGGATACTTGATTGTTGGGGATATCGAATATTATTTAGAGCGATTACGGGGGGTTAAAGGGAAGATTTTAGAGGCAGGGGTCGGTTCAATATTCCTTTGCTGGAAAAAGGCTTTGATATAGAGGGAATCTACCATGTTCCAGATATGCTGATGTCTTGTCGCAAACAGTGTGAGGAAAGAGAGCTAGTACCGATTCTGTTGCTTTAACTTGTATGTATCGTCATCTTGCTCCTAGTGGGTGAATTATCATGGATATACGATTTCCAAAAGACTGGCAAACAACAAGCTATTATCCAATTTCTGAGGAGGAAGGGATTATGCTTGAACGAAAATCAATTAAGATTGACTGGATTGAACAATATACTTTAGCCGTTTTAAAAATTCATTATTGACACCACTTTTAAGCTTAAGCAGGTAGCGCCGACATAAAGAGGTCGCCGTTAGAAACAGCGACCCTAGTAACAAATCTAGGAGGTGTAAGGCTAATTAGCTTTACACTATTATTGTATACAATATTGATATGCTGCAATAGTTAATTGCCTGGGGAATAGTAAGAAAATTAAATTATTTCTGTTATTGTGCAATCAGCTGCAAAATAGAAGGGTCTTTAATTTTGCTGTCCTCACTAAGCATCACAATTTTGGACATAATTTCTGCTGTGCGTGGGTCCTCATCAGCAAATGGTAAGAAAATACGTCCGCGATGCTGTGATTGAATCGCTAAAATTGGCATCGTAGCACCACCCACTTTATGCACAGTGCCACTTCCTAAATGAATATTGTAACGAGCAAGGGAACCTTCGATTAAAACATACTGCTTTTCCACTGTTACCTGTGATAGCTTTAACATTTGTGTCAGCTCACGCACAATGGCTGCACGTGTTTCAATGGTAGAGAAGCTTGCCTCTGGGTCTACACCACCAACATGTGCCACACTTACAACTAAATCTACATCCCGCATAGCTTCAGAGAAAATAAGTGGCGGTACATCCTGTAGAGGGATCGGCTTACCTGTACGGCGATGATAAAAGGCAACATATTCAATCGTTGGTGCTTCAATATCAGCGGGTGAAAACCAATCTGCCATCGCATACATTGTCACAACAATATCTTGGTCATAATAAATTTTTCGTAAGCCCTCATCATAGCTTGCTAACCAGCCGCGTGTCTTTAATAAAGCCAGCGTTTTTTGCGGTTGAATTTGATGCCCTGCATAACGTGATGAAACATTTTTATCTTGCTCATCAGGATTGACAACATATAATTCACGGAATACTTGCTTAAAGGGCTGCACGATTTGTTCAGTAAATATTTCATGCTGAATGTCCGCCCATCTCTTGGATGCATATAAATCATACGGGTGGGCAATGCGTATCTCTGCATCATCTGCAAGCTCTATATTTTTCATTAAGCCAATTGTTGTATCGCTAATTACGTATAGCTTCTCCAGCATTGGTGCTAAAACAGGGTGGGCAAGCAAGCTTTTCACTTCTCCAAAGGTAAAGATTGTTCCTTTTTCCATTGCCTCCTCAAATGCTTTACGCGATCTGCTTTGCTGGTCACGCAATTGCTTACGTATAGCTGTGATTTCCTGTACAATGGCATTCTTTTTTAAACGAGCTGGAATGGATTTTAAGCGTTTCTCTGCCTTTGCTACAACAAAGTCTACAATGCCTTTCTCATCCGCCTGTAAATGCACAGTAATATCATCCACTTCAATTGGCTTAAAATATTGCTGAATTGCATCAAGCTCAAAAATTTCCATGCGCCAAACAAAGCGTGTCACATCATCACCAAGATTGCGTGCTAAATTATCAATCGCAATACGGCAGGCTAGACCTTCACTTTCTCGACGCTGTGCGCCAAATTGCTTACTTTCCTGTAAAAATGCTTGAATAAATTGATAGCGTTCGTATGCATCCTTTAATGGGTTGCGTTTGTTCAGCGGGATAAGCCCAATACAGCGTAGCTTATCTTTATTGCGCTTATCAGCAACCTCCTCCATTAAAGGTTTAAGCTTTAAATGACCAAGCGCAGCATCTGCAAACATTTGGGCACGGCGATGTGTTGCACCCTCAGAAGCATATTTGGCACTTTGATACAGCTTGTCAAAGCGCTTTTTACCAAGTGCATGATAGCATTCCAGTAGCCACTCCTTCGCAAAAGCGCCATCGCGGAATTCATTTGCAGTAATATTTGTATAGAGCTGAATCTGACTCATGCTTTCATCGCTTAATGTATTTGTTGTATGTGCACGGAAATACCATGCCGCACTTTCAAGCCCTTGCCAGCCTAAATATTCACTAACAAGCGTAATATAAGCAGGTGTATACATGATAGCATTTAATAGCTCTTCCTCTGTTAGTGCATATGGCTTTAAGGCTGCTGCTAAATCATCTACCGTATCCTCAGGGGCTGGCTGACAATGCTCTAGCATACTTGAAAATACTTCACGCTTTGTATAATCGCCAGCCCATGAATAACCGCGTACCAATGTTAAGCCCTTTAATGTATGCAAAATACGTGCAAAATAATTGACACCACTAATCGGATTCACAGCATGATTGGCAAAATGACTAACTTCTGTCCGCATATCACCACGGCTTAATTCAATATCAATTATGCGATTTATGGATTTTTCATATACTTCTGCTAAAAATGGATAGCTAGCAATGAGCTGGTCGCGCTGCTTGGTATGAAATAAATCTGCAAAATGATAACGTTCTGTATGTGGATTAAACACTTTTAAATAACAAGCATCAATGGGAACAAGCCCTAAATGATGTGCACATGCAATCATGTGATCTGTTGCATATACAATAGGTAAGAAAGTAGGGCCCTCGCCACGTGCTCGATTTTGTTGCTCATGCAATGTCGTAATAGCTGCATAAAGTGAAAATAGCTGTGTAAATTGCTGATCTGTGTCAAGGTAGCGCTCACAAATTCGCATCCATTTTTGATATAGTGTGTAGGATTCATAATGATAGGCTGTCCAGTCAGATGCAATATTAATGCGCTCAAACCATTTTGTAGCTGCTAGCTCTTGAAATAGCTCAACAAGCGCACTATAGACATAGTTGAAAGACGCTGTATGGTCGTATTCGGTAGTGTAAAGTGCATCAATAATATCGCAAACCTTGCTACCATGTGCCAATGCATTAATCCAATAATTCAAATCATTAATATTTTCAAAATTTATCCATTTTGAAAGTGTTTCCTTCGCCTCGTCCGTTAACCCTTTATCCCAAGGCTCCTTGCCAGAGTAACCGCGCTTTGTAAACAGGATAATGGTTAGGCAGTCAAGGTCAGTCAATTGCACATCTTCCTTCCACTGTAGCCAAACCTCTGCTAAAGGATAATCTTTGATATGCTCACCCTTCGTACCATATAGTGGTCTAAAATGACTGCCAAGAATGGCATCATAAGGACGGTCATCCCATGCACGAGCCTGATATTCATAGGCTGCATGTTCTTCCAATAGGTCTGATAAACGTTGTAATTTTGCCTTTAGCTTATTGCTATCAAAGGATGTCAGTGTTTGTGCAGCCTGTGCAACAATGACCTTCAACGGGGGAATGGTATCCTTTGTGTAATCAGGATTAAAAATACCATAGCCACCAGCAAGTGTTTTTTTGCTTGTATCTTCCACTAAAGCCTGAATTAATTCCTGTTCTTTGACAGTAGGCTTCGCAATGCTGCTGGCAATTGTAGAAATTTCTTGCATGCTTAAATGCTTGGCTTTTTTGAGCTCTACTAATAACTCTAAGCCGCCTAAGCGTAAATCCTGTTTGGTAGTTTGCACTAAACGTTGAGCACTTTCAATGATTTTTGTTGGTGGCTGTGCAACAAGTATTGTGACAAGAGCCTGCTTTGTTGCGCCTGATTTTAAATAAAAGAGCTGCTCAACGGCTTCCAGTTGCGCATCATCCAACGGCTCTGCTCTCTTTTTCAACAGCTCTAAAGCTAAATCACGAGTGCCACGTTCTTGTAAGCACTCAATTAAAAATGCATCAGCAATAGGCATTTTTAATTTTTCTACGACAAAGCCAAGCAAGTTTTCACGCTGGGCTGGTGTTAATGCTTGACGATTGTTATATAATTTCATGATATAGTCATGGTCGTGCCATGCAACAGCTAGCAGCATTGTACCATTGATTATATATTCTTTTGTTAGCGTGTAATGCACCCATGGAAATGGCTTGCCTTGCAATGTATAGTCTTGCTTGTTCATCAGCTCAGCGATTTGCTCAAGGCGTGGCATCATCGCTTTTGGGTAATGCTTAAAATAATCAGCATGTATCTGTCTTCTATAAAACGGATATTTTGAATGCATATAAATAGGGAAAACATCTTGCATTGCAATCGTTAAAATATCGAAATCATCGTGCTCCATAATTACATCTAAAATTTGAAAGCGTAAATATAACTCTAAATTCGTTGCATGGGCAAAGTAGAGTGCTGATAATATTTGATGCTTTTTACCTTGTAATAGCTGGTTTAATGCAGGTATAATATTTTCCACATTGAGCGTAGCAATTGCCCAAAGAGCCGCATAGTTATGAATAGCATCCTCTGATTCTATGAGCGGCTTAATAGCAGCACCGTTTGCGAGGACATCATAAGCACTATCAAGCAGCTTTTGGACAATTTTTTTATCGTCTACTGTATATTGCAGCCCAATCCATGTTTCCACGGCACGCTGTACAGAGGAGAAGCGCAATAAATCATGTTCTTTAATGATTTTTATAAAATAAATTAGCACCTGAGGCGTACCTCTATCTGCATTTTCTAAAATCGCTTGACGTGTGCCTTCCTGACGTTGTGCAGCAATTAATAGCTGTCCAAGCCATTCCACTATTTTTATATTATCGCTACGAATGATGCTGCGAATAAGCTGATGGGTTAAAGTGGCTACATTATTTTCACCAAAAATTGCTTCGTGTACATATTGCACCGCTTCTGCATCATTCACTGCTAATAAATGGGCAAATTTTGCCTCCACAAAGCTATAGGAGGCAATAGGGTTATCTTTTTCATCCACATAAAAATTGATAAATCCTCTTGAATTGTTTGCAGGATAATGACGTATGACATCTATGACATTTATATTTTTATTGAATGCACCAGCTGCGATAATGGCTAATATAGCAGCTGCATGCTGGTCAAGCGCTTGACCATGCGCGGAGCGGCGGTATATGCCTCTTTGGAAGGAATGTGTTGTCTGCTTCGTACAATAAATTTTTAGCTCCTCAGCAAAATTTTTATCATAAAGCACTGTTAAAGCTTCGAAAAGCCCTGCATCAAATAATTGCTCCACTGTAGTAAGTTTATGCTCTTTTAGCATCGCTTCAAATGCTTCTAAATCTTTGTACTTATAGCCCTCTTTTTGTGCCTTTTGCTCCATTGTCTGTAAAAGTTGCAGCAATTGCTCTTTCATTGGGCGCTCCTCCTTTGTCGTAAACATTTTGATAGTATTGCTCATTTTTTGCTCTAGTGTCTGTCATAGCTGTCCTTTCATAAACTTACCATAAACGTCCTGACAGCATCGTTAATTTAATAAATGTAAAAATATCTTCTTCATTGATAGGGAGGGGCTCATCCAATGATGTCAGCTCTAGCTCGCCATGCAGCACTTTATAAATGCCATCCTCAAATGCTAATAACGCTTCAGCAATCGCTGCTGACTCGGATTGCTCAGCATCATTATAGCGATGCTGAAAGCCAACCTTGCCCTGCTGATAAGCGGTTTCAATATCTTCCTCCAATAAATAGCGTGTAAATGGCTGTTCTTCATTAAATGCTTGAACATTTTGTTGGACAATTTGCGTAATCAGTTCACGCAATGTTTTCACAGGATCTATATCAAAGGGCTGTAATGCTAATACAGGCTTGCGCTTGCCAATTGATTTCACCTTCGCATAAATTCGCAATATAACCACTTCCTTTGAACAATAAATCGTTATGCTATAAAACATTTCCCGTAAATCGAAAAAGTCACACCATTAACATTATTCTTTCTATCTATTTATTGTAAGAAAAGGAACATTAGTTCGCAATCATGCATTGCTCCTATATGTTAGGCTATAGCTATTTAACTAGTAAATGGGAATATATCCTATTGGGAGGATAGGGGAAAAGGGGCAGGAAAAAAGAATAAAAAATTTTTAAAAAAAGGTGTAACTTATTGAAACATCAGCCGTCTAACTCAGTAGTAGAATACAAAAGCTAAAGCAAAGCTTAGTAAGATTCACTTTTCGCAAAAAGGCCAGAGCTCATTTTTGGAGCTACTGGTCTTTTTGTGGTTGAGGCTATTTATTTGATAGCGGTTATTTTTGCGCTAAGCTGCGAAATGGTACTATTAATATAATCAATTTCTGTTTTACGTTTCTTTGCAAGGTCTTGTAGCATGCTAGCCTTTAGCTGATCAAGAGCGGTGGGGCAGAAATTGTTCAATTATGCTTTACTATCTTTTTGCGGGCTTATTATAGGTAAAAGATTCTTTCAAATTATTATTTATTGTCAAACAACTAAAGCCTACTTTAAAGGCTGATAGGTAGCTTTGGAAAATATTTTAACTTGTTAAGCCACTCAACTTATCGTAGTATTAAAGCGAATCAAAACTAAGTTAGTTAGTAAGATTCACTTTCACAATAAAGCCAGATGCTTATGAACGAGGAGCATCTGGTTTTTTGTTTTGTCTGCTTATTTTTCAATTGTTTCTTCATAGGTTTTTCTGCCAGGATTTATTTTCGTAACATGGATCGTTATTTTTCCGATGGAATCCTTGGTTAATGGAATTTTCCCATCCTTTTCTAGTGTCTTCCAAGTTTTAAGGTTCGCACGATAAAGGTACTCAGAGAAACGATAAATATCCACATCTAATTTTAAGCCTTCTTCATAGGTTTCGATGATTTCCTTTTTTACAGTTTCTTGAATATGGGCTCTGATTTCATCGGAATTGACGCTTTCTTTAAAGCCATTCAACGTAGCTTGTACATGGAGATCAATATTAAATGTTACAGATTCATTACTTCGAACAATGGGTTTGACCTTTACCTTTAATTTATCTAAGTCAACAGTCAGATAATCATGCTGCTGTTCATGGAGCTTAAAGGTAATTTCACCACGGCTTGTTTTATCAAACATCCATTGATTTCCTCTAGCTGCTGTATTTTGAATAAAACCTTTAAAGCCATCTTTTGACAAAATTCCAACACCTGCAAATGTTGTTTCCTGTACTGGTTCATCTACATTTTCCCAGCTGCTCGTCAAAGATACATAAGGAATACTAACCTCATGGCTTGGTTCATTTAAACCAATCACTAAATTTCGCAAGCTTTTAGGCTCTATAAAGGATTCTTGTTCGGTTGTACCAATAGGGTTACTTAATTTTGAAGAGGTTAGAGAGCTTTGTAAAATTGGTGTAACAAGCAGAACATCTTTAATTGGGTCTTTTGTACAATAGACCCAAATTTGATACCTTGTTTCACGAACACGAATAAATGTATCAATAACAGAAAGGCTATGTTCATGCTCCATAACTCGTTCAGACAATAGAAGAAATCGCAGATGCCCCCAAAAAATTTCTTGATCCACGGAACGGTATAATTTATAAATCGCTTCCTCAATGGTTCTTCCTTCAGCAGAGCCAATTTCAGAGGGCATCGCGCCTGTGCTTGGCTGTTCGGATTTCGCTACATCAGCAAAATTAATAATTTGTAGATAGACCTTGTATTGATTATCCTCATAATCGACCCCAATAGCATTAATATAGTACATTCTTTGTGGTTCCATAATATCCCAACATCCTGCAATCAACGGTGCTGTTATTAACATACATACATATAGTAATACGTTTTTTCTAGTCATGCTGTCCCTACTTTTATAAGTCATTCATTATTTAATAGTGTAGACAAAATATAAGTAAGCCATTCATTTTCCTAAGGTGCTACTTAAAACAAAAAGTGTGCTAGTTCTAGTTGATTTACTGTTGATCATTATATCTATTTACTTTTTCCGCTAATATTATTATTAATCCAGAGGACATGCTGTATATATGCCTTATAAATATAATCACGTTTTAGCTCTTACTTTGATGAAATAGTTTTTGAAGGATCTAACTAGAATAGCAGAACATAAACCGATATTTTCCAAATGCTTTCCTCTCAAACAAAAACCCCACCCAATCAACAGTTTTGCGCTATAATGTAGGACGAGGTGAAGAATATGTTTGTAAGTGAAAAACAAATTGAAATTCGTTATGCTGAGACAGACCAGATGGGTGTCGTGTATCATGCAAATTATATCGTCTGGATGGAAATTGGTCGTACACAGCTTGTTAGTGATGCAGGCTTTGAGTATGCGGCATTAGAAAGAGATGGCTATGTATCGCCAGTGATGGATTTAACAATTTCTTATAAGGCTGCCATGCATTATGGACAGGTGGCAACAGTATGTACATGGGTACAAAAGCATGACCGTTTACGTACAACGTATGGCTATGAAATTTTACATGAAGATGGTACAGTGGCGGCTACTGCTCAGTCTGTACATATTTTGGCGCATAAGGATACGTTGCGTCCTGTATCTTTAAGTAAAATCGATCCTGCTTGGGATGCTAAATATAAAGAAATCGCCATTGAGGCGAAATAGGAGATTTGCAAATGGAACTATTTTTAGCGTTGGGTGCTGTTTTGGCTGGTCTTGGTGTTGTGTTAGGTGCTTTCGGGGCACATGCCTTAAAAGATAAATTTGCGTCCCCTCATTATGCTGCGATTTGGGAAACGGCTGTGCAATATCAGATGTACCATGCGTTGGGGATAATTGCAGTTGGAATCGTATCAAGTGATACGCTTTTAGGAAGCAGCAGTCTATTAACTTGGGCAGTCTATTGTATGCTTGTCGGCATTATTTTCTTCTCTGGTAGCCTTTATGTGCTAGCAGTAACAGGCGTTAAAAAGCTTGGAGCCATTACGCCAATTGGTGGTCTATTATTTATTATAGCGTGGGTGCTTGTAGTGATTGCTCCATTTGCTTAAAATCGACAATATATGGTGAAACGAGATTGTTCTTTTACTAGAACTTCTCGTTTTTTAGTGGAAAATGAAACAAAATAGCGGGTATTGCGTATTACATACTAAACAGAGATGATAAAATAAACTGTAACATCAATATAAAGGTGGGAAATGAATATGGGTTTATTAAAAGCAGGCATAGGTGCTTTAGCAGGTGTTTTAGAGGATCAGTGGCGTGAATATTTTTATTGTGAGGCATTATCAGCAGATGTTCTTGTAACGAAGGGCATTAAACGTACATCGAAGCGCGGATCAAATAAAGGCAATGATAATATTATTAGCAATGGCTCCATTATTGCGATTAATGAAGGACAATGTATGATGATTGTGGAGCAGGGGAAGGTTGTGGAATTTTCCTCAGAGGCTGGTGAGTATGTTTATGATACATCAACAGAGCCATCCGTGATGTATGGCTCAGATTTGTCTGATAGCATTAAGGAAACCTTTAAGCAGATCGGCAAGCGCTTTACATTTGGAGGAGAAGCCCCAAAAGATCAACGTGTGTATTATTTTAATAAAAAAGAAATTGTAGGCAATAAATACGGCACACCAGCGCCGATTCCTTTCCGTGTAATTGACCACAATATTGGCTTAGATATTGATATTGCGATTCGTTGTCATGGTGAGTATTCTTATAAAATGATTGATCCACTACTATTTTATACAAATGTTTGTGGCAACGTGGAGCGTGAATTTACACGAGATGCCATTGATAGCCAACTAAAATCAGAGTTAATGACAGCGTTACAGCCAGCTTTCGCGCATATTTCAGCAAGCGGTGTTCGTTATAGTGAAATTCCAGCTCATACGGTTGCGTTAGCAGATGCGCTTAATAAGGTATTATCAGAAAAATGGTTGGCAACACGTGGCTTAGCTGTTGTATCATTTGGCATTAGTACATTAAAGGCTTCTGAAGAAGATGAGGCGATGATTAAGCAACTACAGCGCAATGCGGTGATGCGTGATCCGGGAATGGCTGCCGCTCATTTAACAGGCGCACAGGCAGAGGCAATGATTGCAGCCGCTAATAATGAGGGCGGTGCGATGACTAGCTTTATGGGCATGAATATGGCTGCACAAGCAGGTGGTGTAAATACTGGACAGCTTTATCAAATGAGTGAGCAAAATAAGCAGGCACAGGCTGCTATGCAAGAGCAAACAGCAAAAGCAACGAATACATGGAAATGTGCCTGTGGTCACGAAAACAGCGGCAAATTTTGTTCAAACTGTGGCACACCAAAGCCAGCTGAAGAGGGTTGGATGTGTACTTGTGGAGCGATGAACAAAGGCAAGTTCTGTAGTGAATGTGGTACAAAAAAACCAGCAGGAGCTTTACTATATGCATGTGATAAATGTGGCTGGGCACCAGAGGACCCAACAAATCCACCAAAATTCTGTCCTGAATGCGGCGATGTTTTTGATGAAAATGATGTGAAATAAGGGGAGGATGGCACATGTCAACGCAAGAAGTTGAAAATGTCACGCAAGCTAAGCTTGATTTTGACGCGGAATGTCCGTCATGTAGTGCATCGATTGAGTTTAATCCTGCAACAGGCAAGCTAACCTGTCCATACTGTGGCTTTGAGTCTGAAATTGCTATGCCAGAGCAGGAGGAGGAGAAAGTTGCCCGGGAAATGGACTTTGCGAGGGCAGAGGAGCGTGGAAACTTCAATTGGGGATCAGCGAAAAAAACGGTTATTTGTAAAGCCTGTGCAGCCGAAACAATCTATGATGCATTGCAGGTAGCTGATAGCTGTCCTTATTGTGGCTCTCATCAAGTGATGGAAGCAAGTGCTGAAAACACGCTAGCGCCAAACGGTGTCTGTGCCTTTGAAATTACGGATAAGCAGGCAGGAGAACATTTTCACCGATGGATTAAAGGGAAGTGGTTTACACCAAAAGCTGCTAAAATCAGTGCTAAACCAGAGGCATTTAAAGGTGTATACCTTCCATATTGGACCTTTGATTCAAAAACAAGCTCTAGATATTCCGCAAGATATGGGCGACATCGTACAGTAACCGATAAAGATGGAAAAACCCATACAGAAACAGATTGGTATTCAACAAGCGGCTTTTATCAGGAATTTATTGATGATCATTTAGTCAGTGCGACAACTCGTTATGATCGTAATATGATGCGAAAAATTGAACCATTTAATCTATTAAATAACAAAGCCTATAAGCCAGAATATGTTGCTGGATTTTTAGCAGAGCGCTACAGCGTTGGCTTGCAGGATGGCTGGAACCAAGCGAAGCGTGAAATTCATGATCATCTTCATGCCCAAATCACTGCTAAAATTCGTTGGAAGCACAATGCAGATGTAGTATCAAATTTACGCTTTTCCACCAATCATGATGATATTACATATAAATATTTAATGTTACCGATTTGGCTATCATCATTTCGTTATAAGGAAAAAATTTATCGTTTTATGGTTAACGGGCAAACAGGTCGTGTAGGTGGAGATGCACCAATTTCACCGCTTCGTGTCACAATTGCGGTGCTGTTATCATTGCTCGTTATCGGATGTATTTGGTTCTTCTTTATAGCTGAATAATAAAAAGCAGTATTCCAAACTCTTTCTGGGATGCTGCTTTTTATCATGGCTATAGAGCAGATATGGTGCATAAATTATAGTGATAAAGAAAATATGCATAGACCTTCTTATTCAAACATAAAGTAACAAGGTGCGATAAAGAGTTTAAACAAATTTTCCATAAATGACAGTCGGTGAAGTTGCGATTTTATGCTAAACGACTTATGATACAGTCAAAGAGCTTTTTACGATATGTATTTTTGAATAACTAAGAAGAATGTTATTCATAATGGAGGTTTCGATGATATGGACGCAATTGAAGTGTTAACAAATTTAGATCAAATACATGGGTACTATCAGCCGATATTTAGCGCAGATGCGCATACGGTGATTGCCTACGAAATTTCCGGGCATTTGCAAATTGAAGGGCAACAAATTAACCTAAAGGATTTTTTAAATAATGAAGATATTCCAGAAGAATATCGAATAGATATGGAGCATAAAATTTTACATGCTGCATTAGCCAATATTGATGACATTGCATCAGATATTGCGATATATATTCCAAGCAATCCAAACCTATTAATGCAAGATTTTGGCGAAAGTCATTTTAATATTATTCAGCAATATATAAAGGAAGAAGATTTACACCGTGTTGTGTTAGTTGTATCCGAGCATCGTTTTTTAGGAGATATTCATCAGCTACACCATGCACTACGTTATTTTACAACTTTTGGTGTGAAAATTGCTATTCAAGAAGTGGGCGCAGAAAGTCATTTAGAGCACATTGCTTTATTGGCTCCGCATATTTTAAAGGTGAATACACGCGATTTCAATTATGATTCTTGGTCGGCTCAAGCGGATATGATCTCGGCAATCGGCAGCCTTGCTTATAAAATTGGGGCAAATTTATTATTTGAGGATATTGAAACAGTATATCAGCTACAGTTTGCTTGGAAAAATGGAGGACGCTTCTACCAAGGGCCTTATCTAGCGAATCCAGCTACATCCTTTGTTGATAAAGAGATGTTAAAGGAACGCTTTAAAAAAGAGTGCCAGCAATTTATTACCTCTGAAAAGAAAATGCTGGAGGCACAATACTTTCAATTGAAGCAATTACGAGAGGAGCTGGAGGTAATTGTTCATCGTGTGAAGCCTACAAGCGATAATCTTTCACAATTAGAGCATCTCGCTGAACTATTGGATAGCTATTCCTTCCGTCTTTATATTTGCAATGAGGACGGCTTCCAGCTAACACCTAATATCATGCGCATCAACGGCAAGTGGGAACTCCAGCCACAAGCTATTAATAAAAATTGGAGCTGGCGACCTTATTTCTTGCAAACCATTATTAAAATGCGTAACGATCAAAGCGGCGAAATCTCTGAATTATATCGTGATATTGAAACAGGCGAAATTACAAGAACATTCTCCATCGCCATTAACGAGCATGAATATTTATTTGTAGACCTTTCCTATGAATATTTGTATGAGCATGGTATTTTTAGATAGTTTGTTCAGAAATTGTTGAGGATGTTATGGTATGCTAGAAATGAACACGCATAGTAACAAAAAACTAGGTTCTCCATAAAAGGGGAGAGCCTAGTTTTTTTATGGGCTATTCACTTCATTGCCTGAGAAATAATGTTAACGGAGCATTCTCTTTAGCTGCTTGACCTCATAGTGTAATTCATCAATTTGTTTTTGGAGCTTGTCAATATTTTGCTGACTACGCTCATTTTCCTTTAATTCATCTTCTAAGGCAAGACCTGCTGCAACGGTGGCTAGTGCATCGCCAAGTGTTGTAATAGCACCTGCGATAACAGCAAGCTTCGCGGCTTGGCTGACGGACTTAGTTTCCTCTTGATTGTTCAACATGCTATCCTCCTAAAATCGGCTAATTTGTCACCGAGCGAAAAAGGTCACCTATTGTTTAATAAGTGACCAAATAAAATGGGGATGTGTTTCTTGCTGAAGTATGAGCAAAGATGGAAAGCGAGTAGGGTACATTACCAATATATGATGTTCAGTCCTAAGTGAATAGGCATTTATCCTAAATTAAAAATAAACGTTTTCAGCTAAAATCCACTTATATCGAAAAGCCTACGTTCTAGAGGCTCTAGCTGCTATGGATCATATGAATGCTGTATGAATAATGACATAATGCTATATTTAGTCCCAACTCCTCACCTTTGTCCTTATCTAATAATCTCCTATCTTATTGCACATTGCTTGCGAAAGTTTTGTTTATAATTGTAAAAAATGTCGCAAAAAACTACGTGAAATCATAGCTACTAAAAAATAGTCAGATATTTATTTAACTAAGTGCCTATGATGAAAAATATTTTGTTTGAAATTGTAATAATATTCAAAAAAACACATATGAAAGGACTATTATAATGTAATGGGGTATATGTATTTTTTAGGATTTAATATTTCGGATTTTTTGGTAGAATAATCTACTGGTAAAGATAACTATGTTGAATTTTAGATATTTTGTTAGTGATTTCTGTTGTTTACATTTATAAAAAATAGAATTGAGTGAAAAAATGGAACTGATGCAGGAGCTTAAAAAAATAGTAAATGTATATGAAGCATTGGATGCAACGACCATCTTAGCGGTTACAGATACAAAGGGATGTATTTTATATGCAAACCAAAATTTTTGTGATATATCAAAATATTCAAAGGACGAACTACTCGGTAAAACACATCGCATTATTAATTCTGGTTACCATGACGCTTCCTTCTTTAAAAATATGTGGGAGGTCATTTCACAAGGGACGACCTGGCGAGGGGAAATTTGTAATCAGGCAAAGGATGGAACAGTTTATTGGGTGGATACAACAATTGTGCCCTCCAAAAACGAATTAGGCGAAGTGGAGCAATACATAGCGATTCGCTCTGATATTACAGAGAAAAAAATGTTAGCATTTAAGCTGGAAGAGCAGCTTGTACATGATTCGATTACAGGTTTACCGAACAGTATTTATTTAGAAAGCATCGTAACGAAAAAAATAGCAGCCAATGAGCCATTTTATTTATTGAAAATTAATATTGATGATTTTAAAAGCTTGAATGAAAGTATAGGGATGGAACATGCCAATCAAATATTGAAAAAAATTAGTGAGCGCTTAAAGGCTATTAGTCAACACCATCATGTACTCTTAACACGAGCATATGGTGACGAATTTATCCTGCTATGCCCAATGTCAAAGGAGCAGATAAAGTCATTTATTCATACACTTAGAAAGCTGTGCGATACACCTATTCATTATTTAGATAGTGAGCATTATATGACGTTTTGTATTGGAGGAGTGCGCTATCCAGAAGATACGACAAGCTATCAAGATTTAGTGTATTACATTAGTACAGCGATTGATTATGCAAAGAAAAAAGGTAAAAACACATATGCTTTTTTCAAGCATACCATGTTGGAGGATATAGATGAAAATTTGGCATTGAAAAATAAATTATTTAGAGCGATACAAACAAAAGCATTTACTATGCACTATCAACCCCAATGGAATGCACATCATGAAATCATAGGCTTTGAATCACTTGCTCGCTGGTATGATGAAACACATGGTTTTATTTCCCCAGCCAAATTTATCCCATTAGCAGAACGAACAGGTTTAATTATTCCACTTAGTTATTTGTTGTTTGAGCAAATGCTGCAAGATTTCCTAAGATTACAAAATGTTATGTCAAAACAAATTAAAATTGCCTTTAATTTATCCATCAGACAATTTTTTGATGAACAGCTTGTTTCACGCTTATTGCAATTATGTGAAAAATATAATATTCAATCTATATATAAGGTGATTAACTTTTAGACTTACACTCTTTTTCTTCGTTTTCCTGTATACTATTCTTAATAGATATGAAACGGAGAAAAATGATGCGTAAAATTGTCCTAATTCCTGAAGAACAAATTCCTGCTGCTTTAGAAGAATTAAAGCTTGTCATGAAAGAAGAAAACAATCATAAAATGTTCGTTCGCTACCAAGTGATTTATATGTTACTTTCCGGCGAATCGTATGAAAAAATTGTCGACTATACAGGTCTTTCTTTAGCGACGCTGTTCAATTATCGCAAAGCTTATTGTGAAAAAGGGATCGCTGGACTTGGACGTAAAAAACAACCTGGTCGAAAGCGTCATTTAACGGCTGAACAAGAAGCACGAGTCGTCGCGACAATTGTCAACCAAACGCCTAAAGATGCTGGTTTTCCCGTTGAAATGAACTGGACAGCGCCTCTTCTTCGCGATTGGATTGAGCGAACATTTGGTGTGTCTTTTTCTGTACGTGGGACACGTGATTTATTGTACCGTCTTGGTTTAAGTTATACGAAACCAACGTATACATTGGAAAAAGCAGACCCCCTCAAACAAGCAGTTTTCCTTGAAAAATTTGAACAGGCGAAAAAAAACTAATTCATGGTCAAATTGATCGTATTTTATTTGAAGACGAGTCAATGATCCGTGATTACCAAGCGATTTCCAACACGTGGTTTCTTAAAGGTCAACAAAAAATCATTCCAACATATGGCCGACATCAAGGGGTTAAGCTAATTGGTACATTGGATTACGAAACGGGCGATGTATTTTGCGTGCAAGAAGAACAATATACCGCTGTTGAATTCCTAAGTTTTTTAGAAAAAGTCATCGCTCGTTATCCGAATGAACGCATCGTGATGGTATTAGACAATGCGCGCATACACCATGCGAAATTGATTCAACCATTTTTAGAAAAGTATCAAGATTTCTTTGAATTTCTGTTCCTTCCGCCGTACAGTCCCAATTTAAATTTAATCGAAGGACTGTGGAAATGGATGAAGACAACGGTGATCCACAATGTCTTTTACTCAAATGTCGGAAAGATTCAACGTGCTGTCCAAGGCTTTATCCAAATGATTAATCAAACACCTGAAAATACGGTGAATAGGCTGTGCTTGAAACTCTAATTTTCTTTCACCGTATATATAGTTGTATTAAAATTGAAATCACTGAAGGAATTTCAGCATTTTCAGTGGAAAATGTCATTCCTATTATTCAAAAATTATATGATAGTGGTATGGAAGTAGAGATTGATGATTATGGTACAGGTTTTTCTAATTTCAAATATTTAAAGGATTTACCTATTCATGGTATGAAAATTGATCAAACATTTATTGCTACCTGTATGACTTCTGTTAAAAGCAAGGCAATTGTTAATAGTATGATTCATTTAGCACATGAGTTAGGCTTTAGTATTATTGCAGAAGGAATTGAGGATGAACAACAATTGCAATACTTGACAGCACAAGGCTGCGATGTTTTTCAAGGTTATTTATTAGGAAGGCCTCAGCCAGTTAATTACTACGAAAAATGATAATAGCAGAAGACCTCCTCTTTTGTAGGAAGAGGATAAATGCTTTTTTACCTCTGTTCACAGGGTGTCCAAACGCCCACTGAACCAAAATAAAAGTCCCGACGTAATTGATGGAGGTAGCTGCCTACCTTCGAAAATATGAGAGCTGTATAAATGTCAACACCAATATGTACATTTTTGCTCGTTTAAGGATGTACAAAATCACTCATTTTCTGGGGCTAAATGTTGCTTTAATCGATATGAATCACCCACGATTGTGACTACACTAGCGTGATGTAAAATCCTATCTAGAATCGCATTTGCTAACTTCGGTTCAGGGAAAATTTCATCCCATGATTTGAAATTCACGTTTGTTGTAAAAATCGTGCTGCGATATTCATAACGGGCATCAATCAACTGGAAGAATAGTTTTGCATCCTCTGGATCAATTGGTAAATATCCAATCTCGTCAATGATTAATAATTTATATTTCGTATAATGCTTTAAACGGCTCTCTAAGCGGTTTTCTAATCGTGCTCTCTTCAGGTTCTGAATTAAGTCATGGCACTTAATAAAATAGGTACTTGTGCGTTTTTTTGCTGCCGTAATGCCTATTGCAGTGGCCAAATGGGTCTTGCCGACACCACTTGGACCTAGAAATACGATATTTTCGTTTGCTTCAATAAAACGAAGACTTTGAAAATCAAGTAATTGTTGCTGATTAATGCTTGGTTGGAATTCAAAATCAAAATCCTTCATTTCCTTTAAGTGTGGGAATGCAGCTACTTTCACCATCGCATGAATCATATTTTGCTCACGGACATCAATTTCGTAGTTTGTTAGTTTAATAAGCGTATCAATAAATGAAAGTTCATTCTTTATACTGAAGTCAATAACTTCATTCAAATGGAGGCCCATTTGCTTTAATTTTAAATACTCCAAGTTTTGTTGGAGCTGCTGATAGTTTGTGCTCATAATTGAATTCATTTGTACATTTCTCCAATCGCTGTTAAATTACGTTTTGCTAAATCGTTTATATCGGGGTATTCGGGCAACGCTTTTGTGATGATTTCCCGGTAATGTGCCTCTTGATAATTCAATTTTGCTTCACTAATTTTATGTTGTGCGATTAGTTCCATGTTATAATAAATCCATAGTTGATCATCATATACTTGTAAACCTACTTTTCTCCCTTGATACCCTGGTGGAACTGAGTATTGATTGGATTTGTAGGAAATCATGTTTGAAGCATTAACTTTTACAAGTCTATGCTTGATTCGGTAGGAATCTCTTACTCGTTCAGTTGGTAGCTGGAGTAAGTGATTCTTTTCTTTTTGGAATTCTAAAATTGGAATTTTATTTGTTCCTTGATGAATTTCATGATTAATCCGATTACATAGTTTTTCAATATAAGCATGTAATTCGGCTATATTAAACTTCCCCTGATAGGCATGGATTTCATCGAGTAATTTCATAGTTGTTTCCACTTTCCCCTTTGTTCTTGGACGTCCTGCTATACACGGTCTCACTTTAAATCCAAAATCCTTCGCAAATTGTGCAAATTTCGCATTCACTTTCCCTGCAAAATGTTCTGTTCTTGCATCATCCATCACAGTTTTCATATTATCGGTGACGAGTTCTTCTGGTACACCACCCATCTTCTCAAACGTCTCCGTTAAGAAAGAGAATAAAACAGCCTGTGATTTTGAAATACTCATATAAAAGAATCGCATACGGGAGTGTCCAAGTACTAATACTGCTACATTAATCTCAACTTGTTCTCCATCACTGGTTTCATAAAGAATACTTTCTTTCCAATCCAGCTGTGCTTGTTTCCCCATACGTGTTTCAAATCGAATTCCACTGTTGTTATTAAAAGAAGAGACACACTCATCCTTCTCAAAATAGGCTTGAAATTCTGGTGTATTTGCAATCTAAGTACGGAATGTCGATTGCCCACATTCTAGACCATGATTATCTTTTAAATATTGCCAAAGATTACGTCGATAATAAAATACTTGCTTTGAATCTTCCGACAAAAGACTTGCAATAATCGAATAATACTTATCAATTTTAGAAGGTTTATTTCGTTTTGTTTTTGGAACAAAGCCATTCAAATACTTATCGATTGTTCGTCGATCTACACCCATGTCCCTTGCTAATTTACTTTTATTAATTTTCATTTTTAATTGCTTCATTACTTGTTTAAAGTTTGCTAAGTCTGAAAGACTGTTGATTGTAAATTCTGTCTCTATTCCTAGTTGAATATTCATACTATCACCTCAGTATCAGTATGAAAGGAAGTATTAATTTTGTACATATTTATTCAAGCAGGAATGTACATATTTAAATTAGCATTTATAAGCTGTGCCAATAGTCTTTTCGTAGATTATTGGTAACAGCTCTATTTTTTTAATACTTTTGTCGCTCGCATATATTACTATAATAAAGGTATATTTTTTCTAAAATGTTGTACTATTCGTTTATTTTTATAAAATAATTTGTTGCTTTAGACCTGTTTTATAAATTGTTTAGAAAATGTTCAGGTTTAATTAGTATAATAGGCTGATGATATAGCTTTATTTTTCATTCAGCAGAATGAGTGAATAAAGTAATTCTTTTACAGGGAATTGAATTTTATCGCAAGGTAGGGAACACGAGCTAAAAAATTTATTGAAGCTGATCGATGCTAGTGAATAAACATGCCTGATTTTTTTATAGTATGGAGTGAATTGAATGAGTGAAATAAGTGCTGTGTCAGACATCATGAAGGAATATGAAGTAAGAAGCTATTTTGAAATATGGAGGGAAAGTGTGATTCGATCTCGACTGACGATCACAGCAATTTTTTTTAAAATAGCTGATTCTTCGCAAACGAGTTCAACTGACAATTCTATAAATCAGCAAATAACCGTATTCTTACAATCTAAAGTTCGTAAGACTGATTTACTCTTTCAATTAGCGGACGGTAAGCATTGGGGAATTTTCTTTTTACAAAGCAGCAATATAGAAGCGAGAGCATTTTTAAAACGAATTTTTACGATCTTACAAGCTGAAAAACAGTATCAGCATATTGCCTTAAACGTATCGATTACAGAAATACGCAATAATCATGTTACTTTTGAGGAATTACTTACTAAAAATAAAGAAAAGCTAGCAGAAAATGGAGCATTAAATTGGTCGATAGCCCAAATTGAGGACTATTGTATACAGCCTACTGAGCAGGTAAAGGTCAGCGTTATTGAGCAAAATAAAATCTTTAGGCAAGTATTAAAATCAACACTTGATCAAATAGACATTCCTTTTTTTACGTTAGAGGTGGAGGTCTATGAGGATGGCTATAGTTTCTTAGAATCGGAAAGCTATAAAACAGGCCATATGCATTTAATCATGATGAATGATATTTTACCTCGTAAGAATGGCTTAGAAATTCTGCATATTCTACGAAATATGCCAAATGACAAGAAATTTATTATTTATATGATGTCAGAGCGTAATTCGGAGATTGCTATGCTGAATGCTTATGAAGGTGGCGTTGATGAATACATTGTTAAACCATTTAATTTACGTCTGCTAGAGGCGAAAATTAAAAGGACTTTTGCGAGGTTTTGGTTATGATTCAGCTATCTATTTCTTTTCTTTTGTTTGGCATTGCTTTTTTAGTCATTATCCTTTTAAGCTTGATGCTTTATTTATTTGTCCAACGACAGCGTGAAAGTCGTTTTGAAAAAGTACGTGATCGTTATTTACAAAATTATTCTCAGCTTTGGTATGACTACCTGTTCAATCAAGAGCTATTTAGTATTGTGCTTGTTCCTCGTAATAGGGCTCAGGTAGAAGGGGTTGAAATGATTTTTTCATCCTATTTAAAAAATATAACGAATGCAAACGTACAGCAGGCTATTCAGCAATTTGCCAATCAATATTTAAAAAAGTTTTATGAGAAGGACTTATCGAATAAACGCTGGAGCATTAGAATGAATGCTCTTTATCATATTGCAGATCTACAGATGGATGAATTGCTGCCAGCATGTCAAGAACTGGAGAAAAGGAATATTTCAGCGGAAGAGCATTTTCAGTTATTAAAAATATACTCGTATTTCCATGTAGATTTGTTTGATGTGTTTAATTGTCTTTAGATTTTTATAAAGCCTTGTATATCAAGGGTTTCAAATGGTTGTCTATATGTACATGCTCCGAAAGATGGAAAGAATCAAAGATGAATTTTATCGTCATTCTATAAGGTAGGGGGAGTAATTTTTTTGGATAATACAGTGATAGCTTTGTTCTAAACGATAGGAAAGCAATGTTATTTTGTTGATTATTGATTAACTTTTCTGCCCTTTTTATTAAAATTTTTTGAATTCTCAGACCTATTGCTATATACTTTACTTTGGGTATCGAAGTAAAGCCCAAATCTAAAACGTTTTAGTGATTGAGGAGAGGACAAAATGGTATTTGGTGTATTAAAAGATAGCAAAGTAGGAGAATATCGTGTGATTATAACGCCTTTGGAGGTTGCGACAATTAAGGCAGATCATCATACGGTTCTTGTGCAAAGAGATGCAGGGCTGCTTGCAGGATTTAGCAATGAGCAATATGAAGAAGCAGGAGCTCAAATCATTGATTCGATTGAGGAAATGTATGAAAAATGCGATTTTTTAGTGAAAGTAAAAGAAATTGAAGAAAATGAGTATCCTTTACTGCGAGAAAATCAAATTGTTTATACTTGTATTCATCCAGCCGCACATAAGGAGCAAGTGCAAGCAATTCTTGATAGCAAATGTATTGCCTTTACAGCTGAGGACTCACATCGCTACGGCTCTGTAAACTGTGAAGCTGCTGGGAAGCAAGGAGCTTTAATGGGGCTACAAGCGATGCTGACAATTAACGGCGGAAAAGGAAAGTTCGTAAGCGGACTAGCAGGTGCGCCAGGGATGAAGGTGCTTATTCTTGGAGGTGGTTTAGTAGGTCGCTCTGCATTGCAGGTGCTACAATCGCTCGGTGCGTGGTGTACGGTAATGGATGTTAACTATGGTGTCTTACGAGATATTGGCAAAACGTATAATGAAAAAGTGAACACACAATTATCGACAAAGCAAAATATTGAAAAGTTATTACCAGAAATTGATATGGTCATTAATTGTGTTAAATGGCCAAAAGAGCGTAAGGACTATTTAATTGATCGTGATATGTTGCACTTAATGGAAAAGGGCTCAGTGATTGTTGATATTAGTAATGATACGGATGGTGCGATTGAATCCTTCCGTGAAACAACACATGAAAATCCTACATATATTGAAAATGGGGTTGTGCATTATTGTGTAAGTAATATTCCTGGTGCGATTGCTAACTCAACTTCTGTTGCTTATGCCGCATCTGTGCTACCACATATTCAATCAATTTTAAATTTAGGTGTAAAAGAAGCTTGTATCAAAGACGGCTTTTTACGAAGAAGTTTAACAGCTTATCAAGGCTATTTAACACATGAAGAAACAAGTGCTATTCAAAATAGACCGTGGATTCGACCAGAGGAAATTTTGGATATTGCCAATGAAAAGCTTGACCCAGCACCGCCTGCTACATCGACAAGATCCACGAACTTTTTACAGCTTTAATCTAAAGGAGTCACATACATGACAGTATATACGATATTAACGGATTTTGCTTGTGCCAGCATTCTTATCTTAATTGGGATGCTGCTGCGTGCCAAAATTAAATTTATTCAACGAAGCTTTATTCCTGCCAGCTTATTAGCAGGATTTTTAGGCTTGGCATTAGGACCAAGCTTTTTAAATATTCTGCCGTTTTCTGAAGATATCGGCTCATATGCAGGCGTTATTACCATTTTCGTATTTGCAGCCGTTGGGATTAATGGCTTCTCCTTCTCACCGAATAATATGAAGCGAGATATTAATCGAATGGGAGCCTATGCCACTTATAAGGTATTGATTATTGCTATGCAATTATCCATCCCCATTATCTTTTCGATTATCGTTATTTCAAAGCTAGACCCAAGTATTAATTATGGCTTTGGTTTACTATTAGCTGCTGGCTTCTATGGTGGACATGGGACAGCGGCGGCAGTTGGGACAACCTTTGAAAATATGGGCTGGGAAACAGCGACAGATTTAGGGATGACTGCTGCAACAGGCGGTATTTTAGCAGGAATATTTGGCGGACTTATTTTTATTAAATGGGCAACACGAAAAGGCTACACACATTATGTGAAAGATTTCTCTGAGATTTCGAATGACTTAAAAACAGGATTAGTACAACCTCAAAACCGAACATCGCTTGGGCAGGAAACCGTTTCACCGATTGCCTTAGACCCGATTGCTTTCCATATAGCATTATTGCTTGTGCCATCAGGGTTTGGCTATTTATTAAATAATTATATTGCCAATACATGGGGACTTGAATTTCCAACGTTTACAATTGCCTTTTTACTCGCTTTAGTGATGTATTTATTGCTTGGCAAAGGTGAAAAGGGCGTTTACAAATATGTAGATAGTAAAGTAGTGGATCGTTTAGGAAGTGCTGCAACGGACTTCCTTGTATTCTTTGGGGTTGCTTCTATTAAACTACCAATTATTCTTGAATATGCGCTACCACTTGGTTTATTAATGCTATCAGGTGTTGTTATTGTGGTAGTAATGTTAGTGATTGTCGGACCAGCAATGAACTATGAAAGCTGGTTTGAGCGTTCGATCTTTGTATACGGCTATTCAACAGGTGTATTTGCGATTGGCTTAACATTGCTACGAGTAGTAGACCCGAACAATAAGTCGAAAACATTAACAGATACAGCTGTTGTAGGGCCTTTGAATACCCCCTTGGAGCTATTTGCTTGGTCAGCAGGGCCGATTATGCTGTTAGGTGGTCAACATTGGACATTTGTTGGTATCTTTTCTGCAATCGCCATCGCCTGCTTTGTGATTGCACGTATTTTCAAATGGTGGTATTGGAAGATACCGTTGGGCGAACGGCCACCTGTTCCACTAGAGGATGATCGAAGCAGTTCCTCATAAGCACAAAAGCATCGGTCTTACACCGATGCTTTTACTTTTGCTAAATAATCGAGTATCCCCATTGCTGATACAATAGTATCAAAGGGAATGGTTTCATAGACAGGATGATTGTCAGCAATACCATTTTCCTGTAAATAACGAAATAAAAGCTCCTTTAAGCGCGCATCTAAAAAGCTTGCTTGTTCATGAAAATTTGTTGAGATGGCTTGTGCTTTTCTGCCTGCCTCTAAAAAGAGCGGTGTCCAATAACGCACTTGACGATAGGCTTCTGCTGGATTTTGATACGCACCATAGTGTCCAAAATATAATTCACTTGCCTGTAATGTTTCATATAACTGAATGGATTGCTCCATTGTAGCTGGATCATACTGATTTGGAGAAGTTGAAGGAATAATTAAATCAATCGCCTCTCCATCCATCTCTGGATAACGAACACCCGTTGTATCGCCTACAAATAAGCCGTTTGTTGCCGAATAAAGTATGGATACATGATGCTTAGCATGACCTTCTGTATGGTAAAACGTTAAATGATGCTGCCCTAACTGTAATTGCTGTTTATGCTGAACCTCAATAATGCGCTCAGCAGCAATTGGCACAATCGGGTCAAATAAACGATCAAACTCAGCCCCATAAACCCCTTTAGCACTCGCAATCAAACGACTAGGATCAATCATATGGGCAGCTCCTCGTGGATGGACCACAAATTTAGCATTTGGACAGCTTTGCAAAAATAAACCCGCACCCCCAGCATGATCTAAATGAATATGTGTCACAATGACATAATGAATATCCTCTACAGCACTAGCGTCGCATAAATTTTAACTGAATTTTCTGTTTTCTTTTCGTTCCTTTTATGAAGAAAAACGAAGACACTTAAGCAGAGGTAGTAGTCATCCATTTTTTTACTATAACCTGTGACGTGTGCGACAGAAAAGATGAACCCTTTATGGAATCGCTTTCCCGGCAATTTTTCGAACCCATAAGTGAGCGGATTTCCATGGAGCTGCCTTTAATAATCGACCAATTGTTAAATAGGTTTTCGAACTATTCGTGTTCAGTTGTGCCAACACATGTAGGCAATACACAATCATCGCAATGTAGACTTGATTATGCACGCCCTGTTCACTTTGCGCGTAAAACTTTTTAATATTTAGGTGTTGTTTCAACCATTTGAAAAATAGTTCAATTGCCCAGCGCGATTTGTACAGTTCTGCGATTTCGTCTGCGTTTAAATCAAACCGATTTGTAAGTAACTGCAGCTCATTTCCTTTTGTATCCGTTACTTTGACCCGACGAAAGTAGTTTTCTGCTCGGTTTTGGGGTGTGCCAATTAAAATCATTTCATCGGATAAGGCGATTGATTCTTCGGGCAATTGAAAGGCTTCAACGACACGAACCGCTGCGTTTTTTCGTAAGCGCGAGACAAAGAAATAACCGTCATCCGTCATCTGATCAAATTGTTTATAGTCTAAATAACCACGGTCAAAAACGTACATGCATTCCTTGTCGTCAACGAGCAGTTCGAGCTGACCATGATCGTGCTCAATCGCATTTGTGAGAATCGCCTGATCCGGATACGAATGCCCTTCTTCTACGTAAATGAGTCGTAAATGAAGCTTGATGCCCGACTTCGTTTGGCGAAATTCAGCCCACTTATGGTTGTTCAAATTCAACGGCAACGTACTCGAATCAATGATTTTCAATGGTGTCGTGATTTGCCGGCGCTGCTTATACTGTGCCTTTTCGTGAATTTGAGCGACTAAATCATAAAATACCTGTTGAAACACCTCTGTTGGTACGTAATTTAACCGACGACCTAACTGTGAAAAGCTGATGGATGTTAATTTAGTGGCTTGTTGAAGTTCATCTGAAAATAACTTCAATTGCACATCGCGCATACTTTCGGCTTCATTCAGTTGGGCGAACAGCAGTAGTTTTAAAAATGAATCCATGTATAGCTTCTTTGTATAGTTATTTAATTGATGGGTTTCAACCAAATCCGCGAATTTCGTGGAGGAGATGGGTGAAAACCATTGTTCAAATGATGTTTTTCGTGTAAACTTATCCATGCTTGAGTCCTTTGTATTGGATTTGGATGGTTTGCTACCACCAACCAGTATAAAGGATTTTTTTATGCTTGGAATAGATGACAGAAATTTCAGTTTAATTAAACGCGTTGGATTATTTTAATGCGACGCTAGTGCCTCTACAGCAATATTTAATTCCTTTAGCCCTGCCAGAATATAAGGAACAGATGGGCTTGCAGATGTTTCGATTAAGGTAATTTTTTCATCCACTAATAAATAAGAGCTTGTGCGCTGCTCGCGATTCAAATCGTGTGTATCAATACAATAAAAATTTGGTGCAAGTTGTTGGACATTCGTCAATGTTATTTCCTCCTTTTATTGCAAAAACATAGTGTAAATGCTCTTTTATGCAATATTTAACTACAAAAAGTAGTTGTTATACTATATAATAATAGAAAATTAAACTGAATGTCCATTCATTTTTTAGGGGGATAGCAATGGAGAAAAAACTTCGCTATGATACACAGAAGGTTCATCGAGTAAACTTAGCTATTATTTCAATTTTAGCCATGTTAATTTGTGGACCAATGATTCTATCAAAAGGAATACTATTTTTATTTGTTGGACTGATTGTGATTGCACTAGCCGTATGTAATTATTTTTTACCCATCAAAACCTATGTAAAAGGCTTTATTTTTGGTTTAATTCCTTCTAGCATTGTTTTTACACTGTTCTTGCTTGATAGCTTTTCATTAAATAAGCATTATATTTTGCTCTGTACGGTTGCCATTATTGCTCTATATTTCAAAAAAGAGCTAATCATATTTTTTGGTATCTTAGTAAACGTGAGCTTTGTGATTTTATATATGGTCAACTCTTCATCATTGCTAGGGCCATTTGACGATATCATTGTCTTTATTACGCTTATTGCTATTATGAATGGGGTCGTTATCGCCTTTTATTTGCTTGCAAAATGGGGCAATGAGCTGATTGAGCATGCAGAAATTCAGCAAAATAATGTACAGGCATCTTTTAATCAATTACAAAATGCCTTTCAAGAGATTGAAAAAAGTAGTCAGGCATTGGACGAGCATGTAACACAATTCCAGCAAACAATGCAGCGAATTTCAGGCTCTAGTAAACAAATCTTGCTTGCTACGGATGATATTGCTGCTAGTATTCAGCAGGAATCCTCCAGCCTACAGATGATTCATAGCACAATGAGAGATTCTGTGCACTTTATCAATGAAACATTTACCATTTCACAGAATACTGTAGCGAAATCAACCAATCTTCAGCAGGAGGTATTGACAGGCTGGGAAAAAATGCAGGATGTGATGGCACAGATGAAGGTGATGAATCAGGCAATAGGCTCAACAGCAGAAACTGTCAATAATCTTCAAAGCAGCTTGCAAACGGTTGATAGCTTATTAATGGGTATTACCCATATTGCAGAGCAAACGAATTTACTTGCCTTAAATGCAGCCATTGAGGCGGCGCGAGCAGGGGAGCATGGCAAAGGATTTGCGATTGTAGCTGATGAGGTACGCAAGCTAGCGGAAGAAAGTGCTGCCATTACAGTCAATATTACCAATGTAACAAAAAATTTATTCGAAAAATCAACAGAGGTTTATCAGCGTTCAGGTAATGGTGAACAAGCATTACAGCATGGTGAGAGTCTTTTGCAGGAGGTTAGTCATTTCTTTGATCGATTAAAAGATTCCTTTACACAAACAAATACTGATTTAACAAGGGGAATGCATGAATTAAGCAGTGCCATTTCACAATTTGAAGCGATACAACTGCAAATTGAGAAGCTTAATCAAATGACGGAGCAAAATGCAACATCAACAGAGGAAATTCTTCATTCCGTCGAGGAGGAAAATCAGCTACTAGAGATAATGACAGCGACGACAAATCGTATTGAGGCATTAAGTGCTACATTAAAGTCACTGGTGATGACAAAGGAAACTTGATACGATAAAAATAAGAATGATTAAGCAAGTGAATTGAAGGGTAAAGAGATGTTATGTAGCGGCTATCAAGAAACATTTTATAAGCTAAGTTAATACGCTATTGGCAGTGTGTTTATGGGGGGACATGCAAGTAGATACAATTCACCCTTCGTAGCCAATCAATTGAAGGAGGGATAGGATGAATATTCGTGGTTTACAAAGTTCAGATTATGCAATTTTATCGCCACTCATTAATGAGTGGTGGGGCGGTCAAAATATGTCAGGTAAGCTGCCTAAATTATTTTTCGATCATTTCACAAATACTAGTCTTATTATGGAAGATAAAGGCGAAATTATTGGTTTTCTTGTTGGGTTTTTATCGCAGTCACAGTCAAATGAAGCATTTATTCATTTTGTAGGCGTGCATCCTGACTATCGAAAACAGAATATTGCCAAAAGATTGTATGATGTTTTCTTCCATGTCGTGAAGCAATATAATCGCAATGTTGTGAAATGTGTAACATCACCAACGAATAAGGTATCCATTGCCTTTCATACAAATATGGGCTTTAGAATGGAAAAAGGTGATAAAATAATTGATGATACGATGTCCGTCTATACAAACTATGGCGGGGAAAATCAAGATCGCGTGTTATTCTATAAAATTTTGGAATAAAAAACGGGGCTGTCTGGAGGAATCATTCTTCTAGACAGCCTTTAGTATTGGCTAAAATTTTGCGCTCCTACGGTGAGCACTACTAAGTATCGAGAATATAATTTTATATCTTTGTATATACTTTTTAATGAATAATGAATGATATGAGGTGTGAAATAGCGTGAATGAAAACGTTGATTCTTCCAATAAAAAGCGTAAGCAATTAGAACCATTTATTCATGAAACGGAAGGTAAAAAAATGACCTCCAATGAAGGGATTCCGATTTCCGATGATGAAAATAGTTTAACCGCTGGTGATCGCGGTCCGACGTTGATTGAAGACTTCCTTGCACGTGAGAAATTAGCGCACTTTGACCGTGAGCGTATTCCTGAGCGCGTTGTCCATGCAAGAGGCTATGGTGCACATGGAGAATTTCAGCTATATGAATCTTTATCGGATATCACAATGGCTGATTTTTTGCAGGACCCCAATAAAAAAACACCCCTTTTTGTATGTTTTTCACAAGTGGTTGGCTCAAGAGGCTGTAATGAAACAAATCGTGATGTCAGGGGCTTTTCTATTAAGTTTTATACGGATGAAGGAAATTTTGATTTAGTTGCTATTAATATGCCTGTATTTTTTATCCAAGATGCTATTAAATTTCCCGATTTAATTCATTCTGTGAAGCCTGAGCCTGATAATGAATATCCTCAAGGACAAACTGCCCACGATACTTTTTGGGATTTTATGGCGACTAATAAAGAAACGGCACATATGTCGTTATGGATTATGACTGGGCGAGCCATACCTAAAAGCTTTAGAACGATGGAAGGCTTTGGTGTGCATACGTTCCGTTTAGTCAATAAGGATGGGGTTGCTCACTTTGTAAAGTTCCATATCAAACCAATGTTAGGTGTGCATACATTAATATGGGATGAAGCACAACAGCTTGGTGCTGATGCAGATTATCATCGTCGAGATTTATGGACAAATATTGCAAATGGCAATTACCCTGAGTATGAGCTGGCGATTCAAATTATTAAGGAAGAAGATGAATTCGCCTTTGATTTTGATATATTAGATGCGACAAAATTATGGCCAGAGGAAGAAGTACCGCTACGGAAAATCGGCAAAATTACCATTAATCGTAATGTGGACAATGCCTTTGCAGAAACGGAGCAAAGTGTGCATTCCATCCAGGTAATATTGTGAGAGGGATTGATTTTTCAAATGATCCTCTTCTTCAGGGCAGATTATTTTCCTACACAGATACGCAACAGGCACGTCTTGGCCCCAATCATCAACAGCTCCCTATTAATAGACCTGTATGCCCATTTGCCAATAACCAGCGCGATGGGGCATCAAGGCTAATTATTGATCGCGGAAAGGTTTCCTATCATCGTAATGGGCTTGCCAATAATACACCTTCTCCTGTTCCGGGTACACAGGGCGGTTTTGTAACCTATCCATCGACTGTAGAAGGGCGTAAGGTAAGAAAAACAGCCCCATCCTTTAAAGATCATTACTCCCAAGCTAGAATGTTTTGGAATAGTATGAGCGATGTGGAAAAGCAGCATATTATCGGTGCTTTTTGCTTTGAGCTTGGCAAATGTCGCCCATTTGTGCGGCAGGAAATGGTTAATGTACTCGCCCATATTAGCCATGATTTAGCAAGGAATGTGTCCAAGGAATTAGGTACAACTGTTCCGAATGTACCCGAATCCACTGTCACAAAGTCCTCACCTGCGTTAAGTCTGATGAATACTACATTTGTACCTGATACATTACGTGTAGGGGTGTTCTTAGCGGAAGGGTTTGACGGCCCAAGCGTGAAAAGATTATTAGACACATTGGTTAAGGCAAAGCTGCAAATTGTGATTGTGCATGATCGATTAGGCACAGTAACTGGAACAGAGGGCGTTCAATATGAAGTAGATGATAGCTTTTTAACAGGCTCTTCGTTAACCTATGATGGGGTTTTAATTGTAGGAAGCGGCAATATTACGCCTTATTTTACGTATGAAGCTCAAAAATACACAGTTAATATTTATAATCACTTTAAACCAATTGGTACAATGCAGAATGGTGAAGCGGTACTAAAACCGTTAAATTTAACATTTGATAACAGTGTAGGGGTTATCAATGATAGTAGTCCAGATTTCGCCAAAAGCTTTATTCATGCAATGGCTCAGCAGCGCTTCTGGAACCGCCCAAGCTATCTTTACCCTGCTAGCAATGCACTTGGATGAACGAATAATAGGCAAAGTCGCACTGTTGACTTTGTCTATTGATGTATAACCCCATGATATTTGAAGCTAGCTTGAAAATAATATAAGATAAAGGGTAACGAGGGGTGATATACATGTTAGAAAAATTGAAAAAGAATAAACAACAAGCATCCGCAGAAGATCATTTAGCTACAATAAATGAAGAAGCACTTCAACAGCATAGTAAGCACTATTCTGAGGACGGGCTTTGGCACAAGATAAAGAAATATGCTAAAAAAGCAGGCTCCTCTGTTGTCTATGCCGTATTAATTTTGTATTTTGTCCTACAAAAAGAGGAAGTGCCGAAGAAAGATAAAGCGATTATTATTGGCGCATTAGGTTATTTTATTTTACCCTTTGACTTAATTCCTGATATGGCAGCAGGTGTAGGCTATGCTGATGATATTGGCGCACTTTTGGCAGCGATTGTACAAGTCGCGATGTATATTGATGAAGATGTCAAGCAGCAGGCAAAGACAAAGCTAACAGATTGGTTTGGCGATGATGTTGATACATCAGAGATTGACAATAAACTCATGTAAGCATTCTCATATAGAGGATGCTCAGACTGTAGACAAACTCGATGAATTTTGAGTTTGCCTACAGTCTTTTTTCTTTTACAATAAAATAAAGTAAAGCCGTTGATTGCCACTACGGGCGGACGCTTTCCGCGGGCGGGGTCGAGCTGCTTCCCTCGCTTCGCTCAGTCCAGGATCTCGACTTTCCCGCTTTTCCCGCAGGAGTCGCCGCCCTTCGTTCCAATCAACTTCTACATAAAGTACTCTATCTACATGGGGTGTTGAAAAGTAAACTTTTGAGGTGATCAACCATGATGACGAAGAATCAAACCAATGAACGTGATCAATTAGAAATGTTAACGATTGATCAATTAGTTCCCAACGATCATTTAGTGCGAAAACTAGAGGCTGCTATTGATTTTTCATTTATCTATCCTTTAGTAGAACATCTCTATTCACCTCATGGGCGTCCTAGTATTGATCCTGTTGTTCTCTTTAAAATGACATTTATTCAATATGTTTTTGGCATTCGCTCCATGCGTCAAACCATCAATGAAATTGAAACGAATATGGCGTATCGCTGGTTTTTAGGATTTGGCTTCCATACAGAAGTCCCGCATTTCTCTACCCTCGGTAAAAATTATGCCCGTCGCTTTCAAGACACCGATCTATTTGAACAGATATTCTATCGTATATTAAATGAAATTATGCATCAGGGACTCCTCCATGCAGACCATCTATTTATTGATTCTACGCATGTGAAAGCGAGTGCGAATAATAAGTAATCTCCTTTTTATGTATGATCTATAATTAACTATACCAAAATTCCTATATTTTGTTAATATGGTCATTAAATTAGTCTAATTTATCAAACTGCGGTACACTTTTTAACAAAGTCCACGTACCGCAGTTCGTACCGCAAAGTGTACCACAGTTAGATACCCTTAAATACGTTTCAATACATAGGTATAGAAACCACCACGAAAACAAAACCTTGCTATATCAGCAATCTTAACATTAAAAACATCAGGATAGAATGCTTGGTCATAAGGGAAACTTATAAAAAAAGATAATATTAATGTAATTTACTTATGAATATAAATGCGTTATGATGGGTATTGGAGAAAAGATGCTATATTTTTAAAGCCTTTTCAAAAAGATATATTAGGGGGATCCGCAAATGGCACAAGGTAATTTACACAATAGCCGTGCATCATTCGAAGTGAATGGTAAAACTTACAATTACTATGACTTAGCTGCGATTGAAAAAGCTGGCGTTGCAAAAGTTTCAAACCTTCCTTACTCAATTAAAGTATTATTAGAATCTGTGTTACGTCAATATGATGCGTATGTAATCAAAGAAGAACACGTAAATGAACTAGCAAAATGGGGTAATGGTGCTGATCCAGAAGCTGAAGTACCATTCAAACCTTCTCGCGTTGTATTACAAGACTTTACTGGTGTACCAGTAGTAGTTGACCTTGCATCTCTTCGTTCTGCAATGAAGGAAATGGGCGGCGACCCAAGCAAAATCAACCCTGCTATTCCAGTTGACCTTGTAATTGACCACTCAGTACAAGTTGACAAATATGGTAATGCATCTGCACTACAAGCAAACATGGACCTTGAGTTTGAACGTAATGCTGAGCGTTATAACTTCTTAAAATGGGCACAAACTGCTTACAATAACTTCCGTGCTGTACCACCAGCAACAGGTATTGTTCACCAAGTAAATTTAGAGTATTTAGCTCCAGTTGTACATGTGAACGAAAATGCTGATGGCACATTTGAAACATTCCCAGATTCAGTAGTAGGTACTGACTCACATACAACAATGATTAATGGTATCGGCGTTCTTGGATGGGGCGTAGGTGGTATCGAAGCTGAAGCAGGTATGCTTGGACAGCCTTCATACTTCCCAATCCCAGAAGTTATCGGTGTTAAATTAGTAGGCGATCTTCCAAACGGAACAACTGCAACTGACTTAGCATTAAAAGTAACACAAGTATTACGTCAACGTGGCGTAGTTGGTAAATTCGTTGAGTTCTTCGGACCTGGCGTATCTAAATTACCACTAGCTGACCGTGCAACAATTTCAAACATGGCTCCTGAATATGGTGCTACATGTGGTTACTTCGCAATTGACGAAGAATCATTAAACTACATGCGTTTAACTGGTCGTGATGAAGAGCATATCGCGGTTGTAGAAGCTTACTTAAAAGCAAACCACATGTTCTTTGATCCAACATTAGAGCCAGTTTACACAGATGTTTTAGAAGTAAACTTAGCTGAAATCGAACCAAACCTTTCTGGTCCAAAACGTCCACAAGACTTAATTCCACTATCTCAAATGCGTTCTCGTTACAAAGAAGCAGTAGTGGCACCACAAGGTACACAAGGTTTCGGTTTAACAGAAGATGAATTTGCAAAAACTTCTGTAGCGAAATTCGCTGAAGGTGATGTAGAAATCCCAACAGGTGCTGTAGCAATCGCTGCGATCACTTCTTGTACAAATACATCTAACCCTTACGTATTAATTGCTGCGGGCTTAGTGGCGAAAAAAGCTGTAGAAAAAGGTCTAACAGTGCCTAAATGGGTAAAAACTTCTTTAGCACCAGGTTCTAAAGTTGTAACTGGTTACCTTGAAGATTCAGGTTTACAATCTTACCTTGACCAAATTGGTTTCAACACTGTAGGTTATGGTTGTACAACATGTATCGGTAACTCAGGTCCATTATTACCTGAAATCGAAGATGCTATTAAAGCAAATGACTTATTCGTAACATCTGTACTTTCTGGTAACCGTAACTTTGAAGGTCGTGTACACCCACTTGTAAAAGCGAACTATTTAGCTTCACCACCACTTGTTGTTGCTTATGCACTTGCTGGTACAGTGGATATCGATCTACAAAAAGATTCATTCGGTAAAGATAAAGATGGTAACGATGTATTCTTCGCTGATATTTGGCCATCAACTGACGAAGTAAACGCAGTATTAAATACTGTTGTTAACCGTGAGCTATTCCAAAAAGAATACGAAACAGTATTCACAGCGAACGAAAAATGGAATGCAATTGAAACATCAACTGAATCTTTATATACATTTGATGACAAATCAACTTACATTCAAAACCCACCATTCTTCCAAGGTCTTGCAAAAGAGCCAGAAGCAATTCAAGGCTTAGATGGCTTACGCATTTTAGCGAAGTTCGGTGACTCTATTACAACTGACCATATTTCCCCAGCTGGTGCAATCGGTAAAGATACACCTGCAGGTAAATATTTAATCGAAAACGGTGTTGCAATCCGTGACTTCAACTCTTATGGTTCTCGTCGTGGTAACCACGAAGTAATGATGCGTGGTACATTTGCAAACATCCGTATCCGTAACCAAATTGCTCCTGGTACAGAGGGTGGCTTCACTACTTACTGGCCAACAGGCGAAGTAGAGTACATCTATGACGCATGTATGAAATACCAAGAGCAAGGTACTGGCTTAGTGGTACTTGCTGGTAACGACTACGGTATGGGTTCTTCTCGTGACTGGGCTGCGAAAGGTACATTCCTACTTGGCGTGAAAACTGTTATCGCACAATCTTACGAGCGTATCCACCGTTCTAACCTAGTAATGATGGGTGTTCTTCCATTACAATTTATGCCAGGTGAATCTGCTGATACATTAGGCTTAACTGGTAAAGAAGAAATCTCTGTTAACATTACAGATAACGTGAAACCACGTGAAGTATTAACAGTAACTGCTAAATCTGAAGACGGCACAGTGAAAACTTTCCAAGCTTTAGCTCGTTTCGATTCAGAAGTAGAAGTAGACTACTACCGTCATGGCGGTATCCTACAAATGGTTCTACGCGCAAAAGCAGCTGAATAAGATTAATTGTCAAACAGCATGTTAGATTTTTCTAGCATGCTGTTTTTTATGACAAATTGTCAAAAAATCAACTTATTTGGATATTAAGTTCAAATTAATTACCAAACTTATAGCATTTTCCCAGCGATTTAGATAAAATTGAAATGTAAGCCTTTTAAATATACATAATTGGGGGACGATTAATTATGACAAAGAAAAAACACAAGCTTTACACAGCAGCAACAACTGCAATGGCTGTGACAGCTTTAGCAGTAGTACCTGCTTCAGCGGCTGACTCATTTTCAGATGTAAGCAAAGACCATGCACATTTTAGTAGTATTTCAGCATTACACGAAGCTGGTATTATTAACGGTTTTCCAGATGGTACATTTAAGCCATTACAGGATGTAACACGTGGTCAAGCGGCAAAAATGATTGCAGGTGCTTTCGGGCTTACAACGGATGCAACTGAAGAAGACCCGAATTTTAAAGATGTAGCTACATCTAGCGCATACTATGATGCTATCGTTACATTAGTGAATCTTGGCGTTGTACAAGGTTATGAGGATGATACATTCCGTCCAAATGATACAATTACACGCGGTCAAATGGCAGTGATGGTTGCACAGGCAACAGGCTTAACAGCAGAAGGTGAAAGTCCATTTGCAGATGTACCACAAGATAGCCCATATGCAGATGCTGTAACAGCATTATATGAAGCAGGCATTGCAAAAGGTCTTACTGCAACTGAATTTGGTGTAGAGAAAAATGTAACGCGCGGCCAACTAGCAACATTTATTGTGAATGCATTAGGCTTAGCTGAAGAAGAGATTGTAGTGGAGGAAACAACAGAAGAACAATCAGAAGAAGAGCCAACAACAGAGGAGCCAAAAGAGGAGCAACCTGAGGCATCAACTGAAGAAGCTGTATTAGCAGACGTATTTGCCAAAACATTAGCGAAGCAGCAAGAGCTAAAAAGCGTGAAGGCAACAATGACAATATCGCAGTCAGTGGAAGTAAGCGATGGTCAGGAAACAATGACAATGGATTCTAAAGGCAATATGTCCATGGAAATTGTGACAGAGCCAATGCAATTCTTTACAGAAGGTACAATGGCAATCACAGACCCAACAAGTGGTGAAGCGTTTGAATTACCAATTAAAATGTATATGACAGCTAAAGATGGCATGTATATGTATGAGGCAGATCAACAAGCTTGGGTGAAGTTCCCAAGTCAATTATTTGAGGATGCGCTGAGCCAAACAGGCATGCAGCCAGATGCAACGGAGCAATTAGAGATGCTACAAGCATTTGCTGATGAGTTTACATTAGAGGAAACAGTAAGCCATTATCAATTAACATTAAAAGGTGCTGGCGATAAATTTATGGAGCTTGTGGAGCAGCAGCTTGGTGCAATGGACTTAGGTATGGATGCTGACCTAGAGGCACAATTAGGTAATATGTCTTTCGATAACCTTGCATATACATTAGTGATTAATAAAGAAACATTTGATGTAGAAGAAATCACAATGGACATGACAATCAATATGCAAGTAGAAGGCAATACGATGAAAACAAGACAGCAATCAACAATCAAGTACCATGATTTTAATGCTGTTACAACAATTACAATTCCACAAGATGTGCTTGACAATGCTGTAGAATTAGATTTAAGCGAAGCAACAGCAGCATTAGAAAGCAAAAAAGTAGAAGTTACAGCAAACAAATAAGATATAACGAAAAAGTAGGTTTATGCCAAATTGGTGTAAGCCTATTTTTTTCTTTACAAAAAAACAAACCTCCAGTTGCTGAGCACCGTTTATAGGGTGGAAAGGGGGCGCAAGGTTGCGAATACATGAATTAGAGCAAATAATGGAGCGGCATACAGAAAGATTAATTCGCTTAGCCTTTTATTATGTCAGGGATTTACAGAGCGCTGAGGATATTGTGCAGGAGGTTTTTATTAAGTTTTACAACAACGCACAAAGCTATGAGGAGCGCGGTGAGCTAAAAGCTTATTTATCGAAGCTAGTTGTTAATAAAAGCAAGGATTATTTACGTAGCTGGACCTATCGTAAAATACAGGTGCAGCAAAAAATTTTTTCAAAGCAAGCGACGATAAGAAGAGATATGCTTGTGCAGCAGGATGAACAGACATTGATTGAAAATGCCATTGTTGCATTGCCATTGAAACAGCGAGAAGTAATTATTCATTTTTATTTTGAAGAACTGTCTGTTTTGGAGATTGCAGCGCTCTTACAAATTCCTGAGAGCACAGTAAAAACAAGACTACGTCGTGGGCGAGAATTATTAAAGCCAAAGCTTCGGCATATTGAATGGGAGGTGCTGATACATGAGTAAAGTAGATGTCAGGGTAATCAGGGATTTATCTGCAAGTAAGAAGCGTGTTATGGCAAATGTTGTACAGCATTTGGAGCAACGACATACCAAAAAACCATCTAAACGCTGGCAATATCGTGTACTAACAGCAGTGATAAGCATTTGTATTGGATTATTTATTTATATGCAATACAGGGATGCCCAGCAGCAGGCTTCACAGATGGCACCTATACTGGATGAAAAAATATTAGAGCTATCGTTACAAAGCGATGCTGAAATGAATGGCAAAAATCGTCTGTATAAAACTAGCTTTGATAGCTTCCTTTCTATCGAATCCTCCTTTGCCTATGCACAATCAAAAGGGCTAGTGCCCACACAGGAACAGATAGCTACGAAATTAGAAGAATTAAAGGCGCTATTTTACGAGGGTGCACCGACACTGAGTGAGCGTTTAGCCATGCTGCAATTATCACAGGAGGAATTTATCGAAAGCTATCTGAAGCCGATTGCCTATAAAATTGCTACAGGCGAGTTATTATGGGATGTGACGAAAGCTGATTATCCCAATACAAGTGACCCGATTCGTAGGTGGTTTGTTGAACAGGAGGCAATGAACTACTTGGAGCAGCATTATCAGCAGGAAATTGCCGCTTTGCGAGAGAAATATAAAATATCTGAGAAGGATGGTCAATGGGTTTTTACAAGAAGTGGTATGGTCGTAGCGTTAAAGGAGCATGAATTTTTAGTCGTATCAGGTGCATTTCCAAGTGATATCGCAAAATTGTCCGTAGAGGAAATTGTGGAAAAGCATACTAATGGTACATGGTTTCCTTTGGTCAATGCGCCTAAAACATTATCCATTGGTGATCGGGTAGAGGTGCAACATAACAAGACAATTGCAGGCGATGGCTCTCAGGCTTTTATTGATTTTAAAGATAACTTGGGGATAAGGATAGTGGAAGAAGGTAAATAATAGTGGACTAGACATTCTATTATGGAATGTCTAGCTTTTTTATCGTAAACCACTCGCAAGATAGAGTGCTGTTGCCCAAATAAAAATGGCTGAGCATTTATTAAAAATAAGCATTAGCTTGCCAGAGCCATCCAATTTTTTAATGGATGCTCCTGTAATCGTAAGCCCAAAAAACCATAGCCAAGAAATTAATACACAGGCAGTAGTGAAAATAAGCTGCTCTACACCGTTATATTTTAATGCGCTTGTCCCAATGACACCAACTGTATCTAAAATAGCGTGTGGATTCAATAACGATACCGAAAGCGCAAAGATAATTTGCTTTTTCATCGGCAATGCTTCATTGTTATCTGTTGTGGCTGGATTTGCACGCCAGATCGTATAGCCTATATAAAGTAAAAACATAATACCAACAACTATTAAGGAAATACGTAGCCATTCAAATTGTAGGACAATTAATGACAGACCGAATACCGCAAGCAGAATAAGCACTGTATCGCAAATCGCAGCTGTAATACTTGCTGGCAGAGCGCGAAATAAATTGGGCTGTGTAGCACCCTGAGAGAAAACAAATACATTTTGTACGCCTAATGGCAAAATAAGCCCAAATGCTAAAATCATTCCATGAAAAAATGCTTCCAACAACAATCCCTCCTTTCATTGTTAATTGTAGATATGGTATAACTAAAAGAAAACGACCAATTGGATGGCTTTTGACCCATCCAATTTTTTGAGATGAAGGGTGATGCATATGAGCTGGCAGCCAAATCGACAAAGTGATACTACATTGCAGCAGCAAATTATCCAATGGGTAACAGCACAGGTGGAACGAGGCGATTGGGTGGCAGGCACAAAGCTACCTACGCAACGACAGCTAGCGCTACAGTTTGGTGTGAATCGCAGCACGGTTCAACAGGCTTTGGAGGAATTAAAGGCAATGGGCATTCTTGAGGCAAAAGTAGGCTCAGGTATTTATGTTACACATAATTCTTGGCATGCATTAATCCAACAAACACAGCCTAATTGGCAAACCTATATTGAAACAAGCATCCATAAGCCCAATTACCATACGATTCAATTAATCAATGACTATGAGCAGCGTGATGATATGATTCGCTTAGGGACAGGAGAGCTAGCACCAAGCTTACTGCCAATTAAGGAAATGGAAGCATCACTGCAAGAGCTATTATTTCAGCCAAAAGCACTCGGCTATTCATCACCACAGGGCAATGCCAAGCTTCGTGCAGCTATTTGTAAGCATGTTCAAAAAAGAGGTATTACTGCCGAGCCTCAAAACGTCTGCATTGTATCAGGCGCGCTTCAGGCTTTGCAGTTAATTGCGGTTGGTTTGTTAGAGCAAGGGTCTATTGTATTTCAGGAATCGACCTCTTATTTAAACTCGATTCATCCCTTTCAATCAGTTGGTATGCAAATGGTGGGTGTGCAACGTGATCATCAGCTCGCCCAAACATTATCGCAACGCAAACGAAAAAAGCAGGCTGTGTTTTATACGATTCCAACCTTACATAACCCAACAGGCGCTGTCTGGACAGCACAGGAAAAAAGGACGCTTTATGAGGCATGTCAGGCAGCGCGGATTCCTATTATAGAAGATGCTGTTTATGATGAATTGCTGTTCGAGGCGACAGCACAACCCATTAAGGCAATGGATAGCAGTGGACAAGTTTTATATATTGGCAGTGTTTCCAAAACATTAAGCCCTGGGCTGCGTATCGGCTGGCTAATTGGACCAACAACTGTTATCGAACGACTAGCCGATATTAAAATGCAGACGGACTATGGCTCTAGTGCGATTTCACAGGAAATTGTGCTGCATTGGCTGCAATCAGGCAAATATGAGCAGCATCTCGTTGCTTTACGTCAGCAATTACAGGCACGCGCCCACTTCGTTGAACAGATTTTACAGGAAAAATTTAAGAATATGGCAAGCTGGCAAACACCAAAGGGCGGCTTTTATATTTGGCTGAAATTTCATGAGCCGATTGTCGATAAAGAATTTTTTATGAAGCTATTGCATCGACAAGTTTTAATCAATCCTGGCTATATTTATGACCCTCAGGATCATCATCATATTCGACTATCGTATGCGTATGCAAGCTATCAGGAATTGCGAGAGGGATTAGCTATTTTGTATACATATGTAAAAAGCAGGTGAGGAGCACTCACCTGCCGTTAATTAATATTGGTATTTCTGACGTGTTATCAGCAAAATGGCGATCGCTGGCACAGTACAAATCAGCATGGCAGCAAAGGATAGACCTGGGGAAAATTCATATAAATAGCCGCCTAAAAATGTTAAGATGGCTGTGCTTAAGCCCATTGCTAATGCCGAGTAAAGCCCCTGTGCATTTGGAATTTGCTCCTTTGGTAAGGTTTGCGTTAAATAGCGAATAAAGGCAAAGTGTGCAAGAGCAAAGGATAGTGCGTGCAATGTTTGAGAAGCAATAAAAACCCAAACATTTGGAAACATAAATATTAGTAGCCAGCGTAGGGAAGAGCCACTCGCTGCCAGCAGTAATAAAGATGAGGAGCGCCATTTTGTCAATATTGTATCAGCCTTCATAAAGTACAGAATTTCACAAATAACAGCGATATTAATAATCATGCCCATATAGAAGGGGTCTACCTGTAAATCCTCTAAATAAATATAACCGTAGCTATAGTAAGAGGCATGTGCTCCCTGCAATAAAATAACAATCAATAGCACAAGCGGGAAGCCTTTTATTTGCCATAATGTTTTCATGGATAGTGATTTAGCACGCTGCTCCTTTGTCGGCACAGTGAGTAATTCCTTTGGTGTTGCCAATTGCTGCATTAACAGCATACCAGCTAGCCCAATAATCATGCTCCAAAAAATCGCATTTTTACCAAAAGCACCTGTTAGCATGCTAATAATTAATACAGCGATAACAAAGCCAAGTGAGCCATAGGAGCGGCTCTTACCATAGTGAATATTGCTATGCTGGACAAGCGTTGCAGCACTGCTTTCAACAGCGGGTAATAATGCTGGATAAAATGTGCTAAATAAAATCGTCACGATTAATAAGGCGATAAAGCCAGTGCTTGGGATATAAAGCAATGCCGTTAGTAGCGAGCCTATTGCTAAAATCGTAATTAGACGCTTATTATGTACATATTTTGCAAGCATAGGAAAGAGCAATAGATTCGAGATGGCACGTGCCAATAAGCCACAGCCCATAACAACACTTGCTTGAGAAACTGTTAACTGTTTAGCGTCCACAAGCCAGCCTGTCCAATAGGGAAGGAAAATGCCCCATGTCATAAAAAAGGTAAAGAAACTTTGAGAAAGCCATCGTTGATGATTCATATAATTATCGTACCTCCAGTAACTATGTTGAATCATAGCACGTTCATCGCTACAATAATGTGAGATATCTCATATTTTTTGAAGGAGCGCATAAAAAAATGCATATTTTAACAGGGAAGGCGCGTAGTGATTATTTAAAAAAGTATCCCATTGATGATTTTTTTTCATTTGATATTGAGCCATACCTTGAGGTTTGCCAATTTGCTAAAGGGGAATGGATTTTTCAGGAAGGCTCTTTTCCAGATACATTGTATTATATGGTTGAGGGCAAGGCAAAGCTGTATATGACGCATAAAAATGGCAAGGTTTCATTGATTGATTATTTAGAGGCACCTCTTTTTATGGGGGAAATCGAGCTGTTGAATGAGGCGAGGTACACAAAGGGCATTCAAACGGTCGCAACAACCATTTGTTACTCTATTCGTCAGTCATGTAAGGAAAAGTTACTTGCAGATGCTTTATTTTTACGTAGACTTTGTTTATTTTTAGGGGAAAAAGCAACGAATATGACGGCTAAATATACACAAAATCAAGCCTATCCACTTGAAAATCGTTTAGCTGCCTTTATTCAATTATCTGCCGAGCAAGGCATCTATAAAGAAAAGCATACGGAAATCTGTGAATATTTAGGTGTTTCCTACCGTCATTTATTATATGTATTAGCGCAGTTTTGCGAAGAAAGAATATTGGAAAAACGAAAAGCGGGTTACTATATTATTGACGAAAAGCGTTTATCCCAGCTAGCGCAGGATATTCAGTAGCGTTAAAGACCCGAACTTTGAGGATAGTTCGGGTCTTTATTATATTCACTTTTTTTAATGAGCCAGCGTGTAACTTCCTTGTTGCTACGGTAAAAGTGTGCCTCATGATTTAGAACGTTAAAGGGTAAACAGCCTCCATATGCTTGTATCATATGGAATGTAAGTAGTGCTCCTTGTACAAATGCTGTGCTTGTTACATAACCATTACTTTTCATTCAACATGCCCCCTTTTGTCGTTATCTTTATTGTACAAGAAGGCTTGTGAAAATAGCCGTTATTTACAAGATTTTAACAAAACCTTTATGTAACCGCATTCATATAATTGTGGGATGAAAACCATAGAAAATGGATATCTATTCTTGAAAAAAAGTGTACTCAAACTATTGTGAATTTTCCTAACGCGAAGTATTATTGTATGTAGATTTAACGTGAAGGTTTTCACATAGTCACGAAATCGTTAGGAGGAATTTGAATGAGTGCAATTCGAGTAGGTATTGTAGGATATGGAAATTTAGGACGTGGTGTGGAGCATGCCATTTCACAAAATCCAGATATGGAATTAGTAGCGGTGTTTACACGCCGTGATCCTTCAACAGTTAACGTAGCAAGTAATGCTAGTGTATATTTAGTAGATGAAGCAGAAAAATTCCAAAATGACATTGATGTTATGATTTTATGTGGTGGCTCTGCAACAGATTTACCAGAGCAAGGTCCGCATTTTGCACAATGGTTTAATACAATTGATAGCTTTGATACACATGCGAAAATTCCTGAATTTTTCGAGGCTGTTGATGCAGCGGCACAGCAAGCTGGGAAAGTATCTGTGATCTCAGTGGGTTGGGACCCAGGTTTATTCTCGTTAAATCGCCTACTAGGAGAATCTGTCTTACCAGTTGGTACAACATATACGTTCTGGGGAGATGGCTTAAGCCAAGGGCACTCTGATGCAGTTCGTCGTATCGAAGGTGTTAAAAATGCTGTTCAATACACATTACCAATAAAAGAAGCTGTAGAGCGTGTACGTAACGGTGAAAACCCTGAGCTATCAACACGTGAAAAACATGCCCGTGAATGCTGGGTTGTGCTAGAAGAAGGCGCAGATGCAGCAAAAGTTGAGCAAGAAATTGTGACAATGCCAAACTACTTTGATGAGTATAACACAACAGTCAACTTTATTTCTGAAGAAGAGTTTAAAGCAAATCATACAGGTATGCCGCATGGTGGCTTCGTTATTCGCAGCGGTGAGAGTGGCGCTAACGATAAACAAATTCTTGAATTCTCATTAAAGCTTGAAAGTAATCCAAACTTCACATCTAGTGTATTAGTAGCCTATGCACGTGCAGCACATCGCCTAAGCCAAGCAGGTGATAAGGGCGCGAAAACAGTATTCGATATCCCATTCGGTCTGCTATCACCAAAATCAGCAGCTGAACTACGCAAGGAATTACTATAACTCTCAACGAGCCCTGATTATCATTTATTTGATAATTAGGGTTTTTTATGGCGTGGATAGAAATGCAAAAGTGATGGATAGAACTATGAAACTGACGGATAGCCATGCTAAATCGACGGATAGGACTCAATCCGTCCGAATAGGAGCTCTGAAAACACAATGCTTCCCATCAGGCAAACATATCAGTAAAATAGAGGAGGTTAGGAGGATTGTTGTGTGAAAGATCAACGCTTTAGAATAGCGCATAAAGAGGCGCTTATTGGGATAGGACTTGTCCTCATTAATTTTGCCATTTGGTTTGGCTTTGCGTATGGGCTGGGTGCAGGTGATCCAGCAAATTATTCGTATATCCTAGGATTTCCTGCATGGTTTTTCTATAGCTGTATTGCGGGGACAGGCTTTATGATCCTGCTTATCTGGATTGTGATGAAGCTCTTTTTTAAAGAGGTTCCATTTGGGGAGGAGGATCGCTAATGCATTGGCAAGTTGTGTTTCCATTGGTATTATTTTTGATAATTATTTTTGGTATTGGTATTTGGGCTAATCAGCATATTCGCTCTTCCAATTCCTTTTTGCAGGAGTATTTTCTTGGCGGCCGTGAAATGGGCGGCTTTATCCTTGCGATGACGATGATTGCGACCTATGGCAGTGCAAGTAGCTTTATTGGAGGCCCTGGGGTTGCTTATACAAAAGGGCTTGGCTGGGTATTGCTGGCAATGGCACAGCTGCCTGCGGGTTATTTTGTGCTGATGATACTAGGGAAGAAATTTGCGATTATTGCTCGCCGCTATCAAGCCATTACATTAATCGACTTTTTACGAGAGCGCTATCAAAGCCATACCATTGTGATCGTATCGGCTATTAGTATTATTGTCTTTTTATTTTCCGCAATGATGGCGCAATGGGTAGGTGGGGCACGTTTAATTGAGTCATTAACAGGCTTAAGCTACACAGCGGCACTTTTTATTTTTGCGATTTCTGTTTTAGTTTATGTCATTATTGGCGGCTTTCGAGCTGTTGCCTTAACAGACACTGTTCAGGGTACGATTATGGTGATTGGGACAATTATTTTATTAATCGGTACCATTGTGGCAGGGGGTGGCATCGACAATATTATGGCTTCACTCGTTGCTGAAAACCCTAATTTTGTATCACCATTTGGGGCAGAGGGGGATTTAACACCGCTCTATGTGTCAACATTTTGGATTTTAATTGGCGTAGGTGTTGTAGGGCTTCCGCAAATTGCTGTACGTGCGATGAGCTACAAGGATTCAAAAAGTATGCACCTTGCGATTCTCATTGGCACGGTTGCCATAGGGACAATTATGTTTGGGATGCACTTAATTGGTGTTTTAGCAAGACCTGTCTTACCGGGGATTGAAATTGGCGATAAGGTGATGCCATTACTAACATTAAAGGTGCTACCGCCATTTTTAGCGGGCATTGTACTAGCTGCACCAATGGCGGCTACAATGTCAACAGTCAATGCGCTATTAATGCTTGTGAGCTCAACAGTTGTGAAGGATATTTATTTAAATTATATAAAACCAGCAGCGAACGATACAGAGATTAAACGGGTAAGCTTTATCGTTACAACGGTGATTGGCTTAGCGGTTATTCTCTTTGCGCTGAATCCACCAGACTTTTTAATTTGGCTAAATTTATTTGCCTTTGGTGGGCTAGAGGCAGTCTTTATATGGTCGGTTGTGCTAGGGCTGTATTGGAAAAAGGCAAATAAATATGGAGCAATTGCCTCCATGATTGCAGGAATGACCTTATATATTGTTATTGATCGATACTACCCTTCTATTTTCGGCATGCATACAGTGACGATTCCAATTATGGCATCCTTGTTTATTTTTGTCAGCGTTAGTTTGCTGACACATCATAAAGTGAAAGATACAGCGCTCATCATTGAATAAAAAAATGCCGTAGAATAAGCTTCTGCGGCGTTTTTTTACTTTAGATAATCATAGGCATTTTTAGCAAGTAGCGCTATTGTAACAACAATAAATAGTATACGAACAAAGCCGCTTCCTTTTTGAATCGCTAGGCGTGAACCAACCACAGCCCCCGCAATTTGTGCAATCCCCATGACAAGACCATAGACATAATGAATTTGCCCTAAGTAGGCAAACATACAAAGACCTGCTACATTGCTTGCTAAATTTAAAAACTTTGCATTGCCCGCAGCCTTTAAAAAATCAAAGCCTACAAGTAAAAAGCTAAAAATTAAAAAAGAGCCTGTTCCAGGACCAAGAAATCCATCATAAAAGCCAATGCTAAATAATAAAGCCATAAATAGCAGTAAATGCGTGCGCGAAAGAGTTTTCACGGCTGCCACAGCGCCCCAATCCTTTTTAAAGATTGTGTAAACTGCCACCGCTGCCAGCATGACAAGCATTAATGGCTTTAAGAGTGCTGGGTTGATTAAATGCACGGTCCACGCGCCGAACAATGAGCCAATAAAGGCGAGCGGAAAATATTTAAGAACAGGGCGAATCTCAAGCTGCCCAGAACGATAAAAGGAAATAGTGGAGGTAAGTGAACCCATCGAGCCTGCAAGCTTATTTGTTGCAACAGCAGCGGCTGGATTTAGTCCAGCAAATAGTAAAGCGGGTAATGAAATTAAGCCACCGCCACCTACAACAGAATCAATAAAGGCTGCTAAAAAACCAAAGGCAATTAATAAAAGAAGAATATGTATATCTATATCGAAAAACATGCTGACACCCCACTAAATTAGTTACTACTAGAATAGTAACTAATTTGATGAATGCTGTAAACCCTTCATTTTTTCGTTTATAATAAAGGCAATGGAGGGATTTGATGGAGGAATTAATCGTCCAATTAAAGGAGCTAGGCTTTACCGAATATGAAGCAAAGGCTTATACAGCCCTTGTCCAGCATAGCCATGTAAATGCCTATCAGGTTAGTAAAAATTCAGGAATACCCCGTGCTAGAATTTATGATATTTTAACAAGCCTTGTTGACAAGGGGATTGTGCTTAAGGAGGAAACAGCCGAGCAAACGATATATGCTGCACTGCCTGTCGCAGTTTTTTTACAGCAAATGCAGCAGCGTTGGCAGGCTAATTTTACATCCATTGGTACAAAGTTAGCTAGGCTAGAAGCAAAAGAGCAGGAAGCGGAGCATAAAGTCGTTATGTTAAAGGGCAAGGAGGCGATTATCAACTATTGTCAATCGCTGCTCCAAAATGCTAAGCAGAAGGTGCTATTATCAATGTGGGAGGATATGTATGAGGCGTTAGATGAAGCGATTCAAGAGGCAGCACAGCGTGTGCCTATCCATGGCATTACCTTCTATGTGGAAAACCCGATTGCTACATTGGATCAGCATCGCATGACACGCTATACAAAAAAAACATCTACACCGCATTGGTTTATTATGTCAGTGGATGGACAGCAAATGATTTATGGGCATGTACCATCCAATCAGGAAATTGCCTTTATTACAACGGACCCTGTGCATATTTATTTGCTGGAGGATTATATTTGGCATGATGTGCTGGTCAATCGCTTAATCAAGCGCGATGACCAAGCATTGGAGGAATGGATTACTAAAGAGCGACAAGCCTTTTTCCTCAACTAAAGCTCTAGCATATAAGCCAAGAAAAAAAGTGAAATCCCTTATTGCAAGAGATTTCACCTTTTCTTAGTAAAATACTTTGTCTACATTGTATTTGGAGCGGAAGACATTGATGGCATATGTTTCGTAAATTTCACGTTCCATTGGGTCTTCTATTTCATATACTTCAATTTTAAAAATTTCATCACGATGATTTTTCATTGGCGATACATTGTCTTCAAAGTGCTTTTTAATACGTTGGCGAATTTTGCGAGCTTTCCCGACAAATAATAGCTCATTTTTTTCATTATAAAATAAGAAAATGCCGCCTTTTTCGCGTGTGATTTTATGGAAGTCAATAAATCCATGGTAAGGTGTAATCGGCACATCACCAGGCTTTACATCTTGCTCACGCTGACGAATGACTACATCTGGTTTTGGAAATTCAATTTTAATCAAGTTTTTCACGTTCCTCTCTATCCCTAAAGCTATATGATAACATAATTACGGTATGCTTACCATAAAATTTCATCTAGAAAAAGTGATATACACAGCCTAGTATGGGGCAATAAAATAGGGAACATACAAATGAATCACAAAATATTCTATGAATTATTGCTATTCCTACTAGTTCATGCTACAATTCGATATAGTTAAATAAATCTTATCAAGAGAAGCTGAGGGATTTGGCCCGATGACGCTTCAGCAACCTCTAACAATTTGTTAGAAAGGTGCTAATTCCAGCAAAGGTACTCCTTTGAGAGATAAGAGTGGACGTGAAAAAATCCTTCTCATTCTATCTCGTATGGAATGAGGGGGATTTTTTAATTTGAAGCAGGCTTTACTGAAAAGAGAGAGGGGAATGCAAGATGCCAATTAATATTCCGAAAAACTTACCAGCTGGAGAACATTTACGTGAGGAAAAAATCTTCGTGATGGAAGAGGACCGCGCACGAACACAGCAAATTCGTCCGTTAAGTATATTAATTTTAAATTTAATGCCTGAAAAGGAAAAAACAGAGCTACAATTATTACGTTTACTAGGGAATACGCCGCTACAGGTTAATATTACCTTTTTAAATACAGCTACACATAAATCGAAAAATGTGAGTAAATCACATTTACAGCTATTTTACACAACGTTCTCACAAATTCGCCATCGCCGTTATGATGGCATGATTATTACAGGAGCGCCAGTCGAGAAAATGGAATTTGAGGATGTAAACTATTGGCAAGAAATAAAGGACATTATGGATTGGTCCAAAACGAATGTTACATCTGTTCTTCATATTTGTTGGGGGGCACAGGCGGCACTCTATCATCATTATGGTATTGGGAAATTTGAGCTTCCTGCTAAATGCTCGGGGGTTTATTCCCATGTTATTACTGATTTAACGGTTGATTTAGTGCGTGGCTTTAGCGATTTATTTACAGCACCGCATTCACGCCATACTTCTGTATCCATTGACGAGGTACGCAATCATCCTGATTTACGCTTGTTATCCTATTCGGAGGAGGCAGGTGTCTTTATCGTCCAATCGAAGGATAATAAAAATATTATGATTACAGGTCATTTAGAGTACGATGCGACAACATTGGCGGATGAATATCATCGCGATATAGCGAAGGGGCTTGATACGGCAGTGCCTGTCAACTATTTCCCAAATGATGACCCAGCACAAGCACCGATTAATACATGGCGTGCTCATACGCATTTATTGTTTTCAAACTGGCTGAACTACTATGTTTACCAAGAAACACCGTACGAATGGGACTTTGTGGATGAAATTGAATTCCATATTTAAGCCATTTAAAAAGTCTAATTTCCACGCAGAAATTAGACTTCTTCTTTTTTTTGTAACTTCGACTTGCGTATGACAGCGACAATAAGCATTATAATAGGTAGTAAAATCATTACAATAAATGATAAAATGGGCCAAATTTCATTATTGTAGTTATTGGAATGAACAATACTTGGATGAAGAATTTGCGATAGACCAATGACTATCAGGCCCATTGGCAAAATGAGTGGTCGATGATCCTTAATGTTCAACACTTGCGCAAGCCCGACAACACTTGTATAGAAGTACATAAATGAGCGAATATAAAGGGAGATAATCCACATAACAGCTATCAATACCTCAATACGTTCTAAAAAATAACCAATGGATATTCTTTGGGCAAGTGCATAGCTAGGGAAGGTTCGAGCGGTTGTACTATCTGGCCCTAAGACAAGTATGGACAGTGTAACCATTGTTGTTAATACAATGCCACCAATTATTGTACCAATATAAAAGCCCTTCTGCACAGAATGTTGGACATTGACTGTCAGGGGATAGAGCATCAATAGCAGCACTGATGGAAAGGAAAAGATACTTAAAAAGCGCATAATACTATACAGCATGGATGTCTTCGACGCCTCCAGCACGGGCTGTATATTGTCCAATGTAATCTGTGGTGTAATACAAATCACGAAAAAAATAAAAATAAAGAGAAACAGTGGAAAGAGAATTTCTGCCGAACGTACAAATGTTTCAATACCTAAGTAAGCTGCATACATAATAATAATGCTAAACAGCAGGGCAAAAGCCATCATAGGTGTTTCGGGCATGATTTCCGTTTGCATAAAAATCCCAATAAAATATAATAATTCGCCTGCTGAAAGAATGGTCACGATGACAAAGCATAGCGCTGTCATTGTGCCAAAAAAGCGTCCTAAAATTTTCTTATTTGCCTCAACAAACGTTAGTGTAGGTGTTTGCTTGGCTAATGTCATAAATAATTTTACATTTAGTAAACTGATTATGACACCAATAATCGCAGCAATCCATGCATCCTGCTTGGCAGCATTAGCAATGCTACCAGGTATAATTAAAATAGCTGTCCCGATGGAGTAGAGTATGGTAATAATGGTAAATTGTCTTGTGCTAATGATTTCTTTTTCCATCTTATGATGCCTCCAACTATTTATTTGGTGAATGAAACAATATATTCTTTAAGGGGTGAAAGGATAAAAGTAATACCGTCGAATGGGCTAGGTATTTTGATTTTTAGGAAAATACCCATATTTAAAACAGTGCCAATGAGTAAAAGAAGGGAAAATACGATCATGGTGTTTAGTGCTTGCTGCTGCTTTAGCTTGGGTATCCATTGGCAGGCAATTATGATAGAAATTATTAAAACGACGCTTGCCAAAATCATCTATCCTGTCTCCTTTCACTTGTTGGTTATTGAATTTTGGATAGTGCCCGATCCTTGGGTTTGCACATCGACCTTTACATCAACCTGCAATGTTGGGAAAATAGTAGCCCAATCGGATTTGATTTTTTTCCATTGCTTTGCATCAGCTCGGTGTAGAACATTGCTAAATCCTACAATATCGACCTGATAGTATTGTTGAATAGTTGCTAATGCTTGCTCAATTTGTTGTTGAATATCTTGTGCGGTTATTTGATTAATGGTCTGAATGGTTGTATCTTCTGTAAGATTGATGGTACATTTCACCTCTGCCACATTTTGAATAATATGAATTTGCACAGCTATTTTAGGCTGTCCCCGCTCAAAAGATCCCTTTACCTTCGTGTCAGATTGTATAATTTCTGTTGATAATGATCCCTGTTCAGGGCAGGCAATGATTTCAGCCGTGCTATGAATGCTATCTTTTAAAAAGCCAATGCTTCGGCTTTCTTCCTCTGACAGCAAGCCTACAAATCGCCCCTCCTCTAAAACGGCTAAGCCTGCATAACGCAATAATACGGGTGTTTGGATTCGTTGTACATTTGTTTGGTCCATGCCTAGCTTCTTATCACCTTGAATTTCAATAGCTGCCAAAACAGTGCCCTTCTCTTTGTTATTCAGGGTATTGACTAATTCATCAATAGTAATTGTCATGATTGAGCCCCAGGCATGTTCAGAGGTTCGAAGAGAATTGACAATTTTATTAGCAGGTACTTTTTCAATGGGGGTCAGGACATTTAATACTTCCTTTGCTGTCGCCTCATAAGACATAATCACATTGAAATCATTGCGAAACTCATGATCGCGCGCAATAAAATCGAGCGGTTCCTGAATGCCCTCTTTGGCAAGGTCTTCTCCTAGCACAACGACTTGCAGGTGCGAAAAATAGGGCTTTCTTGCTGCAAGTGTTGTCATTTTTCGCAATGCCTCAAAGATGCTTTTTCCCTTTGTATGGTATGTAACGACAGGGGAGCGTTGCGCAGAAACTTGACGCACGGAAATTTCACTAGGGTCAACAATTTGCACGGTGATTTCATAGTCATCTCCGACCTTATCAATACCAAGTGCTATAGCAATCGCTAATTCATTTAATTCATGTTTACTCCAGCATCCACCTAATAGCAAGGTCAGGATGCATAGTAAGCCAATTTTTTTTATTTTTGTCATTACTTATTCCTTTCGTCCTTTACGAGTGATATAGGAACGTCCTCTAACGATGTTTTTTTGATTAATCAAGCGAGGTCGTGTCAGCAATCGACTGCGTGGGAACAATAGAAATGCATCTTTTTGATCCTTTGTGATAAACGGTGCAAATGGGCTTAAATAAGGCACGCCAAATGTACGAATGCTACATAAATGAAGAATGATCAGCATAATGCCAAACATAACACCGAATAAGCCAAACATGGCTGCCACAATCATTAAAGGGAAGCGTAGCACACGAATGGTATTCGATAAGCCATATGCTGGAAATAAAAAGCTACAAATGGCTGTTAAGGCTACAATAATCACCATTACTGCTGATACAACGCCTGCATCAACCGCTGCCTGCCCAATAACAAGCGTACCAACAATGGATACAGCAGGTCCAATGGTCCTTGGCATACGAAGTCCTGCCTCACGTAATATTTCAAAGGCAACCTCCATAATTAATGCTTCCACGACGGCTGGAAAGGGCACACCCTCTCGTTGGGAGGCGATACTAATCAGCATGGGTGTTGGCAGCATTTCTTGGTGAAAGGTTGTAATAGCTACATAAAGTGAAGGGGCAACTAAGGCTAAGCTAATACCAAAAAATCGTAATATACGAATGAGCGTGCTAATAAACCAGTGCTGATAGTAATCCTCTGCTGATTGTAGAAAGGATGTGAATAATGCAGGTACAACTAATACAAAGGGTGTACCATCGACCAATATCGCTACTTTGCCTTCAAGCAGTTCAGCTGCAATAACGTCGGGACGCTCAGAGTTGTAGACAGTAGGAAAAATCGATTTTTTCTCATCTTGTATATAATCCTCAATATAGCCGCTCTCTAAAATGCTATCTGTCTGAATACGGTCTAAACGTGCTAATACTTCAGCGACAATTTTGTCATTAGCAATGCCATTGATATACATGATAGCTATATTGGTTTGTGTCACATCACCAATAACACGAGATTTTATCCAAAGGTTAGGGCTTTTAATTTTTCGGCGAATTAATGCTGTATTGGTCCGTAATGTTTCTGTAAAGGCTTCTTTTGGTCCGCGAATAACAGATTCGGTGGATGGCTCTGTAACAGCGCGATCTTTCACATTTTTCGTGTTGGTAGCAATGCCTGCTGCAAAGCCGTCCAAAAGAATGACAGTTTCACCATTGAAAATCGCTCGATACAATGTTGTAAAATGCTCGATATTTGCAATATCACCAACTGTTAAATAGGCATTCCCAATGTATTGCTGAATTGTGGCTATATCAATCTGCTGTTCTTCTTCGATATGGGCTGTTAATTTATCAATAGTATCATCTGCAATCATCATTTTATCAGCTAAGCCATCAATCGAAATAACAGCAAGGGTGTAGTGATCTACGCTATCAATGATTATTTCACGTATCATAAGGTCATTACTATGACCGAGTGCATGCTTAATTGTTTGCAGATTTTTAGATAGTGATGTATATAATGGGGAGGTATCGGTATTGTGAGAGATCGTCATGCGTGTTCCTCCTCAACTAGGACAGTCATTATTTATAGAATAGACAATTTTAGCGGGAGATAAACGATAGTAGACATTAAAAAAAGCAATATATCTTAGCGATATACTGCTTATGTACGATAGTCGTATTGTAATTCATCGTTACTTGTATCAACATCTACATATAAACTATGCTCGTTAAAGAACCATAAATCTTTTTCTTCGATGTAATAGGTTACATCATCAACCACGGTTTGCACACCAATGGCAATCGGTTCTTCACGTGTCATCCCAAGTGAAAAGCCTTCATGAAATGGGCTAGAGCCACCATAGCGAGCATAAAAGCGAATCGTATCGCCAGGCTCCACTTCCATCTCCTGTTTAAACCATTGTAATGCCTGATCTGTTAATGCAATGTTCATACGTATATGCTCCTCTCTTTTCCTAAAGCCATTTGACCTTTGGCTCCGTGCCATTTTTAATACGGGCAATATTAGCACGGTGACGGTAAATAATAAAGGTAAATAAAAAGGCTACTAGGATACCTAATGCATAATCGCCTGTAACAAAATAATAAACGATTGCATAAATAAGTGCTACTAATGCGGCTATCATAGATGTTAAGCTAACGATTTTTGTGATTTTTAATGTCACAATAAATGTAATAAAGAGCAGAACGAAGAGCGGCCATGAGTAACCAAGCAATACCCCTGCTGATGTTGCCACTGCTTTGCCGCCACGGAAATTGGCAAAGATAGGGAACATATGACCAATTACCGCAACCAAGCCAAGCATTAATGGATGGATGGAGCTATCTGCAAAAAAAGGCAATGCCACTAATAAAACAGCAGCTGTCCCCTTTAAAACATCCATGATTGTTACAACAATGCCTGCCTTTTTCCCTAAGATGCGAAAGGTATTGGTTGCACCTAGGTTCCCACTGCCATGCTCACGAATATCTGTATGATAAAAAAGTTTGCCTATCCATAATCCAGAAGGTATAGAGCCGATTAGATAAGCGCATAAAATAATAAGTCCATTGATCATAAGGTGGATTCCTTTCCTTCACTTGATAACGAATAGTTTGTCACAAGTATTTTACACTTTTTCTTGCGAATCTACAATGTTCGGAAGGAGAATTCGTAGCAAGCCTTGAATTCAATAGATAATCCAACTACTAGAGAGTAATTGGGTAAATATAGGGATAATGGTCATTTTGTCAATCGATCATTCCTTTGATAGAATAGAAGTCTGACGCTAGTTTGTCCGTTCAAATGTTTGCAACTAAATATGAAAGGGTTCGTCAAATGATACGGACGATAAGTAGCTAGCTGTGTTGTTGAAATCCCAATTTTAAGCAAGTGTTGCAGATGTTTACTATATACAAAGTAAAATAACAACGACTTGTCGCTAGTGCTTGACAGGAAATGCTATGATTGATTAGGATGAGAATAGTAATAGAACATGCGTTTGTTTTTTGGAGGGGAATTTTTTGACGAATAAACAGTCACCGAGCGTCTATAATGATGACGCCATACAAGTATTAGAAGGATTAGAAGCGGTACGCAAACGACCTGGCATGTATATCGGTTCAACGGATGGCCGTGGACTTCACCACCTTGTGTATGAAATTGTAGATAATGCGGTGGATGAAGCGCTGGCTGGCTTTGGGGCTCATATTATTGTCACGATTCACAATGATCAAAGTGTAAGTGTGCGTGACTTTGGGCGTGGGATGCCGACAGGGATGCATAAAATGGGAAAGCCAACGCCTGAAATTATTTTTACTGTGTTACATGCTGGCGGAAAATTTGGGCAAGGCGGCTATAAAACAAGCGGCGGCTTGCATGGTGTAGGCTCTTCTGTTGTGAATGCGCTATCAACGTTTTTAGAGGTAACGATTCATCGTGACGGGAAAATCTATCGTCAGCGTTTTGAAAATGGTGGACATCCTGTGACAACGCTTGAAGACATCGGACAAACAAAGCAAACAGGAACACTTGTTCGTTTTTTGCCAGATGAAACAATTTTCTCTGTGACGAAATTTAACTATGATACATTAGCAGAGCGTTTACGCGAGTCAGCCTTTTTATTAAAGGGCTTAAAAATTGAATTAATTGATGAGCGCGAGGAAGGCAAAAAGGATGTGTTCTTTTATGAGAACGGCATTGAAGCTTTCGTTGCGTATTTGAATGAAGAAAAGGATGTGCTACATCCTGTAAAATATGTAGAAGGTATCCAAGATGATATTGAAGTAGAATTTGCCTTTCAATATAACGATGGCTACTCGGAAACAATTTTATCCTTTGTCAATAATGTGCGTACGCGTGATGGTGGCACACATGAAACAGGTGCAAAAGCGGCACTCACACGTGTATTTAATGAGTATGCAAGAAAAATTGGCTTGCTGAAGGAAAAGGATAAAAACCTAGAAGGAACGGATATTCGGGAAGGTCTAGCAGCCATTGTATCTGTGCGAATTCCAGAGCATTTACTGCAATTTGAAGGACAAACAAAGGGTAAACTTGGTACAAGTGAAGCTCGTTCTGCCGTAGATAGTGTTGTATCTGAGCAAATTTTATATGTGCTGGAGGAAAATGCAGAATTATCGGCATCTCTTGTGCGAAAGGCGATTCGTGCCCAGCAAGTGCGTGAGGCGGCTCGAAAAGCGCGTGAGGATGCACGAAATGGCAAGAAAAATAAAAAGGGTAGCACGATTTTATCAGGAAAATTAACGCCTGCACAATCACGCAACGCTGCTAGAAACGAGCTGTATTTGGTCGAGGGCGATTCTGCGGGCGGCTCCGCGAAGCAAGGTCGTGATCGCACATTCCAAGCGATTTTACCATTGCGCGGGAAGGTCATTAATACCGAAAAGGCAAAGCTGCAAGATATTATGAAAAACGAGGAAATTTCAACGATTATTCATGCGATTGGCGCAGGTGTTGGGTCAGATTTCTCCGTTGAAGATTCAGCGTACAATAAAGTTGTGATTATGACCGATGCTGATACGGATGGGGCTCATATTCAAGTGCTGCTATTAACGTTTTTCTATCGTTATATGCGCCCACTTATTGAGGCAGGCAAGGTCTTTATTGCACTACCACCATTGTATAAAGTGTCCAAAGGAACAGGGAAAAAAGAAGTGGTTGAATATGCTTGGACAGAAAGCGATTTACAAAAGGCCATTAAAAAAGTGGGTAAGGGTTACATACTACAGCGCTACAAAGGGCTTGGTGAGATGAACGCAGACCAGCTATGGGATACAACCATGAACCCTGAAACACGTACATTAATTCGTGTCACAATCGAGGATGGTGCACGAGCAGAAAGACGTGTCACAACATTAATGGGCGATAAAGTAGAGCCACGTCGTAAATGGATTGAAGCCAATGTCGATTTCGGCATGGAGGATGATGTCAATATTTTAGACAATGAATTCATCCAGCAGGAGGAGGGCCAAGCATGAATAGTACGGAAAAGTTTCAAGATTTACCTTTAGAAGAAGTAATGGGTGACCGTTTTGGTCGCTATAGTAAATATATTATTCAAGACCGCGCGTTGCCTGATGCACGTGACGGTCTTAAACCTGTACAGCGCCGTATTTTATATGCAATGTATACAGAGGGCAATACACATGATAAGCCATTCCGTAAATCGGCTAAAACCGTCGGGAATGTGATTGGGAATTACCATCCACACGGCGATAGCTCTGTCTATGAAGCGATGGTACGTATGAGTCAGGATTGGAAAGCGCGTCATATGCTGATTGAAATGCATGGAAATAATGGCTCAGTGGATGGGGACCCGCCTGCTGCGATGCGTTATACAGAGGCACGACTTTCTACGATTGCGGCGGAAATGCTGCGAGATATCGGTAAGAAAACGGTAGAGTTTGTGCCGAACTTTGATGATCAGGATATGGAGCCAACGGTGCTACCTGCACGCTTCCCAAATTTATTGGTCAATGGCTCAACAGGGATTTCTGCTGGCTATGCCACAGATATTCCACCACATGCACTAGATGAGGTGTTAGATGCTGTTTTAATGCGCTTAGACAAGCCAACTGCTACAGTGGATGAATTAATGACGGTTATTCAGGGACCTGATTTCCCAACTGGTGGCATTATTCAAGGTGTTGAAGGCATTAAAAAGGCTTATGAAACAGGTCGTGGCAAAATTATTGTACGCGCACAGGCTGTTGTGGAGCCGATTAAGGGTGGCAAGGAGCAAATTGTTATTACGGAATTGCCATACGATGTCAATAAAGCAAATCTTGTGAAAAAAATTGATGAGCAACGCGTCGATAAGCGCCTAGAAGGAATTGCCGAAATTCGCGATGAATCCGACCGTACAGGCTTACGTATCGTCATCGAGCTGAAAAAAGATGTGCCAGGGCAAGGCATTTTACAGTATTTATTTAAAACAACCGATTTACAAATTGCTTACAATTTTAATATGATTGCCATTCATAATCGTCGTCCAACGATGATGACCCTACCATTGTTATTGGATGCTTATATCGCCCATCAAAAGGAAGTTGTCACAAATCGTTCTATTTACGATTTACAAAAAGCAAAGGATCGTTCACATATTGTTGATGGGCTAATTAAAGCACTATCTATTTTAGATGAAGTCATTGCAACGATTCGTTCTTCTAATGATAAAAAGGATGCCAAGCAGAATTTACAAGCGAAGTTCGATTTTACTGAGGTGCAGGCAGAGGCAATTGTTAGCTTGCAATTATACCGTTTAACAAATACGGATATTACAGAGCTGCGTAAAGAGCAGGAAGAGCTGAATAAATTAATTGCGAAGCTAGAGGGGATTCTGCAAAGTGAGGCTAAGCTTGTGCGCGTTATTAAACAAGAGTTGCTAGATATTAAGAAACGCTTTACAGAACCTCGCCGCTCGAAGATTGAGCAGGAAATTGAAGAAATTAAAATTACGTTAGATGTGCTTGTGCCAAGTGAGGAAGTGGTGGTCACTGTAACAAAGGATGGCTATATTAAACGTACATCCACACGCTCACATGCCGCTTCCAATGGGCAAGATTGTGCCATGAAGGATTCGGATTATTTATTGTATGAGGCAACGTTAAATACACAGCACCATCTATTACTCTTTACAAATCGAGGCAATTATATTTATCAGCCTGTTCATGAGCTGCCTGATATTCGCTGGAAGGAACTCGGTCAGCATATATCTAGCATTGTGCCAACAGGTGAGGATGAATCTATTATTGCTGCGTATGGCTTTGCCACTTTTGAGCAGCCAAACACATATATTCTTACAGCAACAAAGGATGGTCAAATTAAGCGATCACCATTAGCCGATTATGCTGTAACTCGTTATTCAAAGCCCATTAAAACAATGAATGTGAAGGCTGGCGATATAATGATTTATGCCGCACCTGTCACAGATGAGGTAGAGCTGATGCTCACAACGGATACTGCCTATGCTATTCGTTTCCCAATGGAAGAATTACCTGTAACAGGTGTTAAAACAGGTGGCGTAAAAGGGATCACATTAAAGGAGGGAGAATCCTTAGTGGGTGTCACTGTGTTACAGCCTGATGTAACACAGTATGTTGTTATTGTGACACAGCGCGGAGCTGTTAAGAAAATGAATGTGACGGAAGTTGAGATGGCAAGCCGAGCAAAACGCGGGCTTAAGGTCTTGACCGAGTTAAAAGCAAATCCACACCGTATTGTTGCCGTTGTGCAGGCTACCGATCAGGAGCGGGTGGTTATTGAAACGGAAAAAGGTGTACAGGAGGTCTTGGATGTACGGGCTTTAACACGTGCAGACCGTCATTCCAACGGCTCCTTTAAGGTTGATATTGCAACAGATGGCGCCATTTCGCATGTCGTGATTGACAAAAAAGAAGACGTAGAAGAAAGCTAGTTACAGGTTCACCGCCTAGTATCACGATACAGGGCGGTGTTTTTTCTATCTTGAAAATTATCTATTCCTCGCTTTACTCACCGAATAGCCTATAATATGATAGAAACATAGGGAGATATAAAATAGTGTCGGATTATGGCAATACATCGAAAATATAGGAAATTTTAAAATAACTAAGAAAGGAGCTTATGGATGACAGATCGCCAATTACTTGAATTAATGCTGCAAAAAGTAACAGGTATGGAAACGAATATCGGGGATATGAAAGTGGATATCCAAAATATGAAGGTAGATATTCAGGAAACAAAAACAGATATTTTGAATATTAAAGTAGATATGCAAGACATGAAGTCGGATATTCAGGAAACAAAAACAGATATTTTGAATATTAAAGCAGATATGCAAGGCATGAAAGCCGATATTCAAGATACAAAAACAGATATTTTGAATATTAAAGCAGATATGCAAGGCATGAAAGCTGATATTCAGGAAACAAAAACAGATATTCTAAATATCAAAGTAGATATGCAAGGCATGAAAGCCGATATTCAGGAAACAAAGACGGATATTTTAAATATCAAAGCCGATATGCAAGACATGAAGTCGGATATTCAGGAAACAAAAACAGATATTCTAAATATCAAAGCCGATATGCAAGACATGAAGTTGGATATTCAGGATACAAAAACAGATATCCTAAATATTAAAACAGATATGCAGGATATGAAGATAGATATTCAAGGTCTACAAGCGGAGCAGAAGAAAACAAATGAGCGCTTAGATGGCATAGAGGCAAAACAGCATCTTGTCTATGAGCAAACGGGGAAATTATCTGAATATCATTCGGAAATGATGACAAAGTTAGCAACATTAGCAACAAAGGAAGATTTAGACTACTTCGATATTAAAATTTCGCAGCATGACCGTGATATTTTTCAATTAAAAAGAAAAGCTTAAGCCTTTCATAGCAGAACGAATAAAAATATGCTTGTTATCTTGTTGTATCTATGGGTATAATAATCAACGAAAAGTTCATAGTGAAAGAATGTAGGGGGGCTAGTAGTTGCTAGCTGAGATTGTGTCCGATAGGCACTGACCCTTTGAACCTGATTTGGCTCGTACCAGCGTAGGGAACATCTATTCAAAAAAGAAAATTTTTGGAAGCTGATTGTGATACGTCTGGGAGAAATCCTAGACGTTTTTTATTTTGGTGCAGCGTGTGGTTATAGATGGTGTTATAAATAGGCTTCACGTGCATTTTGCCAATGTTCTTCTGGTACTAACATTCATTGTATGAACGCTTTTATATTTTAAACTAGGAGGATTTCGCATGAAGAAATGGTCATTTATTGTATTGACAGTTGCTGCACTGCTTGCACTCGTAGGCTGTGGTGAGAAGAAGGAGGATAAGCAAGCAAAGGATGCACCGAAAAAGGTTTCTGTTGTGCTTGATTGGACACCAAACACGAACCATACAGGGCTTTATGTAGCCGAAAAGCTTGGTTATTTTGAGGAACAGGGCTTAGATGTCGAGATTATAATGCCTGGTGAGGCAGGAGCTGATCAGCTTGTGGCATCTGGGAAGGCGGAATTTGGTGTAAGCTATCAGGAAGGGATTACACAGGCACGTATACAGGATGTGCCACTTGTTTCCATCGCTGCGATTATTCAGCATAATACATCTGGTTTTGCTTCTCTTGCCTCTAAGGGGATTACGTCGCCAAAGGATTTTGAAGGGAAAACATATGGTGGCTGGGGTGCGCCACTTGAGCAAGCGGTATTGCAATCCTTAATGCAAACGGAAGATGCAGATATCAATAAGCTTGATATTGTGAATGCAGGCGATTTAGATTTCTTCACCATGATGCAAAAGGATATTGATTTTGCATGGATTTATTATGCATGGACAGGCATTGAGGCAGAGCTTCGTGGAGAAAAGATTAATATGTTGTATTTAACGGATTATAGTGAGCAGCTTGATTATTATACACCTGTCTTGGCAACAAATGAAAAGATGATTGAAAACAATCCTGATACGGTGAAGGCTTTTGTCGCTGCGGCAGCAAAAGGCTATGAATATGCGATCGAGCATCCTAGCGAGGCGGCTGATATTTTACTAGAAGCGGCTCCTGACTTAGATAAAGAGCTGGTACATAAAAGTCAAGAATGGTTAGCAGATAAGTATCAGGATGATGCTGTACAATGGGGTGAGCAAAAATTAGCTGTTTGGGAAAACTATGCAAAGTGGATGGCAAGCAATCAGGTGTTAGAGGGCGATTTTAACGCTGAGCAAGCCTTTACAAATGATTTCTTACCGAAAAAGGAGAAAAACTAATATGGCAAATTCATTAATTAGTGTACAAATTATTCCGAAAACAGAAAAATATGAGGATATTATTCCTTATGTTGATGCGGCTATTGCTGTTATTGATGCATCAGGTGTGAAGTATGAGGTACACCCGCTTGAAACAACAATGGAGGGGGAGCTATCAACATTGCTGCAAATTATTGAGAAAATGAATGATAAAATGATTGAACTTGGTGCTATTAATGTAATTACACAGGTGAAAATTTTATATCAGCCATCTGGTATTACGATGCATACATTAACGGAGAAATATCAGTAATGAAACAAGCGTTACACAAGGGAAGGACGATATTTTTTATCGCCTTCCTCTTATTCATATGGGAACTAATCGTGTATGTGGCTGAAGTTCCTCAATGGCTACTGCCTGCACCAAGTGTCATTGTGCGAGAAGGCTTCCAGTCCTATCAAACCTTTATACCACATGCTTTAGCAACGGTGCAATTAGCGTTATTAGGGCTTGTTATTGGGATTGGCTGCGGTCTTATCGTTGCTATTATTCTGCATCGTTTTACATTTATTCGGGAATTGTTTTATCCAATTCTTATTATGTCGCAAAATATTCCGATTCTTGTCTTAGCACCACTGCTTATTATTTGGTTTGGCTTTGGCTTATTACCAAAGTTAATTATTATTTGTCTGGTTTGCTTTTTCCCTATTGTGATTGCAACGATGGATGGCTTTCGTCAAACTGACGCTGCACTAAAGCATTATTTTCAAATGATTGGTGCATCCAAGGCACAAACCTTTTGGAAGCTCGAATGGCCCTATGCCTATCCAGCTATTTTTTCAGGGGTTAAAATTGCGGCTACCTACAGTGTGATGGGCGCTGTGATTGCTGAGTGGCTTGGTGCTAAAAAGGGAATTGGTGTATATATGACCTTAGCACAGTCCTCCTTCCGCACAGATCGGGTATTTGTGGCGATTTTTGCGATTGTTTTGCTAAGCTTATTGTTATTTAGTAGCATTCGTTTACTTGAAAAATTTATGGTGAAGGGGAGAGGCTATAATGCTGAGCATTCAAAACATCGCTAAGTCCTTTGATACCCTTCAAGTTCTTAAGGATATATCCTTTGAGGTGAGGGATGGCGAGTTTGTGGCGATTATTGGGCCTTCAGGCAGTGGCAAAAGCACACTTTTTCAATTAATTGGTGGTGTATCGTCCATTGATCAAGGGGCAATTTTATTAAATGGTGAGGCTATTCAGCACAAGCGGGGAACGATTGGCTATATGCCGCAGCAGCCTTCTTTGTTGCCATGGCGGACGATTATAGAGAATGTCACGATTGTGGAGGAGCTTACAGGTAAGCCCGATAGAGAGCGTGCCAAGGCATGGTTAGAAAAGGTTGGACTTGCTTCCTTTATCCATGCATATCCCCATGAACTATCAGGGGGGATGCAGCAGCGTGTATCCTTTATCCGTGCCATTGTGAGTGATAAGCCTATTTTATGCTTAGATGAGCCATTTTCAGCGTTGGATGAATTTACACGACTTGAAATGCAGGCATGGCTTTTATCTATTTGGGAGCAATATCGTAAGTCGATTTTATTTGTCACCCATAGTATTGAGGAAGCGCTTTTTTTAGCGGATCGTATTCTTATATTAACGAAACGCCCTGCCTCCATCAAAAAAGAAATTATTGTGCCATTTGCTAGACCACGGCAAGGAGAGATTCGCCATTCTGCTGCATTTACAGCATTGAAGCAGCAGCTATTTACATACTTACAGGAAGAAAAGGAGGATATCTATGCTGATTGATGCGCATATTCATTTAGAGCAATATAAGGATGAAGAAATTCCTTCCTTGCTGGATGAGGTAGACGCTGTGATTGCTGTGAGTATGGAGCTATCCTCCTGCCAAAGAACACACCAATTAGCCAAAATGTATAGCAAGGTAAAGGCAGCATTTGGCTTTCATCCCGAGCAGCCTGTACTTAGTCAGATGGATGAGGATGCATTGTTTAAGTGGATTCGTCGTTATCAGGATCATATGGTCGCAGTAGGTGAGGTAGGCTTACCGTACTATTTAAGGCAGGAACAGGCGATTGACAATGCTCCCTATATCGCTTTGCTAGAGCGTTTTATTGTCTTGGCAAAGGAGCTTCGTAAACCAATTATTTTACATGCAGTGTATGAGGATGCGATGATTGCCTGTGATTTACTTGAAAAGCATCAGGTTCAGCGAGCGCATTTTCATTGGTTTAAAGGGGATCAGGCAGTGGTGCAACGGCTGATTCAGCATGGCTACGCTATTTCCATCACGCCTGATTGCTTATATGAGGAAGAGATTCAGCAATTAATTCAAGCTTATCCGATTGAATTGATGATGGTGGAAACAGATGGTCCATGGCCGTTTGAGGGGCCTTTTGCAGGTAAGCGTACAGCGCCATGGATGATGCATTCAACCATTCGGATGATTGCGGCGATCAAGGGGATAACTGCACAGGAAGCGGCATATATACTGATGCAAAATACAAAAAATTTCTATCAACTTTAACGCTGAAAAGCAGTATCGGTAACGATTTAATCGTGCTGATACTGCTTTTTATATTTAGTGTGCCCCTGTTCCAATTGCTCACGCTTTGTTTTGGTGATTCGTTCATGTGTGCTAAATGAGGTAGATTGACGATGCTTTTCAACATCCTTGCCGCTTGTGCGCTTTATATGCTTGCGCCTCTTCTTTGCCTTTGATTGTGACATATTTATGCCTTCCTTTCTAAAAAACACCTCGTAAGTATGATACTTACGAGGTGCTTACATGTATTAGTGAGATACGTCCTGTACAGAAATACCTGTGTTTGCTTTAACATCCACTTCACGATATTTCGCTTCATCACTTTCTTTAGAAAGCAATGTGCCAATAAAGCCACCAAGGAAGCCTAGTGGTACAGAGATAAGGGCTGGGTTCGTTAACATAATTAACGGTTCACCAACGAAAATAGCAGCACCTTCAACTGGATTCCATACGTTTGGTGATACAGCTACGATCGCTAATGCTGAAATTAACCCTGTTAACATCGCTGTTACAGCACCCGCTGTATTAAAGCGTTTCCAATAAATTGTGTAAATAATTACTGGAAGGTTAGCAGAACCCGCAATACAGAATGCAAGCGATACTAGGAACGCAACGTTTAATGTTTGTGCACCAAGTGCTAATAGGATAGAAATAACAGCGATTGTGATTGAGCCGATACGAGCTGCAAGCACTTGCTCTTTCTCTGAAATTTTACCCTTTTTAATAATTTGACCATAAATATCATGAGATAGGGCAGATGCACCCGAAAGTACAAGACCTGCTACTACCGCTAGAATTGTCGCAAATGCTACCGCACAAACGAATGAGAATAGAATATCGCCACCAAGTGCGTCTGCAAGAAGTGGAGCAGCCATGTTACCAGCAGGGTTAGCTGCAATAATATCTTCTTTTCCAACGAATGCTGCTGCACCGAAGCCTAAGAAGATTGTTAATATATAGAATAAACCTACAATCCAAGTAGCCCAAATTACAGATGAACGAGCTGTTTGTGCATCTTTTACTGTAAAGAAGCGCATTAGGATATGTGGTAGACCTGCAGTACCTACTACTAAGGCAATTAACATCGAAATTGTATCAATACCGTTTGTATAGCGTAAGCCAGGATTTAAGTATGCTGCACCGTTATCCGTAGCCGTTGCCATTTCTCTAAACATTGTCGCAATACTGAAATCAAATTTCAGTAATACTAAGAAGGAAATAATCACAGTACCTAACATTAAAAGACAGGCTTTAATAATTTGTACCCAAGATGTTGCTGTCATACCACCGAATAGTACGTAGGTTGTCATCATCACACCTACGATTAATACGGCGATCCAATAGTCAATTCCTAAAAGTAATTGAATAAGTGCTCCTGCACCAACTAGCTGTGCAATCATGTAGAATAAAACAATTGTAATTGTACTTAAAGCCGCCGTTCCGCGAACTTTTGCATTATTAAAGCGCGCTGTAATCATATCAGCTAATGTAAATTTCCCAAGGTTACGTAATGGCTCCGCTACGATGTATAATACCACTAAGTAAGCTACTAAATAACCAACAGAGAAGAAGAAACCATCAAATCCGAATAATGCGACTGCACCAGCTATCCCTAAGAAAGATGCTGCAGATAAATAGTCACCTGCAATAGCTAGTCCATTTTGCCAGCCTGTTAAACCACCACCAGCAGTGTAGAAATCACTTGCTGAAGATGTGCGCTTAGATGCCCACCATGTAACAACTAATGTTAAACCAACAATGGCTACGAAGAAAAATATAGCTGTAAAGCTCATCGGCGGCCACCTCCGTTTTCATATTCGGCAATAATCGCCTTTGCTTCTTTGTCATAGCTATTTGCCTTCGCTACATATAAATGACATAACCCCCATGTCATAAGGAATAGTCCTGCAGAGTAAATCCACACCCAAGTAATCTCCCCAAATGCCTTTTGGTGTAGAATTTCCGTATATGATGTCAAAATTGGTAACATCATGTAAGCTGCTAAAAATATGACAGTCATAGACCACAGGAAAGAATTTTTCTTTCGTACAAGTGCCTTGAATGACTCTTGCTTTGCAATTGCCTCATAATCAATTACGACTTCTTTTTTTGTTTGATTGTTCGCCATTAACATTCCCCATTTTGTGTTTTTTTTCTGCCTTAAGACTTATTTTTGCTAGTTTAGTGAATTCACATTTTCATTTTATGAAACAGTTCACGAAATTGCAATACATTTCAGAAAAATTATGCAAAAAAAATTTCTCAGAAAATAGTCCTAAAAGAGAAAAAGCGTTTAGAAACCTAGCATTCAAAGGGTTTTAGAATATTCAGATAAATAAATGAGGCGAAGGGAAATCTAGGTTTTCAAGAAAAACAGAAGGGTAAATTTACAAAATAATAATGTTTTTTCAAGCGAAAATAAACACTATTTACCTAGTGAATACTGGTTTTTTTCTGTTTTTTGGAAGTAAAATAATATTGTTCGATAAGTAATTTAGTAGAAATTCAATAACAAAAAATGCGAAAAAATCGACAAAAAATCGTTTTTTTCGCATCTTTTTCTGTAAATTTTGAATAGAAATTCAGTCTGTTAAATTAATGAGAAACATCTGACACAGACACACCTGTATTTGCCTTTACGCGAATTTCTTTATAAATACGCTCTGCCTCTGCATCCGTTGCTTTGTTAGATGACAAAATTGTCCCTAGATAGCCTGCAATAAAGCCTAGTGGAATCGTAATAATAGCTGGTACAGCAAGTGGCACAAGTGGAGTACCCACAAAAATAGCTGCGCCTTCAACAGGACTCCAGACATTTGGTCCCATTGCCCCTAAAACTAAACATGATACTAAACCTGTAACCATTGCTGTTACAGCACCTGTTGAATTGAACTTTTTCCAATAAATTGTATAAAGAATGACAGGCAAATTCGCTGAAGCACCAATACAAAATGCAAAGGATACAAGGAATGAAACATTTAAGCTTTGCGCAAATAAAGCTAAAATAATCGACACAATCGCAATCGAAATAGAGCCTGTACGAGCAGCGATTACTTGCTGCTTTTCTGTTAATTGTCCATTTTTAATAATTTCCCCATAAATATCATGAGAAATAGCAGAAGCTCCTGTTAATACTAAGCCAGATACAACCGCTAAAATTGTCGCAAAGGCTACAGCACCAATAAATGCCATCAATACATCTCCACCTAAGTAATGTGCAAGCAGTGGGGCAGCCGTATTGCCAGCTTTACTTTCGGCAAGAATTTGATCAAGCCCTACAAAGTTTAATGCACCGAAGCCTAAGAAAATTGTTAATGAGAAGAAAATAGCTGTAATCCAAGTTGTCCAAGAAATAGAGGCACGTGCTGTTTTGGCATCTTTTACTGTAAAGAAACGCATTAAAATATGTGGTAAACCTGATGTCCCTAAAACTAAAGCCATCATCATCGAAACAGAGTCAATTGTACTTGTATATTTAATGCCTGGTACAAGGAATTCCTCACCATGATCGACCGCAATCGTATCGAACATTTTCATGAGTGAAAAATCAAATTTTACTAACACTAATGTTGCTAATAAGCCTGTCCCAAATAATAGAAGACTTGCTTTAATAATTTGTACCCAAGACGTAGCTGTCATGCCACCAAATAATACATAGGTTGTCATCATCACACCGACAATTAATACCGCAATCCAATATTCAATGCCAAATAGTAGCTTAATAAGCGCACCAGCACCTACTAGCTGTGCAATCATATAAAGAATCACAATAATAATTGTGCCTGATGCTGCCACACCACGAATGCGCTTTTCATTAAAGCGTGCTGTCAGCATATCAGCTAATGTATAGCGACCTAAATTACGCATAGGCTCAGCAATCACATAAAGCAGCACTAAATTGGCTACTACATAACCAACAGAGAAGAAGAAACCATCAAAGCCTGTTAAAGCAATAGCGCCAGACACCCCAAGAAATGCTGCTGCAGATAAATAGTCACCTGCAATGGCAAATCCATTTTGCCAGCCCTTTAAACCACCGCCAGCCGTATAAAAATCAGCCGCAGAGGATGTGCGCTTTGCTGCAATATATGTAACAACAAGCGTTAAACCAACAATTGCTAAAAAGAAACTAATCGATACTAAATTCATTTATTTTCCGCCTTTCGCTTGATACTCTGCTAGCACAGCAGCTGCAGCTTTATCGAATGAAGCAGCTTTTTTTACATATACCGTACAGAGCACAATTGTCATAATAAATAATCCTGCAGAATAAACCCAAACACCCGTAATATTACCAAAGAATTTTTGTTGTAGTACAGGCTGGAAAGCAAGAATCGGCAGCAAGATATAAAGGATTAGAAAGATTGCTGTAATCGAGAACAGGAAGGTGTTTTTCTTTCTTACAAAGCGATTGAACGATTCCATTGCTTCAATTGCATCATAATCAATTGCTTGCCCCTGTTTTGTGTTTGAAACGTTAGCCATTATTATTCCCCCTAAAGTTATATATTTCTGTTTTAAACGACATATTTCTTGATGACTCGTCGTTATATTCACTTATTTTATGAGGGAGATTTCTATAATGCAATACTAAATTTCGATTTTTAAAAATTTTTAGTTAAATATAAAAGAATGGAATAACATAGAAATAATAAGGATTTACTAGAAAAAATTTTTAGGAAAGCGAAAGAAATTTTCTATAGAAATAGTATTTTAAAAATAATTTATAATAGAGAATAAGAAGTATAGGACGAAATTTAAACATAAAAGAGAATTTTCTGTAATTTATTATTGTACAATTAAGATTTCGAGAATGTTAAAAAATAGGAAAAGTTGTTATATAACAACTAGATGCTATTGAAAGAAATAGTAAAAATAAGCTTTAAAAAATTTTTAAAAAAATTGCTTTGTTTGGCAAATTTGCGGCAATATCAGTTCGCAGCAAGACCATTATGTTGTATTTAACTGCTAGAATGCATAAAATAAGATGGTGAACTGAAGGGAAGTGAGTAATGATAATGAAAAAGAAACGTATTGTACTGCTTTTAATACTAACAATCAGTAGTATTTTAACGGCGTGTGGCAGCTATAAATTTGAGCCATCATTAAATATTGAGGTTCAAGATTTTTCGATGACAAACCAGCACAATGAGCAAGTACAATTAGAGGATTTAAAGGGGAAGCCATGGCTAGCAATGTTTATCTTTACAAATTGTACAACCGTCTGTCCGCCAATGACGTTTAATATGACAGGCATTCAGGAGGAGCTAGCGGATAAAGGCATGAAGGATTATCAAATTGTTGCCTTTAGTGTAGACCCTGAGGTAGATCAACCTGAGGTATTGGCGAATTACTTAAGCAATTATAATGTTGTAGATGAAAGCAAATGGCAGCTACTAACGGGCTATGAGCAAAAATTTATTGAACAATTTGCACGTCAATCCTTTAATTCAGTTGTTAAAAACGATCCAAATTCAGACCAGGTCATACATATGTCACGTTACTATTTAGTTAATGCGGATGGCACAGTTGTGAAAGATTATGATGGCGCAACAGACGTCCCAGTCGAAAGCATTGTCGCAGATATGAAAGCTCTTATTAAGGAGAGCAAATAATGCAGTAGTCCATGTGACTGCTGTATTATTTTATCAAAAAATAATATACATCCAGTCAATTGGAGCTGGTCTAATCTTGTAAAAGGACACCAAAGTCTAAACTACATAAAACCAATAAAATAAACATATTTGATGATTTAGTTTAGACTTTACTGTCCAGAAAATTAGACAGTAAAGTCTAAACTTTTTATTTTTGAAGACATCTAAATATAAACTACTCGTATTTTTGGACATTAAAGTTTAAACTATTTATAATATTGAAAATATTATAGATTACGAAGGAGTGGTTCATGTGAATAAACCTCTTGTAACGAATATTTCCAATAAATATGGAAATAATCGTTGGAAATCAAAAAGCCTTAAAATAGATAGAGAAGTATTTCTTTATAGCGATTTGGAATATGATAATTGGTTGACAGTGGAATGTAATCCATCTATCGTCAACTTTTGCGAACAACCATTTCTAATTAAAATTCCCTACAATAATACTATCAGAACTTCTATACCGGATATGTGGATTCTTTATGATAATGGTGATGAAGAAATAGTCGAAGTTAAATACTCTAATGATTTAACTAAGAATAAAGTAAAAGAGCAAATAGAGATTCAACAGTTATGGGCTACAAAAAATTGTATTAGACATAGAATAGTAACTGAAAGAGAAGTTCGTGAAAATCGTTTACTTTTATCAAACTATAAGTCTCTATTAAGCATTTTAAAAAAATGTTGATATAAAGGAACTCGTTGCATTAGATGGTTACCTAGATATTATAAAAGCTAAAGAACGACTAGAAATTTCTGAATTTTCGGATTTACTTAAAGTAGATAATACTGTTGTCCTAAAAAATATCGCTTTTTTATTGTATAGGGGACAAATAAACGCGAACTTAGATACATGTTATTTTGGAACTAAATTGGAGGTGTCACAGATCAATGGGGAAATACTCTAATAAATATCAAAGCATAAGTAAATCAGATATTTTAGAGTGGCCAAGTGTACTAGAAGATAGTCTTACTGCTAAACAGAAAGAAGTCTACATTAATAGAAAACAGCTGTTGTTGCGTATATTGAACGAAACGAAACGATTGATAATATTTGTTCAAGGTATGGAATTAAAAAATCTGAAGTCTATAGATTACTTAAGAGATGTTTAGAAACACATACGGATGGTCGATTATTCGGTTTCAGAGCACTAATTCCATACATGAGAGTTCAATCAACTATTAATGCACCTTTCGAACAATTATTAGAAGAACACCCTAGTCTTAAAGAGCAAATTGAAAAAGATTTCTTAAACGTATATAAAAAGGGGGAGGTAAGGGAAAGAAATTTAAGCACTAAAACTATTCATCAAAGGTTTATGAGAAATTGTATTAAACTAGGTATTGGACTTAATCAGTATCCATTAAATACACAAACGAAAGCTTATAAATCTGTTGAACGCTATTTAAAATCTCTGTCAAATAAACATTTTGTTGCTGTAGCAGCTCGATCCGGTGAAGAATCGAAAATGTTAGCTAAAAATACTGGTGCGAATTTCACAGAATTTCAAACACAAACGCCAATTCGTCCTTATGAAAAGGTAGAATTTGATGGACATAAAATAGATGTTGCATTATCTGTAAAATATACAACACCTGCAGGAGATGAAATAGTTGATACCTTAAATAGAATTTGGATTTTATCAATAATAGATGTTGCTACCCGTTGTATATTAGGCTATCACTTATGTCTAAATAAAGAATATTCTTCGGACGATGTTTTAATGTGCATTAGGAATGCTATAAAACCTTGGAAACCAAAAGAACTTACTATACCCAACTTAAAATATAGTGAAAGTTCAGGTTTCCCCTCATATCTTGTACATGAAGCTGCATATGGAATTTGGGATGAATGGATAGGCTACACTTATTTACCAATATGGGTAGAGCCTGAGAATAGAAATTATAAAAGGGGCACTGGGGTAATATGACCTTGAATGAGGGAGGTTGTGATGGTCAACCAACGCCACAACGGAATAAGTGTGTGCGACACACTCAATTAGAGGTTACCTATACAAAAAAATGCAGCGTCGTTACACGCTACAGCAGCAATCTAATAAACATTATTTTGTATCCATTTATTATTTTTACTTAATATGTGAGCTAATAATAATTAGTGTTATTCCCGTAAATAGGCAAATGATTCTCGTCACCGGAATTTTATCAGCTAGTCCAAATAATGCAATTGCTGTCGTTACGATTAAAACAGTTGGACCAACCAATGCAAGCATTGTATTAATATAGAATGCTTTTTCTAAATTATTCAACTTTAGCATCAACAATCCAGCACTTACTTCAATACTTCCAGACAATACACGTAATATAACCATAGCAAGAACCGACTTTTCAATGATTGTCATCATCCTATCTTTATAGATAATTTTCACATTAGGATAATTATAGTCTTCTACTTTAATGAAATACTAAAATCAATATATGTATGATTCGTATTATATTATGCTTTATAGTATTAATTTAATAAGTGATTTTTTAGATAAAAGTTCAAAAAATTTATTAATAGAATAAGTTTTATATATCCATGTGCTTTGCTGCAGAAGAACACGCTAGAGGAGTGGGTTGGATTGGCTTTTCCCTCGTTTCTAATGTAAACTGCTCATTGTTACATCAGGTGTAGGTACATGGGAATGCCAATGCGCGTCGGTACGAATAAGAGGATTGAGGGATATTTTTCTTTATTCCAACTCCTCACAAATAATTTTAGTTTACATAATATAAATTATAGGAAGTTATATTTCATTGAAAAGTATACTTATAATAGTGAGATATTTTAGTGTACATGGACATCAAAGTCTAAACTTTACTTAATTATCAAAAAAGTTTAGACTTTGGTGTCTTCTTTTTTATTCCTCATAGGATTCACTCAAACAAATGTTTCTATATATAAAAAAAGAAACCGCATAGCAAATGTTTATTCTTCATTTCGTATTTTGTGTGTGGCATTCACTTTATGTTCCCGTAATGTAATGATAAATAATAGCATTATTTCTTTGATTTGAGATTGGAGTGCTTTTCTACGGGCCAAAAACATTTCTAGACGATCTTTCAATGATTCATCTCCTTTTTGGCACCAATCTATAAAAGTTTTAATGTGTTTTATAGACATTCAGGTTTTTTTCAGACACTCAATAGTAATTAAACCTGAAATAGCTTCATCGTCAAAGATTCGATTCCCACTTTTACTCTTTTCTATATTAAGAATTAAACCCTCCTTATCGTAATACCTAAGAGTTGAGATACTTAAATTGAATTACTTTGCTACTTCTCCTATTGTATACATAAACTTTTATTAAATTTCAATGTAAAATCAGCTTACATATTAATGAAAAATTTTCTTCAAAATAATATAAATTTTATATATAAACATAAATTCTCCTTAAAAATATCATCTATATTTCACATTTCAAATGTATATTATTCTTGTAAGTGAAATTATATTTTTTTAGGAGGCTTTATGAAGAATTTATACAATCGTTTTTGGCGATGGCACTTTTTTGCTGCATTATTTATTACTCCCCTCTTACTTACTTTAACAATTAGTGGTATAGGGTACCTATTCTACACAGACGTTGAGAACAAGCTCTACTCTGATGCTTTCTTTGGAGATAGTAAAGAAACAACAAGCATTACTATCGATGAAGGGATTGAGCAAGCAAAGGCAAAATTTAGTGACTATACTGTCAGTAAAGTAATAGTTTTAGACGAACCTTATAATACGCGCTTAACGATGACTAACAGTGAAGGCGAACAAAAGTATGTCTTTTTAGATGATAATAATCAGGTAGTAGATAGTCAGGATGCAAACTATACATTTTCAAATATCATGCGTAATCTTCATAGCTCTTTATTCATAGGTGGGACATTCGTAAACTACTTAGTGGAGCTTGCTGCATGCTGGGCTATTTTCTTGTTGCTATCAGGCCTATACATGACTTTTAGAAAGAAAATATGGAAGAAAGTGCAGACAGAAACATCTCGTATTCGATCCCGGAGATGGCACAGTATTTTAGGTGTTATTATCACAATTCCTATGATTGCTATTATTTTTACAGGCTTACCATGGTCAGCATTTATGGGGAACTTTATCTACACAGCTGCACAACAAAATCCATCCATCGGAATTCCTGAACTGAATTCAAATCCACCAACATCTGATATCAATGAAATTCCATGGGCTACTCGTAAAAATGAAATGCCCACTTCTAATTCTGAAGATCATTCAGGTCATGCAGGTCATGGAGGATCTCAAAGTGTTCCTGATTATTCGAATGAATATGCAATGTCAGTTGGTAAATTGATGGAGCATGTTGAAAGTGAAAACATTTCTAAACCTTATTCTATTATTTTACCTAGCTCAGAAGAAGGTGTTTTTACAGTTGCGAAGGGTTCAAACACTGGTGTAACAGGTTTGGATGTAAATCCAAATGAAGAAGTCACTAATTATTTTGACCAATACACTGGCTCACTTATTTCATCTGTCGGATATAATGAATATGGTATTCTAGGAAAGTGGTTTACATGGGGAATTCCATTACATGAAGGACATCTATTTGGTTGGCCAAATAAAATAATCAATCTATTTATTTGTCTAGCATTTTTATATTTAATCTACCTTGGCTTTAAAACATGGTTATTACGTAGACAAAAGGGTATGATTTCTGCACCACCTATGCCAAAAGAAATATCTATTCCATTTTGTATTTTCATGATTTTACTAGGTGTCATTATGCCACTCTTTGGAATTTCTCTTATTGTAGTTGTTTTAATCGAACTAATTTTTGGGTTTACAAAAAAAGGAATAAAACCTCCATTCAAGGAAGTAAATAACGATTCAATAAAGTATACTCATAATAATAAAAACCAGGTGTTAAAACAATAAGCACCTGGTTTTTATTGTTAATATTTAGTTAATATCGTTCTTACAAGCTTTTTATAATTTCATCTATATATGCCTCATCAATGGGTCCAAAAACTTCATGAACAATCTCTCCATTTGCGCTTAGAAATATTGTAGTGGGTATTGTAAAACCACCGAATCGCTTTCGGATATCTCCAGTTTCATCCATTAAAATGGGTAAATCCCATCCCTTTTTATTAGCATATTTAGTCACGGTTTCTCTACTTGCTTCCGTATCAGTTGCATTGACTGTTAAAATTTGAACATCTTTTTTTGTTTCATAATAATTTTGCAAGCGTGGCATTTCCTCATTACAAGGTCCACACCAGGTAGCCCAAAATACAAGGACAACCGGTTTACCTAGATAATTGTATAATGTTTTTTGTTCGCCTGTGAGATTTGGCAATTCAAAATTTCGCACTGCTCTATCTGAAAGTTGTATATCGGCTGTCTTAACTGTACTATCAATTATTTCTTTAGAAGTTTCTGTTTTATCTGAATCTAAATAGCTAATAAAGACAATACCAATTAAAATTAAAACAACACTTGCTGAAAGCCAATTTTTCAAGACATCTCCTCCCCTAAATACAATTTCAACCATAGGGATTCTAAAGATTCTTCAGCATATTGTCTTTTCAAGCTCGAAATATTACCTGAGGCAAGAATTTTACCTTTATGAATGAAAATTACTTCATCTGCAATCTCCTCTACTGTTGATAGTAGATGAGTAGAATATAAGATTAATTGACCTTTATTTCTTTCTTCCTTTAAAATTGATTTCACTCTGTTGATCCAATACGGATCTAGACCGTTTGTAGGTTCATCTAAAATATACACATCACATTCGCCTAGCAGGCTTTGTGCAAAGTTTAAACGTTGTCTCATTCCTTTTGAAAGCTCACTAACAAAACTATTTTTATGCTCGAATAGATCAACTAACTGTAAGATATCATCTTGACTCTTACTAGTAATCCCCTTTAACTTACCTAAAAGCTCAATAATTTCTTTCACTTTTAGTGTAGTTGGAAAGTTTAAATCATCAGGCATATATCGAACTCTTCCTTTTGGAATGCCAGTTATAGTCCCTTTATCTAAGGGTAATTGTCCCATAATCAGTTTCATTAGCGTGCTTTTACCAGCACCATTCTCCCCCACTAAAGCTACAATTTTCCCACTTGTAAGTTGATAGGTAACTGGACCAATTTGTTGTCCTTTACGATATGTAATCACAACTTTTTGTAGCTCTATCATCTATAGCTCTCCTTACATTTCAACTTAAAATAAGCAAGACAAAGAGGAATAAACCACCATAATATTGTTATACCTAATATCAAGCCAATCCCTAGACTAGTTTCGTAAAACTGTGATAAATAATAAAACGACTTCCCTAAAATACCTGTTTGTTCGATTTGAATTAAATAGACATATCGGAGCCACTCAATAATATTTATATGAACATGTGTATAGATTATTTTTTCATAGACATGTTTTGGAATAATGGTTCCAATTGCCATTACTACATAATTACTTAATAATGTAAAAACTGCCCATAGCCCTAGACTAAAACCTAATGCCTGTAATCGATGTATGGAAAAAGCGCCAATCATTACACTTATAGCACTAAAAACAACGATAATAACAGTCGTTAATAAAAGAAATTGAGTATCTATATGAACGCCACCAAAGAAAGAACCTACAATTAAAATAACTGCCTCTGTAGTTGCTAAAGCAAATAAAAAAATGGATACCAATGCAACATATTTTGCCCCTAAATAATGTGCGATACTAACAGGATATGATCGTATTAATTGATACCAACCTGATTCTATATCAGCAGCTATACTCATTGCGCCTATTGTCAAAATAAATAAAGGAAACAAAAAAAGTAATAAATTTAAGAGAGAGGCTTGAAAGCGATCGAATCCACCTGCATCCGTGTTTAACTGTTGCAACATCAAAATAGCAACAAATAATACAATAAAAATACCAAGCAACATGTAAATCCACTTACTCCGGAAAAGCTGTTTTATTTCCGATTTAATCAATGTTCATGCACACCCCAATTAAATGACGTTACTAATTCTTCGTATCCGAGAGGCTTACCCGCACCATTTTCTTGCTCATAAATTGCTGCGTCTCCAATCGACGCAAAGGCAAGTACACCATAATTCATGGGTGTCCAATAATCCTCATTATATAAATAAGCTGCCGTTTTCACATCTATCCATTCTTGCTTATCATTTGATTTGATATAAGCTGCTGCTACTTCTTGCTCTGGACTTTTCAAATATTCAATTAAACAACCTAGATCATCAAACACTAAATAATCATTATTCTTGAAAATTACTTGCCCTGCATAATCAGGATGCGTAATACCCATGTTACAAACAATACAAATATCCGTCTCTGGATCAATATCTCGAGGTTCTATGGTCTTCTCCGAACACCCTATCAAAAAAAGTCCAATTACTACTAATAAAATGATCTTTTTCATTTAAATTTCCTCCAACTAAAAACTAGTACAATCAGTAATGCAACGCCAATGCTAAAATGTTTCCCTTTAAATGATAATTGCCAAGGTTGCCCCCTATGAACAATAGGTTTCTCATCTATTAAAGAATTTGGTTTTGATAGTTTATTATCCATTTTTTCTAATAATTCAGTGGCTGTATTTCCAATAAAATATTGATAATATTCATTTTTTAATACCCATTTACCAAATGTAGAAGTTGCAATGTAAACACTATCACCATAGCCATCTTCGTCGAAATCTTCCCCTTCGTAATCATCATAAACATTCCCTATAAGTGTTATTCCATCAGAACCACTTGAAGCAACTAGCACATTTCCATAAAGTTGATTGTTTGTAACAAGGACACCTTTGGGTTGAATGTTTTTAAGTACTAACAAATTACTAGCGAATATATTGCTAGACATATCCACCGTATCTGCCTGCTGTAACTGAACTGCAATAGAATTTTCACGAATGATATTGTTGATTACATTTACTTTAGAAGTTTGATAAAGTGTAATGCCAGAACTATTTAAAGCATTTTGATGTTTAATTGTATTCTTTTCTATATCTACATTCTTTGCCATCATGGACATCACACCCGTTATATGATGGGCGTAGTTATTTTGAAACAATTTCATATCGCTACCATACATGATATGAGTACCGTAACGTCCATACGTAATCGTATTTTTTTCGATTGTAACTTGTCTGCTATTTTCTAAATAAATTCCGTCTTGTGTTTGTGTAATACTATTATTTTTAACATGAATACCTTTTGAGTTATAAAGAGAAATACCGTGACTTTTTTCTGAATAATGGCCGGATTTACCGATAATGTCTACTTCAGCAATTTCACTATTTTCTACACCATCGAAATAAATAGGAAATCTTTTTGTTTGAAATGAACTTTGAGTTATTTTGATGTTTTCAACTTTCTTTGCAACAACCCCTTGTTCTCCAAGAAATTGAATACCACTAACCTCTACATCATCAGCTTTTATTTCTAATTTTCCAGTGAATTTAACCCCCTTGTTTCCGTATATTTTAATGGGTTTTTTTATTAATAAATTTTCTGAATATTGCCCTGGTTCTAGCTCTAAAACATCCCCCAACGAGAGACTATCGATCTGCTGTTGTACGCTCTGAGCATATGCAGGTGTTGAAAATCCAACTATGCAGAAAAAAAGGGCAAGTAAACTGCCCTTTTTCATATTAGTGACTATGTGTTTCTTCAGTTCCATGCTGGTCCTCACTATGTTGTTCATGGTCCCCTTTTTCTTGCATCATTTTTTCACGACGTTCTTTTGCTGCTTGTTTAATTACGTCTAATTCTTCAACTTTTGCGGTTGGATTTTCTGAAATATAAGCTTTTGCATCTTCTTCAAAGGCAAAGAATATATACCCCCAGTTCATAGGGGATTTCATATCAGTTTTAACAGCTGTAGCTTCCTCAACATCTATCCAATTTAATGTTATATAATCTCTCACAAATTTTTCATTCGTTTGATTTTGAACCAACTCCGCATTTAATAAACAGCCAATGTCGTCATAAAATGCAATCGATCCATCAGGTTTAACAGATTGCGCAGAAAAAACGCCTAGGTCATGGTCCTTTGTATATACTTTCATATTACAAATTTCACAAACAGTATCCTCTGCTGGCTCTTGTAGACGATCATCTATTTTCCACTCAGCAGTGGATGCTAAATATGTAACTTCATTCTTCGGTTGCTCTGAAACAACCTCTTCATGTGTGGGCTCCTGTTTAGTGTCTTTGTTCGTTCCTGTTGTACTATCATCATTACATGCATAAAGAGCTAGCATAAATGGAACAACTAGAAAAACTTTCTTCATACCTTTACCTCCAAAGTAATTATTTTACTAGACATATTCACTTTACTAAAAAGTTGTGAAAAAAATTAGAAATTAAAGTGACAATAATATTCTTTTTGAATAGTTAAAATGGATTACGTGAAGATTCGCTCCTACCACCACCTTATTATTTCTTTGAGATCTTAAAAAAATGTATTTTGAATTGTAAAATAAATGTCTTATTTTTCTACAATAACTTGTATGACACGGCGAGTATTTGTTTGGAAAGAAACTTCATATTGTTCTACTTCCCCTGTGAAGTAATGTTTTAGCTTATAACGCCTAGCCCACCTTAATATATCTTCAGCATTATATAAATAAGCCATTTCGTTTGGTCCTCCTGTATTGTATAAAAGCTGCGCATATTCATAGACCTCAAACATAAAAACACCATTTAATTTAATAGAGTTCATTATTTTTTCCAATATCACTAATTGGAATTTGTGCTGAAAATGACCAAATACCATAATTGCGCCATCATAAGTTTCTTGAGGTAGCTCATACTCTATTAAATCTGCTCTTATTGTAATGATTGATACACCATTCATTCTTGCTAATAACTGCACCTTTGCTAGACCAGATGAAGTTGAATCATAAACTGTTATCTGGTGTCCAAGCTTCGCTAAAAAAACCGCGTTCGCTCCCTCTTTCTCTTCATAGGCAGCAATTTTGGCTTGTTTAGGAAAATATTGAACTGCTGAGGTAATAAATCGATTAGCCTCAGTTCCATATATATATAATGGTGGACTAGCTTGCTTACTCCATATACTCATATCCTTCCTCCTATTTGTAAAAAAGCTTCATTTTTTAACTATATTGTTCCTATTAACATGACCATTATAAAAAACAATTGAGAAATTCAAATGAACTTTAAGCAACAAAAAATAGAATTTCATTAGTATAACCTATGGGACTGCTATAAAAAAAGGGCTAATAAAGAGAACCCAGTATAAAGAAATTCTTGTTACTTAAACTATTTTGACAAAACAATGAAATATAGTTCCTTTCAATTTCACATATTACTCATTCGATTTTCAAAACTATTTTGTATGATTGCATTGCATTTGATTAAAAAATGAAAGGAAGAGGGTAATATGAATTTTCCATCCGTGGATTATACATGGTTTGGTAATGGCACTGTGATTGCTCTTATTGCAATTATTCATGTGATAATTAGCCATGGCGTCGCGATAGGTACTTCTGTTTTAGTTGTATCGACTGAATATCGAGCGATGAAAAAGAAGAATGAGAAATTAGATCAAGTAGCAAAAACAATGTTGAAGTGGGTTTTAATCATTACTACAACTATAGGAGCGATGACCGGAGTAGGCATTTGGTTTTCAACCACAGTCATACAACCAGATTCAATTTCTTCTCTATTACGTATTTTTTTCTGGGCATGGGTGGTTGAATGGGGAGCGTTTATCTCAGAAGTAATTATACTTATTATTTACTATTATACTTGGGATAAATGGAAAGAAGGCGAACGTAAACGTAAACATATCATGCTGGGCGTAGCACTAAGTGTTGCTTCATGGGTAACAATGGTGATCATTACGGGTGTCTTAGCTGCAAAATTAACACCAGGGCGTTGGATTGAAACTTTTTCATTTTGGAATGCATTTCTCAATCCAACCTACTTCCCTTCACTTGGATTCCGCATGTTTTTAGCAATCATGTTGGCAATATCTTTAGTATCATTTTTTATCCGTTGGCGTATTAAAGATAAGGCTTTACGTACAGAAGTTTTTCGTGTATTTGCATTCTGGGGTGCTATCTCTTTACCTATGACTTTTATCACAGGGTTATGGTATTTATGGGCCATTCCAACTGAAGCTTATAATATGATTGTCTGGTCTACAGGGATGTCCGAGGTCATCTTCAAAAGTTTAAATATCTTAGGATTTAGTATACTTATTATTTTCTTAGTATGGCTTGTAAAAAGTCCAAAAACAGTCCCGTGGATTCTATCAATAGCAGTGATGTTCTCATCCATCGGTTTTATTGGGGAATTTGAAGTAGTAAGGGAAACTGTAAGAAAACCCTATATTATCTATAACTATATGTATGCGAATGGGATGTTAGCAAAAAATGAAGAAAAACTAAAAAAAGAAGGTTTTCTGGCTAATGCTACATGGGCAAAAGAAAAAGAAGTAAATGACAACAATATGGTGGAAGCGGGTAGAGATGTATTCGTTGGTCAATGTATTACCTGTCATACAATAGATGGATGGAGAGATACAAGAGCCTTGTCTAGTAGAATGGAAGGTTGGGATAAGGAAGCCATTATGTCCTTTGTTCCGAATATGCATTATGCACAAGTAGCAATGCCTCCATTTATGGGAACTGAAAAAGAAATAGAAGCTTTAGCTACTTATATTTTAACAGTACTTGAAGAAGAAAAAGAGGTGTCTACAAAATGAAGTATTTAAGTTTTGCTTTAATTTCTTCAGATAACCCTTTACCAATACCTGCACCTATTGGGTTACTAGAAATTCTTATCGTTGCGACATTTATTTTTCATATCATTTTCGTGAATTTTACAATCTCATTGACTGCAGGAGCAGTTGGATTAGAAATTACGAGTATGATCAAAAAAAATAGTTTATTTGATAAAATGGCGCAAATTTGTTCATTTCATGCTTCAATACATAAGAGTATTGCAGTCGTTCTAGGAGTTGGCCCATTACTAATTGTGAGTGTCTTGTATACACAATATTTTTATTCTTCAACTATTTTAATAGGAAAGGCTTGGATGAGTTTATTAATCCTATTGATTACTGCATTTCTTCTGTTATACATTTACAAGTTCACTTGGGATAAATATCAAACCAAAAAATTACTTCATATTAGTATTGGTTTATTGGCAATGTTGATTTTATTCTTTGTACCCCTTATTTTTATTGTCAATGTAACTTCTATGTTATATCCTGATCGTTGGGGAGAAGCAAATGGTTTTTTTGAAAGCTTATTTTATTATCCTCAAATCTGGCAACGTTACCTTCATTTCATGCTAGCAAGTTTAGCAACAGGTGGATTTTATATGTTTGTCTATTTTGCTTATCAGAAGCGGAAGCAGAAGAGATTAGAGGAACATGAGCAATCATTAAAACTTCTTGGTGCAAAAGTAGGCTTTTGGATTACAATTGTTCAGTTGGTAGCTGGTTTCATATTATTATTTTCATTTGATACGAATATTCGTATGCTTTATTTAGGCGAGGATTTATTGTTAACTTCTTTACTTATTATTTCTATTGTATTGACTGTTATTCTTTGTATGCTACTATATGTAGCAGGCTACAAAGATTCTGCTAGTTCTTTTCTAGCCTCTATAATTGTGTTCATTTGTGTAATAGGTATAATGGGGTGGATGCGACATGAATTAAGAGAAGCCTATTTATCCCCATATCTTGACGAACATCCACGAACAGAAGAAAGAATTGAATCTACCTCAGAATAAAATTAATTGTACCAATCATTTTTCTATATAACGTAATCCCCAATCCCGTTTTTCTATTAGGTTAAACGGGATTGCTATGTTATTAAAACAATATATCAATTCATTTGATTGAAAAGGTTTATCTTAAACTACGAGATAAAACTTCTGCTCATAGATAAAATCTAATGTAAATTGTAATGCACTCAAAATAGATTCACTATATAAATAACTCTGATCAATTTATCTTTTTATCATATTTTCCCCCTATTATAGGTTTACTTCAATTGTTGCTCTACTGTTATATTAAAAACTAAAAAGCCACACCTGTTTAGATGTGACTAGTAATACCATACTCAAGTATTAAGGTTACTTACGTACTTACATTTCACTTTATTTTACAATTTCTAATTGCTTAGCATTATAGATTAAAATATCCTGAACTGAATTTAAAGTTCCGTCTGGATAACTTCTTAATTCAACCAGTTTTGTTTTATCTGAAGCAGTTGCAAGGCCTTTCCCTTGTGGCATATGTGCGTTATCAACAATAAGATCTGGTTTTAGAGCTATAAGATCCTTTAGTTGAGCAGCCGTTAATTCCTCTGGACCATACTCCCCAACAACATCAAAACCAAACCATTTAACTAATGGAGTCATGTAAACTTGAGAAATCACTTTGACTTTGGATACATCTTGTTTTTTGGCCAATTGTTCTAGTTCTTCTACCACCTTATTAAACTCTTCTTCCCACTTGGCCTCCTCAGCTTGTGTACCCCAAATGTTCGCTAATTTTCTGGCTTCATTAAGGTAACCGTCAGGTGTATTATCTACTTCAATAACCGCTGTTAAATCCGAAGAAATATTTGAAGATTCAATCAATTTTTTTCATAAATGGTTCATAACCAAGATAAATAATATAACTGTCAGTGATTTTTGACAAATCACTTGGGCGATAGTCATATTCTGGAGGATGACGTAATTCTAACGGTGCTATGTAAGTCACATTCTTGGCACCAGCTGCTTTTGCTATCATTGCGGTTAAACTCGTAGAAGCCACTACACCTTTTACTTCTGAAAGGCTTACGGGTTTATTGCTTTGCTGATCACTTGTTTCATGACCATTGTGACTATGTTCATTAGATTGTGTGCCATGATTCTCTTCAGAATGACCTGTACTATGGTCATTCAATGTATTTTCACTTTCCTTTGCATTTCCACATCCTGACAATGAAATAACAGTAAACAGAGAAAAATACATTATAGTTTTATTCCACTTCATCTCATAACCCCTTTTAATTCTTATTATTTAACGTCGGAACAGCAATGTGATTAGTAGTAAACTTACACCCACAATCGCAATTGTTGCCCCTATAGGAAAATCTAACATTATTGAAAGAAATAGACCTCCACAGGTTGTAAGCATGCCAAAAATAGAAGTCAAAAGTAACAATTGTTTGAAATCTCTTGAAATTCTTAGCGCTGATAGAGCAGGCAACAATATTATGGCGTCAATCATCAGTGCTCCAACAATTTTCATCACTATGCCAATAGCCAATCCAGTCATAAAGAGCAATATATTTTTTATTAACTCTGTTGGCATACCTAGCCATTCTGCCTGAACTTCATCGTAAAACAGTAGCTGAAGTTCTCGATAAAAGAAAAAATAGCACCCTACGACCATTAATGATAATACTGTTAGTAATATTAAATCCCACTTGGTCATGGTAAGTACGCTACCCGAAAACAACCCAAATACATCCATAGCTGGTATACCAGCACTATAAAATATTAGGAATGCTATAGCTATAGCACCGGTCATAAAAAAAGCGCCAATTAACCCTGTGTCCATCTTTAATTTTCGAGAAAAAGGCCCTAGTAATAGAGATCCCAACACAATACCACCCATAGCCCCTGTAATAGGGGTAGTACCAAACATTAAACCGATAGCTCCCCCGAGTAAAGCCATATGCATAAGAGCAAATCGAATTGTAGTCAAATTCAACATCACTATTACAATACCCAGTAATGAAATAAAAGTTCCAGACAATATACATGCATATAATGCCTTTTGAAAAACCGGAAGTTCAAAATACTGCCATACATTCATCTTTTTTACCTCAACTCTTCATACATGCATCCATTTTGAAGACGAACTACTCGAGCACCAAATTGCTCTATTGCATCTTGTTCATGTGTTATTAGAATCACTGACATATTGTATAGGGTTCTTAATTCATTAACACATTGCTCTAACATAATACGAGACTCTTTGTCTAAATAAGTAGTAGGCTCATCAAGTAATAAAATTTTAGGTTCTCGTACTAAAGCACGTGCTATGTTAAGTCTCTGACGTTGTCCCCCTGAAAGCAACCGACAATCCTTGTCTTTCAGTTCAAATAAGCCAACTCTTTCAAGTAGCAAATTAGCCTTTCACCGGCTTTTTAGTTTAGAGATGGGTTTTGTCCCAGCCTCTGTCCAAACTATATAACCTTCTCCGTCAATACACCATCACGCAGCATATATACTTGATCACATAAGGATTCAATATCAACTTTATTATGCGAAGTTAATAATATTGTCGCACCTCGTTGTTTTTCAGCCTTAATGATTTCATATACCGCTTGCACAGCATCTTCGTCCAACCCATTCATTGGCTCATCTAGTAAAATAATATCGGGTTTTTCCATAATACTTTGCGCAATCGCTAGTTTTTGTTTCATACCAAGAGAATATGTTTTGACTGGACGTTGGTCTGTTGGGTCCAATCCAACTTGTTCGATCGCTGCTTTTATATCCTGGTCATTAATCTGATTTCTAATAGCCGCTAAAAATTTTAAATTCAAAAATCCTGAATAGTGCTCTAAAAACCCCGGTTTTTCGAGAATGATACTTGCACTTTTAGGAAACGAAATATCCTTATGTAAGACATCTTCGAATAATTTTACTGTTCCTGTACTAGGCTTCACTAAGCCACAAATAATCCTAAATAACATCGACTTTCCTGAGCCATTGTGCCCAACAAAGCCATATACTTTTCCTTGTGATAAGTGAAAATTAATATTTTGTAACACTGTTCGCCCTTTAATGACCTTTGAAACATTTGATACTTCAATAGACATATCGTAACCTCCTTAATAATAATCTTTTTTTAATCCGATGCGTATAATGCATATACTCATCATACAAATAAGCAATACTTCAGTTAATAAAACAGTGAATAATATGCTGGGGTTGAAGTGTTCCGTCATTCCAAAATAGAAAGGGATATAGGGAGTGGGTACTTTTACACCAGCGTAAAATATAATAACAAGTAACACCGTAGCAATTTTTGCTGAAAACAGTAGCTCAATTAATTTCCATAAGAGCGCATGACAGTAAATATTTATGGATATCACAACAATTTGTAGCACAATTAAGAAGCTGAACTGTATATGCACTTTAAAAAATAAAAAGAGGCAAAAGCTTGTGACAAAATAAAGTGTGACATAGCCTACTGTAAAAATAAATATTAATAATAGTTGATTTAGCCAAAACCAACTCTTTGTTGGATAACGTAATAGCATATTGTATAAAAAATATTTAGAGCGAGGCTTCCATAAAATTTGTAGCAAAATAACATAGCCAAACCATAACAATGTCCAATAAATGACATTAAATTGATTAATTTGACCAAATAGCATTGTAAAGGCTTGTCGTAACGTCATACTATCAAATAATATTGCTTTATCAAGAAATAATAATGCACTAAGAATAGGAAAGATAGTACAAATCAAGCTGATTTTAAGTGCATCCTCTCGTATTAATTTCCACTCTAATCCAAATGTCTTCATTCTTTATCATCTCGCACATAAAAGTCTAGTTTATTGACTAAATAATGAATTGTATTAATGAATAATACAGCAATTGCTAGTAATATTAGAAATGAGCTAATAGGTGATGTAAATTCACTGCTATAGAAGAAAATCGGTATTATGCTTATTGTCATCTGATCTAAAATAACAACACTTAGCACAATAATCATACTTAAAAAGTTATTTTTGACTAGCTGTTGCAGGACAATAAACACTAGACCACAAATAGCAGTCACACAGAAATACATATAAATAAAATAAAGCGATGAGTCTTCCCTTATACGCTCAGGTGTATATAAAAACAAAGAGCTGTAATTGATTGTAGAGGGGAAAATTAGCCACTTTACTAAAGCCGTGCAAATAATACTACCCAGCGTTATAATTACAGTTAAAATAGCAGTAACTATGAACACTAAACAGACTTTTTGCCAAGCAATTTGTTGGCGTTGTGTATATCTTCTTAGCAGTATCCAGTCATTTATCTCTGAAAAAGAGCCTAATAAGACAAGTAATATAGGCAAATGAAAATACTCATAGCGAAACAATAGCATAAAATCTTTCACGGAATGCCATTTCGTTAATACCATTGTAGGATTAGGTATAATAGCCAATGTCATCATGATTATTATAAAAAATATAACCATGAAGAATACCTTCTTTTTCAGTAGTATATCTTGCATACTATACATGATATATTTATAAAACATCACGATTTCTCCTTATACCGATGAAGTAAATCGCAAATGCTAGCAAGTGCTGTAAAAGAAATGTGACGATGATTGCCGTAACCGATAATTGTTCTAAACTTTGTCTAGGGCTTATTAAATTAAATGGATCCCAGCTTGGCTTCCCTAAGGCAGTCAGTAGCCCCCAACAAGCAATATAAATAATTTGTGGCATAAATATTACTAAATAATGATTTTTAATAAACATAGAGAATGCTAGTCCCATGCAAATATAGCCACTGGCAAATAGCCCACCCAGTACATAATAAAAAATCATATATACATAGGGAGATGTAATTAAAAAATCAGAAAAAAGGTCTAGTATATCTCCTTTAAAAGCATCATCTGGTAGTATAATTGTTCCTTCCACTAACTGTTTATAGCTAGTGGCATACGCTGTATAATCCCAGTGATTTGTAAAGAGATTAACTAGTATCACACCTAGTAATAATGGCAGTACAAATAATAAAAAAGCTGTTATGTAGGTTGTTGCAAACTTGATCGTATAATATTTCTTTCTATTCATCCGCATAAATAGATAGTTTTGATTACCACTTCTTTTTTCACGATAAATAGAATCTACAAGTGCAATCGATATAATTGCTGGAAAGAAGAAATAGTACAGGCTTGAAGCAAAATTTGAAGCACTGGAGAAGCCAATCCATTGTTTATGAGGAGAAACTAGACTTAACACTGTTGCATTTTTTTCATAAATCCTCTCTACCAATTGATATTCCTCTTTATGCGTATTCACTCCTATAAAGACTGCGATTACAACAATAAGTATTAATAAAAAAAGGCTAAGGTAAAAATTTTTATTTTTTAATAATTTTTTATATTCAATGAGCATTGTTATCCCCCACCTTAAATTAAGCATAGGGTTGTCTACTTAAAGACAACCCCCTTCATTTTATTTTACATCTGGGTAAAATTTTCCTGAAATATCTACCTTGACATATGTTGCAGTATCATTCTCTGCAACAAGGGTTACGTTACCACCAACAGCACTTTGATCAACTGTAAAGGAACGTGTATCATTGTCAGTTACTTTTGTAGCTGTCGGTGATACCTTTTTTCCATTAGCATCCACAATCCACATATTTGCTTTGTAGTCAGCGCCGACTACAGAATTTTCAACTTTTGCTTGACTATTAGTATCTTTTTTTCCTGTTGCTAAATAGATATTGTTAGATAATACTGGCAGTTCTTTGGCGTATGAAATAGCACTAGTACCTGCACTTGCCGCACCTGCACTAATCAGTAATCCTGCCGCACATATTGTTGACACTAATTTTTTCTTCATTCAAAGACAACTCCTTTTATTTTTCTTACTTCGAATCATAATAAAAAATGTAATTTAATGCCTACTTTTCTATGTATTGTAATTAATATATCACCTTCCCCCTTTTTAATACAATGTATTTTTAATAAAAAGTTTATTTTTGGCTATTTTGATTTATAATCATTACTTTTTTGTTTTAAAATTAACATATTATGTATTCTATTGTTGTATTATAGTATTTATAAATAAAATTTGTAAATACAATTATGGGTGTAAAAACATAAAATGTTTATTAATGGTTTATTTAATAAAATTAAAGCCATTATTTTGAATATATACGTCAAAATAATGGCTTTTAGGTTTTATTCAAGCATTTTTGTCATAATCCAATCAATCTGTTCCTCATCCCCCATATAAAAGGAGTGTGTGCCTGTTTGAACAAAGCCTCGTTTTTTGTAAAAGCCGATAGCTGGCTCATTTTTCTCCCACACGCCTAGCCAAATGCATTTTTTGTTTTGTGCTGTAGCCAGCTCGATGGCCTTGTCCATTAAGTATTTACCAAGCCCTTGCCCTTGGTAGCTGCTTCTTATATAAATTCGCTCAATTTCCAGTGCTTCGTTCCCCATTTTTTCAGATTGTGCCTCATCAACATTTACCTTTAAGTAGCCTGCCACCTCTTCATTCACAAAGATAAAATAAAATGCTGACGATTTATTTGCTAGCTCCTTTGTTAGCTGTTCCTCAGTAAATGCTCGTGCTAAATATGCTTCCATATTATCAGGGGTATTTTGATCCTTAAATGTATCATTGAATGTTTCAATACTAATTGCTTGTAGCTGTTTTACATCGCTTTGTTGACATTTTGCTAATGTAATTGTCATTGACGCCACCTCTTTTATCATTAATAGTTTCTTTTATGTCCTTTTTTGACAAGCTCCCAATCAACCTCAATATTTTTCCGCACTCTTTCAAGAAGCTGGAAAACAAGCGCTGCCTCCTCCTCAGAAAAGCCTGTTAATGCAACGCTATTGGAATAATCATTTTCTCGTTTAATAATCGGATAGATTGCCTCACCTTTGTCGGTTGGAAAGAGTCGCTTTATTTTTTTGTTTTGCTCGTCCTTCCTTTTTTCAATAAAGCCGCTGACCTCTAATTTTTGAATAGCGCGTGCGGCGGTTGTTCTGTCAACCTTGATCATCTCAGCTAGCTTTTCCTGAATAATTCCGGGATGTTCGCATATTCGCACAAGATATAAATATTGACCCTTTGTTAAATCATATTCTTTAAATTCGATATTGCTGATGGAATCCAATGCCCTAGCAATCATACCAATTTCCCGAAGAATTTCTGTCATGCTGCACCTCCTTCGCAATTTTTTATATTGCAAATACAACAAAAAGGCTATATAGTCAATATAGTTTAATTTTATTGTATTTGCAACATAAAAGCGAGGAGCGACTACATATGCGGTATTTATTTTTTACTGTAGGAATTATTATTTTAACGCTTGGTATTTCATTAACGATTCAATCTAATCTAGGTACAGCTCCTTTTGATGCATTGCTGGTCGGACTGGCTAGCCATGTGGGGTTGACGGTAGGAAGCTGGGAGATTATTATTGCCTTTCTATTAATCGGCTGCAATGCTATTCTTGCAAGGCAAAGACCTGAATTGCTAGGGCTTGTAACAGCCTTTATAGCAGGAGTTGGCATCGATGGATGGTTGCTTTTATGGCGTGATCTATTAACGCCAACCGTATGGTATAGCCAAGTCATTTGCTTTGTCATTGGCTTAATTGTGATTGGGCTTGGCACAGCTATTTATTTATATGTTAATTTTGCACCCATTCCTGTTGATCGACTGACATTAATTATTCAGGATGTTATGAATACAAATTTATTTATTGCTAGAACATTGATTTACATTGTGTTTTTAGTGCTGGCGATGCTATTTCATGGTCCAATCGGTATTGGCACCATATTAACGGTTTGCTTAGGTGGCTTTATCCTTCATTTCTTTATGCCTTATACAGAAAAAGCTTTAAGCCGATTTGTATAATAGCAACTAAAAAAGCATGGGCAAGCAATATGAAACTATGCCTGCTCATGCCTAGCTAATAGTAAGAAAATAACTACACCGTGTAAATTTAAGAAAACTTGGGAGTGAACACTTATGTCACTAGTTATCCTATAATTTTATATTTTTTTAACAAATTTGACCATGATTATTGCGGATAGTTTACATAGATGAAATTAAGGTTTCAATTTTACTGGTCAATTATAAACAGTAATACTATTGAAAAATAATACTTAGCTATTTCATGTTATTCTTACTCTAGTCAAAGGCGAAAGCTATTTGAAAGGAGTAAGGTTTAATTGAAGAAAAAATGGTTACTACCTATTTTTGCATCTTTCACACTTTTCACAGGCATTGGTATGCATGATGCAAAAGCAGCAACAGCAGCAGATATTACCAATACAGCCAAGGAATATATCGGAGCCCCTTATAAATATGGCGGAAACGATATTAGAACAGGCGTTGATTGCTCAGCATATACACAATTTGTTTTTTCAAAGTTAGGTATCTCGTTACCACGTACCTCTAAAGCTCAATATCAGCAAGGCACTTCTATCTCAAAGAGCCATTTAAAGTCGGGTGATCTTGTATTCTTTAATACTTCAGGAAGCGGTGTTTCACATGTTGGTATATACATAGGTGATAGCAAGTTTATTTCGGCTACAACAAGTGCTGGAGTAAAATAGATAACATTAACGATCCCTATTACTGGGCTTCTCGCTACATAGGGGCAAAGCGTATTGCTAGCTTCACTGACAATGATTTGGGAGAAGTAAAAAATGCAGAGATTGACTTTAGTATTTATGCGTCACGTGGAGAGGTTGCACTTCGACTAGCGAATGTACTACAGTTAGATACAACTGATACAAACACAACCTTCCCTGATGTTAAGCCATCTGCTAAATATGCAGGTGCTGTGGAAGCACTCAAAAAAGTGGGCATTTTTACAGGTGATGAGCACGGAAAATTCAATCCAAGCTCCCCAATCACACGAGGTCAATTAGCCAAGGTTTTAGTGGAGGCCTTTCATTTAAAACAGCAAGGCACAGCAGAACAATTTACGGATGTTCCAAACTCTCACTGGGCTAATCAGTATGTAGCCATTCTCGCTTCCAATAAAATTACAGTTGGTACAGGGAATGGAGCCTTTGGTGTAAACGATCATGTTACATTGGAACAATTAACTGCCTTTATCCAACGATTAAGTCATTAGCATATAAAACGGGTGATGCTTAAAATACGCATCACCCGTTTTTCCAGTTATTTTTGATCGCTCGCTTCCTCGTTCACAGCATTATCATGACTAGGTGTAACTCTCTTGATAAAGAATGCAAGAATCAGTGCAATGGCTGCAATCAATGTTGAAATAAAGAAGGTAAATGTAATGCCGTGAAGCATTGACTCGTTTAATAGTTGCTGTGGTGAAGCTGTTGGGCTAATAGTTGCAGCTAGCTCCTCTGCCTTTGCCGTAGTTTTATTATTCATTACCGTAATTAATACAGCGGAGCCAATAGCCCCCGATACCTGCTGCAATGTATTATTCATCGCTGTGCCGTGTGGGTTATTATAGGCTGGTAGCTGATTTAAGCCATTCGTCATCACAGGCATCATTACCATGGACATTCCAAACATACGCAATGTATAAAGCCAAACAAGTGTCGCATAGGTTGTTTCCATATCAATTTTACTAAAGTAATACGTCGTGATAATGGTAATGGTTAAGCCAATAATCGCTAAGCTTCTTGCGCCGTATTTATCAAAGAGCTTCCCTGTAATGGGCGACATAATTCCCATTACAATCGCTCCGGGAAGCATGAGTAAGCCTGAATCCATCGGCGAAATGCCACGAATTGTTTGCACATAAATTGGCATTAAAATCATCGCTGAAAACATCGCAACGGCAATCACAATCGCAATGGCTGAGGATAAAGCAAACATTGGGTATTTAAAAATGCGAAACTCCAGCATCGGCTCGTCCATTCGTAGCTGACGAAGAACAAATGTAAGTAATGCCAGTGACCCAATAATAATTGTGCCGTAGACAAGTGGATGATCCCAGCCCTTGTCCCCTGCTGAGCTAAAGCCGTAAAGCAGACCGCCAAAGCCGATGCTTGATAAAATAAGCGAGAACACATCAAGCTTAATGGCACGTTGCGGTGTGACATTTTTTAATTTAAAGACTGCAAAAATTAACGTTAAAATGGCAATTGGTAGGACGATATCGAATAAAATACGCCAGCTATAATGCTCAATTAACCAGCCAGAAAGCGTTGGCCCAATCGCTGGAGCGGTAATCATGACAAGACCAAACATCCCCATCGCTGCCCCACGTTTTTCAACTGGAAAGGCTGTGAGCATGACGTTCATTAATAGTGGCATCATAATCGCTGAGCCTGCTGCCTGAATCATACGAGCGGCTAATAATACACCAAATGCTGGTGCAACGCTTGCCAGAAATGTCCCTAGCGTAAATAGCGCCATAGCTGTAATAAACAGCTTTCTATCTGTAAAGCGTTGAATAAAGAATGCACTTGCGGGTATTAAAATACCATTAATCAGCATATAGCCTGTAGATAGCCATTGCACAGCCGTTGCTTTGACATGGAATTCATCCATAATTGCTGGTAGGGCAATGTTCAGTAATGTTTCATTTAAAATTGCTACAAAGGCTCCAATAAATAAAATTGCAATCATACCATAGGGTGTTTTCGATTGGGTGGAAGTTAAGCTCTCTGTCAAATAGCATCAGTCCTACTTTCTGTGTTGTTATTGTTTTGCTGCAACCTCTTGAAAAAAATCAATATAAGAAGTTGACTTAGCGATAGATTTTGTGCTATAATTAGAATAGATAATAGTGAGTAAAAATGAATACACAAAGTCTAGCTATATAAATTTATCATAAATAATAAGTGATTTCAATAGAAAAAAGTCGATTCCCTACTATTTTAGGAATCGACTTTTTTATTTGTCCTCTCCCCTATGGTTATAAAAAATAAATTTTTGATAGAAGTCATTGCTTTGGATACGTAATAAGAGTAAGAAGCTTAGAATAGTCGATCAATACGATCGAGCTTGCTCTACAGGAACAACGAATCATTCATAACACAAAATAGCTAATCTTAAATAAAAGCCCGTCAGAGCATATCAATCTGACGGGTTTCCTATTGTGTAAAGTAGAGCCAAATTTCGATTTATAAGAAATAAGTATAGAACGTCTTTCTACCGTCAATTCTATAAACGAAGTAAACTAATGAAAGGAGCCTTATCATTCAATATGAAATTTAAACTGCCTTTCAACCAAAAACAATCATCTACGACAATGAACTGGGAAGCTCCTATAGAAAATGTCGAAAAAATTCCGCATTCCCAAGGTGACTTTATTCAATCGATAAAAGATATTACGAATAATCCAGATGATTTAATTATTCAATCTTTCCCACCTAATATCACGCTTATTTACATCGATAATTTAGTGGACGATCAGACATTAAACAATAATATTATAGCCAATGTACAAAATAAGCCAGACGACACACCCGAAACCCTGATGGCTGCCCTTTCCATTCCTGAAACTATGATAGCTAGTCTGCTCATAAAAGCGATAGAAGGAATTGTCAATGGGTCTGTTTTGATTCATATAGCAGATTATTCGCAAGTAATCATAGCCAATATCGCTAGTCGAGAGTCACGAGCTTTATCGACACCTGAAAATGAGTCACAAGTAATCGGCACACAGGTTGCCTTTAATGAAAGTCTATCTACAAATATTTCGTTAATTCGTCGTTACATAGTGAGCCCTGACCTTTGTAATGAAAAAATAAAAATTGGCAGACGCACAAATACGGCTGTGACCCTTTTATATATGAATGGTATTGCCTCTGATCAAATGGTCAATACTGTACGTCAGCGTCTTGCGAACCTCCGTGTAGATGCATTAATTGATAGTGCGGTTTTGACCGAAATGATTGATGATAATTCCTTGTCTGTTTTTCCGCAAATGCTGTTAACCGAAAGACCCGACCGATTTTGTGATGGTTTGTTGGATGGGAAGATCGGTATTGTTGTTGATGGTAGCTCGATGGCGATTATTTGCCCGCAATCCTTTACTGAATTTTTTCAAAGTCAGGAGGATCAAAACTTACGTTGGCAAATTGCAACCTTTGTGCGATTATTACGACTTGCCGCCTTCTTTTTATCAGTTTATTTAACGCCATTTTATGTGGCTGCCCTCACCTTTCATTATGAGGTGATTCCACAAGCCTTTTTAGTGCCGTTAAGTGAATCGAGGGCTTTAGTTCCTTTTCCGCCTATATTTGAGGCATTGCTGCTGGAAATTATTATTGAATTATTGAGAGAAGCAGGTGCAAGGCTGCCCACTAAAATTGGGCAAACAATCGGTATTGTTGGCGGTATCGTTATCGGTACAGCAGCGGTACAGGCAGGTATTACAAGTAATATTTTATTAATTATTATTGCTTTAAGTGCCTTGGCATCCTTTACCTCCCCAAGCTATATGATGGGGAACGTGATTCGACTTATTCGTTTTCCTATTATTATACTTGCAGGATTTTGGGGCTTTTATGGGATTATGCTTGCTGTCTGTTTTATACTCGTTCATCTTTTACGCCAGTCAAGCTTGGGCGCACCATATATGTCTCCCTTCTATCCTCCGAGATTAAAGGAAATGCGAGATAGTATTATCCGTATGCCGATTCCATTAACAGCCAAAAGACCTGCTTTAACAAGACCGAAAGATGACTACAAGTTCGACCCTGAACCGATCAAGCCGAAAAAAAGTTGAACTGAAGGTGAAATAGATGAAAAAGCCTATACAGCTTAGCCCTAAAGAGATGGTCAATACTTATTTATTGTTTTTTGTGATGCACAGTGCTCAAATTGGGGTTGGTGTACAGGGGTTTCAACGTATTGTGTATCAGGATGCAAGACATGATGCATGGATTTCAGTTCTACTAGCGGGTATTGCCACACATATTGTAACCTTTTGTATGATTAAAACATTAGAAATATATGGCTCCAATGACCTTTATGGCATTCAACAGGATATTTTTGGTAAATGGCTTGGAAATATGTTAAATATCCTCTATGTGTTCTATTGCTTTGTAGCGTTTTTTTCCGTTTTACGCAATTATATTGAGGTTATTCAGGCATGGATTTTTCCTAATATTGGAGCATGGTTTTTAGCCATAACCTTATTAATCATTATTATCTATGCCTTTACGGGTGGGCTGCGTGTGATTGTAGGGGTTTCCTTCTTTAGTGTTGTCCTGTCTTTATGGATTATCCCTATGCTTGCTTTTCCATTAAAATTTTCATCTATAAACAGTCTGCTTCCTGTTTTAGAAACAGATTTTCTCGCTATTTTAAAAGGGGCAAAATCCATGACCTTTACGATTCTTGGCTTTGAGATATTAATGGTTATTTATCCTTTTTTAAATGATAAAAAGCATGTTCAAAAATATGCCCATTTAAGCTTACTAGCTACAACAGCTATTTATTTAGCTGTCATGCTCGTTTCGATTACCTATTATAGCAAAGAGGAAATCATCAAAACGGTATGGGCGACATTAACATTATTTAGCTTTATTAGCTTTCCTTTTATCGAGCGCTTTGAATTTATGGCAGTTTGCTTTTGGATGCTGATTATTTTGCCAAATCTTTGTCTTTATTTATGGGCTGCTTATCGTGGTACTATTCGCTTAGTCAATATTAGTCATACAAAATTTGCTTGGCTATTTGCCTTCTTTATTTTTCTTGCCACATTATTTATTCAAACACGTATACAAATCAATGCGATTAACAATCAACTGTCGAATATAGCGTTTTATGTTATCTTTGTCTACCCGATTGTGTTATGGATTATAGCTGCATTGAAAAAGAAGATCATCACAAAGAAGGAGCAAAAAAATGAACAAGCTTAAAAATGTTTATAGTCTTTTATTAGCATTGGTGCTTTTATACGGATGTGCACAGACCAACATTCTCGATAAAATAGGGCTGACAACATTAGTTGGCTATGATGTAGGCATAGAAAAAAAGATAGCTACAACAGCGGTCATTCGGGAGGTCAATCCAGAATTTCAAAGTAATGTAGAAGTGCTGACAACAGAAAATGATACAAGTAAGGGCAATCGAATGGAAGCCAATCAACAACTATCGAAAAAGGTTGTTGTTGGTCAAATGAGGGTTATTTTATTTGGTGAAGAATTGGCGAAAAAAGGTCTTCGTTATTATATTGATACGAATTTGGAAAATGCTAGTGTTAGCAATGGTATATATATGGCTATTGTGGAGGACAGAGTAGCTCCCCTACTAGAATATGAATACGAAAATATCGAGGATATTGGTCAGCATATCTATAGACTTATTGAACAAAACATTGAGCAGGAATATATGATTTCTGGTACATTGCACGAAGTGGCACGCGATTATTATTCCGTTGGTAAAGATGTAACAATGCCGATTATTAAAAGGGATAAGGAGCTTGTGAAATTAAATGGTGTAGCCTTGTTTAAAGATGGCAAAATGGTGAGTACACTGCCAGCCACAGACAGTTTTTATGTGAAAATTGTTAGAGATACATTTAAAGCTGGCTTATACGAAACGATATTACACCAAGAAGACCTCCCATCAAACTTACAAAAAGTAACATCTGATGACATGACAGTAGCCTTTGATGCAATCCATTCCAAAAGAAAAGTCACATTGGTGGATGCTACAAATCCAGAGTTTGATCTGAATGTGAAAATCAAAGCAAGAATATTAGAAACCTATCCAGATATTAATCAGGGAAATCCAAAAAGTGTTGCTGCCCTGGAAAAGGTCATTCAGCACAAATTAACGAAAGAATTGGCTAGGGTAATTACCCATAGTCAAAAGGTAGAGTCAGATATTTTTGGCTTTGGTGAGGAATATAGAAGCTCTATAAGGCATGCGCAACTGACAAGAGAAAAATGGCATGAAATGTATAAAGATATGAAAGTCAATATCCATGTTGATTTTGTTATTTTAAGAAATGGTGTATTTGAATAGATGGTGATTCAATAATGCCCTGTCATGACCGCTAAAAAGTGATGAAAAAATTGCTCATAATGAAGGTCAAAGGCAATACGATGCATTTTCGCACCGTTTTTTTCGTTTTCATAATGCCTTGTTTCAGCAATACTTTGCCCTCGTGCAGGTCCCTCCAGCTTATCAACAACCATTACAGGATAGGACTCGAAGATAAACATTTCAGGATGAATTGTTGCAATAAGTGTTGCGGCATCATGCACAGGACTACCTAATAAGGATGGATCACGCTCCTGATAAAACTTTGTATAGTAGTCCATTAAAGGCTTTAAAATTTTTGTTTTGCCAAAGGAATCAATGTAATTTACCATGCCGGGCGTGACAATCGCCTTTTGCGTTGCATTTAATGGAATAATTGTTACATTATTGGCATATGTCAGCACAATATTGACCGCAAATGGATCGCCATGAAAATTTGCTTCTGCAACAGTTGTCACATTGCCAGGAATCCAAAAAGCACCACCCATAATATAATATTCCTTGATATGCTTCATTAAATCGTTGTACAAAATAAACATAATTGCTAGTGAGGTTAGACGCCCAATATTCACAATGACTAGCTCATCTTTATAGCGCTTAATAATATTGACGATTTCTAAAAAATTTTCGATTTGTATATCATGGTCATCGGTTGGGATAATAGGTCCAAGTCCACGCTCGCCATGAATTTCTGGATAATAGATAGGCTGCTCTCCTGTTAATGGCACCTCTGCCCCTAAAATAACAGGAATATCTTGTGGAAAATCAAATAACTTCATGACATAATAAATATTGGCTACAGCATCATCTCTTGATACATTGCCGTAATCTGCCACTAGCCCTACAATTTCAATCTCTTGATTCAGCCATGCATAGATTAAGGCTACTGTATCATCAATACCAATATCTCCAAATAACAGCACCTTTTTTCCCAATAATATCCTCTCCTTTCCCTTATAGTACGATGAACACTTGTAAGACGATACACTTATATAAAGAAAAAACTCATTTGCCAGTGGTTATGGCAAATGAGTTTTGTTGTTAGCGATACTGCTCAAGGCAGTGATAAATCGCCATCATCTGTTGTTTATTTAACTCTCGAATACGGCTAAAAATAGGAATATTTGCGGCATCCTCTGTATATAAGCCCTCTGCTATTACATCACGCACAGCACCTGTTAGCCATGTCTGAACATCGATACCGTCAATGCTTTCCTGTAGCCCTTCCTCATTCATACCACTTGCCCCACAGCTCACACAAGGAATGGATAATTTCTGAACACCGTCATGCAAGCCGTCCTCTGCAATAACCTTTTTTCCTTTACAGAATGGACAAGGATGACTCGCTTTTACTTTATTTATTTGTGTGACGATTTTTTTATAGCCAAATGCTTCGTATACATATGTGAGCTTTTTATATTTGCCATTGGTGAAATATTGATCGATCATAGCCTCCCTTGTTTCGTAAATATTAGCAAAATCACAGATCGTCACAAGGTTTTTATGGCTAATCGTTTCAATATTATCTTTAATTGTAGCCCAGAATGGTAAGGCATTTTGCAGCACGATTTCATAGCCTACAAAGCTTGCTAGCTCCAATTCGAGCATTTTTAAGGATACCTGTGTTGCTCGCGGCAGCAAGGACACATCTTGCAGCAAGGACATTTCCCCGCCAACAATTGCCTTGAGCCTGTCAAGCACTGGAAGCTTGCCAACGATATTCATCACGTCATCAATTGGTAGCTGAATGATATCACGAATATCTGTATGACCAAACAGCAATTTCCTTTGATGGTTCAGCACAGTGCCATGACAGATTGGGCATGGCATCTTTTCTTTTGAATCTTTAATTTGCTGTTTAATAGCGGATTTGGAGATGACAATATAACGTCCAATAATAAAATTAAAGCCTTCCCACTTTTTCGATGATTTTGTGGCTTTATCATAAAACGGCTTGTCCCAATAGCCATATAAAAATGTATGCTTTTCATCCTCTGTCATATCATTGTAGCTTTTCGTTAAATCTTGACCAAGCTCACGTTTAATTTCCTCAAATAAAAAGGCTAATTTTGCATGCTGATAGTATTGTAGCACTTCCATAATATCAGGATGTAATAAGCCATCCCAAAAGGGTACGTCTTTATTTTGTATAACAATATCCATATCGAATTTTTCAATTTCTAGGCGACCTGAACAGCTCGGACAATGATTTTCTTGACGGAAAAAGTCAAAGCTTCGTGTATCTTTATTTGTTGGATGTGCAGCAACAATATGATTAATTAGCCCGCCCATTTCATACAGGAAGCTATACTGGCTATATAAATGTCTTTCAAGATCAATCGCCACAACAGGCGCAATTTTATTCGATTCATACTCTCCATAAATGAGGCGTGCCATAGATGATAGACTCTTTAAAATACCGCCCTTATAAATATTTTCAGCCATTGACAAGTGTTGATTTTCCACAGCCAGATTCACCCGTAAAGGTCACAAGACGGTTTTTTGGAATTTCGATATGATCAATTTCAATATTGCGGCAATATAAATCGTGAAATTGATAATAGGCTGTAGGAGCTGCCTCATTGCGCTTGCAGTAGATGGGCTGAGGTCTTGGTGATTGTTCAACAATTTTTCCACCGTATTTCCCACTGCCCGGCCCAAAGAATACAGGCTGGTCAGCCATATCCAGCACCGTATCGGAATGGTCAATTAGCCAAATTTGATTTTTAGTGCCTAATTGTTTAATTTGCTGTAAAATTTTTAGCAATGTATTGTGGTCAAGACCAACAGAAATTTCATCCACAATAATGACCGTATCTTCACTTGTTGCCATAAACTCTGCTAGGTAAAGTCTTGTTAATTCCCCACCTGATAATGTCCCCATAATGCGATTCAATGTTAGGTAGCCAATATTCATTTCCATAATATTGCGCAAAATATGCTGTTTCTCTTCGCTAATCTTTAATTCCCCTGCTAGTGCATAAATCGTTTCAACGCTTAATTCATGGATAGCTGAAATGTTGTGAGGCTGACCTTGCAATGTCATCTTGTATTGCTCTACCTCAGGATTGTAGCGCTTCCCTTCACACTTTTTGCATTGTATATTTTTCGTTGTGCCACGTCCTTTACAGGCAGGACACCAGCCAAGCGCATTATTAAAGGAAAAAACCTCTGGCGATAGCTGAAATTCCTCTGCCATGCGCTGACGAATTTCTTTAAAAACACCTGTATGTGTGCCAATTGTTGAACGGGGATTAGTGGAAATAGATGATTTCCCTAAAAATAGCACTAAGGGCATATCCTCCATTTGAATGGCACTAAAATTGGTTTCCATAACCTCTGGAAATAAATATTGATATTCAGCCTTTGGTAATAACGATACAAGACGTTTTTTTGATTCTTCTCCAATAGTTTGACAGAATGTTGTTTTCCCTGAGCCAGATAACCCAGTAATACCGAGCGATTGATTCTCTGGTAATGTCACATCTAGACGGTAAATATTGTTGGCGATTAGTTGGTTAATTTTCATTAGATGGTCCTTTCTGTTTGCAGAGATTTCAATGAAAATGGAAAGAACACAATTCTATAAAAGGAATTGCGTTCTTTATTAGAGGCTATCCCAGCACTTTTTGAAGCTGCTCACCCATTGTTAGCCAAGAATATTTAGCACCTTCAATTGCGCCTTGACGTGCTTTTGTTTCCTCGCTAAAGCCTGATTGGTCAAGACGTAGCTGGGTTGTACCATCTTCATTTTGTGTGAGTGTCCATGTAACGGTTGTTGTTTCACCAGCACTTGCCCAAGTATACGATATTTTATGAGGCTCATCAATTTCCAGCACCTCACAATGGACAATGCCATCCCACCATTCATTTGGCTCTGCGCGGAATTGGAACTTGTGTCCCACGACTGGCTGAAAATCATTGCTCCATATCCATTTTGCGAGCATATCTGAATCTGTTAAGGCATGCCATACTTGCTCGATAGAACTTGTAAATTGATAATCAACTGATACATCTGGTTTCATTTGTTTTCCTCCAATAAACGTTGTAATTGACCCATTCGTTGCTTCCAAAAACTTTCGTAAAATGCGACCCAATCCTGAACCTCCTGTAATGGAGCAGCATGTAAACGATATTTCGTTTCCCTGCCATCCTTTCGTGCAAGGACAAGACCAGCATCCTTTAAAATCGCCAAATGCTTGGATACAGCAGTGCGCCCCATTTGAAAGTGAGCGGTTAATTCATGAAGTGGTAATTCCTCTGCCTCTGCTAATAAACGCAATAATTGACGTCTTGTTGGGTCAGCAATGGCTACATAAACATCACGCTCTTGATTATTATGGCTCACAACCACCACCCTTTCTAATTGGACACTTAACGGTGTCCTGTCAATATAGCAAGAAAAAACGTTATAAAGAAAGTATGCCCCTTCTTTACAACGTTTTAATACTTATAATTGAGAAAACCATTCATCCTCAACAGGCTCTAGCCACTCTGTTTCACCAGGTGTCATCGCTAAATGCACAAACCAGCTATCCTTTGTTGCACCATGCCAATGCTTGATATTTGGCGGAATATTGACAACATCGCCTGTTGTTAAACGCTGGGCTGGCTTTCCTTCCTCTTGATACCAGCCTTCGCCACCTGTTACTAATAACACCTGCCCAGTATGATGAACATGCCAATTATTGCGTGCTCCTGGCGCAAAGGTTACATTGCCAATGGCTGTATTAAGCGGTGCTGCATCCGTAAACACCATTTGTAGATACGCATCTCCAATAAAGTTTGCTTCGACTTTTTGCCCTAATGGAAAAATTGTGCTATTGCGTAAATGTTCATTTGCCATTATCAGTCCCTGCCTTCTTCACAGTATATCTTAACCAAACACTACCATCCTCCTGTGCTTCAACAGCTTTTAAGGAAAATCCTACAGGTATAGCTGTTGATAAGCCCTCTCGTGTTTCAAACAATGAGGGAGCTGTTGCACAACCATCTGCCGTTGGTGCAATGACAATACTGATTTCATCACATAGCCCAGCTTGGATAAATGACCAATTCAACACACCACCACCGCCAAGCATCAGTGTATCCATCATAAATAATGTTTTAAGCTTTTGCATTACAATATCATAATCCAATGTTTCTTTGCCAGCGATAATATAGGAGATATTGTGTGTTCTTAATAGTGCTTTATACGCATTGCTTGCTTTTTCTGTCAACACTTCAATAATATGAGCCTTTGTATCTCGGTATTGTAATATATTGCTTGTCCAGCCCAGCTTGCCAGATGGGTCAATGGATACATAATATTTGTCTAAATCTGTGTCGACAATAAAATCTCCTGCTGGTACGGCTGGCGCAGTGTTATCTAAGTTCGGCGTTTGATAGTGGGTGAAATTATCATCTGTTGTGGTACGTCCAGATAGCCAGCCCTGATGCTTATAAAAAGGCTTTTCCCCAAATGCAATGTTATAAAACACGTTGCTACTTTCTTGCCCCTCAGGTGTATCCATATAGGAGCCGATAATTTTCCCGTCTAATGAAACAAGCATATGACAAAATAAATATGGTCTACTCATGATTCTCTCCTTTTACCCTACCTGTACGGTTGGGCGCACAATAATTTCATTGATACCAACCTCAGCAGGTTGCTCAATAGCAAATGCAATGGTTTTTGCAATATTTGTCGCATCAATCGCTACTTGATAAAATTCATCTAAGCCTGCGCGCATATCAGTATCTGAAGTTGTTGCTAATAATTCGCTGTTAACGGCTCTAGGCGAAATATTGGTAACACGAATATTTGTCCCACTCATCGCTTCTTCCTGACGCAAGCCTTCCGAAATCGCTCGCACGGCATGCTTTGTCGCACAATAAACAGTACCGCCCGGATAAATATGATGACCAACAACAGAAGAAAGGTTTATCACATGCCCTGATTGACGCTCACGCATTGTAGGAAGCACAGCAGCAATCGCATACAACACACCTTTTATATTGACATCAATCATTTGATCCCATTCGACAAGCTTTTGCTTATACAAAAATGCTTGTGGCATAATGCCTGCATTATTAACCAATACATCAATTTGTCCAAACTGCTCAAGTGTTAAAGGCAGCTACTGCCTCCATCTGTATAGGGGATGTCACATCTGCAACCTGATAAACTGCCTGTCCACCCTTTCTTGAATGTCTGCCTGCAATTTTGCAAGACGCTCCTGACGACGTGCAACGAGTACCAGCTTTGCGCCCTTAGCAGCAAGCTCCTTGACAGTTGCCTCCCCAATTCCACTGGACGCGCCTGTCATTATCACAACTTTATCTTTTATCATAGCTTATTCCTCCATTCTATTAATTCACCTTGATGAATTAATACTCAACTGTGTATAATTTAAAAGAAATAGTAGCTATTCGCAATAATCAAATTGCTAGTATTAGAGCAATAGTGCACAAATAATTTGATATTGTGTAGAAAGTATGGTGTTTTCTAGTATGACAAAAATAGATCGCAGAATTATAAAATCTCAAAAAGCCATTAAAAATGCTTTTCTTGCATTAATGGCGGAAAAAGGCTTTGATGCTATTACTATACAAGAAATTTCCGATCGAGCAGATGTCAATAGAAGAACCTTTTATTTACATTATCTTGATAAATATGATTTACTGGATAAATTAACAGATGAGCATATAGAGGAATTACGTAAGCTTTGTACATTAGCTATGGATATGAATTATGTTGAGGCAGAGCTATTATGGTTTGAATACTTTGACCGTCATACATTATTTTTTACAACAATGCTATATATACGGTGAAAGAAAATTAGAGTTTCAAGCACAGCCTATTCACCGTATTTTCAGGTGTTTGATTAATCATTTGGATAAAGCCTTGGACAGCACGTTGAATCTTTCCGACATTTGAGTAAAAGACATTGTGGATCACCGTTGTCTTCATCCATTTCCACAGTCCTTCGATTAAATTTAAATTGGGACTGTACGGCGGAAGGAACAGAAATTCAAAGAAATCTTGATACTTTTCTAAAAATGGTTGAATCAATTTCGCATGGTGTATGCGCGCATTGTCTAATACCATCACGATGCGTTCATTCGGATAACGAGCGATGACTTTTTCTAAAAAACTTAGGAATTCAACAGCGGTATATTGTTCTTCTTGCACGCAAAATACATCGCCCGTTTCGTAATCCAATGTACCAATTAGCTTAACCCCTTGATGTCGGCCATATGTTGGAATGATTTTTTGTTGACCTTTAAGAAACCACGTGTTGGAAATCGCTTGGTAATCACGGATCATTGACTCGTCTTCAAATAAAATACGATCAATTTGACCATGAATTAGTTTTTTTTCGCCTGTTCAAATTTTTCAAGGAAAACTGCTTGTTTGAGGGGGTCTGCTTTTTCCAATGTATACGTTGGTTTCGTATAACTTAAACCAAGACGGTACAATAAATCACGTGTCCCACGTACAGAAAAAGACACACCAAATGTTCGCTCAATCCAATCGCGAAGAAGAGGCGCTGTCCAGTTCATTTCAACGGGAAAACCAGCATCTTTAGGCGTTTGGTTGACAATTGTCGCGACGACTCGTGCTTCTTGTTCAGCCGTTAAATGACGCTTTCGACCAGGTTGTTTTTTACGTCCAAGTCCAGCGATCCCTTTTTCACAATAAGCTTTGCGATAATTGAACAGCGTCGCTAAAGAAAGACCTGTATAGTCGACAATTTTTTCATACGATTCGCCGGAAAGTAACATATAAATCACTTGGTAGCGAACGAACATTTTATGATTGTTTTCTTCTTTCATGACAAGCTTTAATTCTTCTAAAGCAGCAGGAATTTGTTCTTCAGGAATTAGGACAATTTTACGCATCATTTTTCTCCGTTTCATATCTATTAAGAATAGTATACAGGAAAACGAAGAAAAAGAGTGTAAGTCTAAAAGTTAATCACCTTATATATAGATAGTAAAGGCGCACACTATTTTAGAAAAATATTTTTGGCGTTTGTAATAGAGGAATTAACAAAGGATGTGGGGGATAAGCAGGAGATTACACTGCAATTTTTGGGGGCTGCCATTGTTGGCATTGTGGAATGGTGGTTTACCAATGGTAAGCCCTATCCACCACAAGTTATGGCAGAGCAAGTGGGCAATTTATTGGAAACAAATTTATAGCAGCATCAAACAATAACGCCATCTACATGACGTTATTGTTAGCTAATTCCAGCGGTAAAAAAGCATATTCACCATCTTTGTGGATGGGACATTGGCGAATAGTGATGGGCTGTTGAAAAAGTGGTCCATCAAGAACGGTTGTATGGAATTCCCCACCCTCTCCGCAAGGGTCAATCCCACGTGCTTCAAGCTCCTTTATATAATCATGGGTAAGCACACGTCCTAAATCCTCCTCTGTCATACCAAGTGATAAATTAACCGTCACCACCATTGTAACAAAGCCTAAATCAATAAATTCCTGCACAGCAGCACGATGGTCCATGTCCCATAATGGCATGGCAAGCTGTAAACCAGCCTGCTTTGTCACCTTATCATGCCAGCAATCATGAATAGGCATATCTAAGTCCCCTGTCACTAATACCTCTGCCCCTTGCTGCTTGGCATCTGCTAAAAGCTGGATAAATACACGCTCATAATCCGCCCAGCTCGCAGCAGCCGTATAAACAGGCAGTCCAATTGCCTGTGCTTGTGCCTGTATTAGTGCAGGGGGCATACCATGCGATCTGGAACGTTTACCTTCCTCCTCCAGCATCACAATCAAGCCCATTGCTTGCCCGACTTTTTTTGCTTTATATAATGCTAACACACTATCCTTGCCACCACTAAAGGAGGCAATAAATCGCTGACCTTGTGCATTGTTTTTCCAATTGACGGCTTGTGACATAATGATGTTCTCCTTTATGCTTGATAGATATCGCTTGTTTCCTGCTCGAAAAATTGCGTAAGCCTTGGATACTCGCTTAAAGCGATATTGGCTTGCTTTATTATTTTTTGCATAAAAATGGTATATCCAAAAAGCTTATTAATAATTAGTTTACAGTATAATGGCTGCTCGGTGAAGTAGTCTATAAGCTTATTCATCTCCTCAAAATGAAAAGCTAAAATATAATTTACATAATTTTGTAAGAGCATGTCAAAACAATGATTATGGTAAGGCATTGCAGACTGATGGCATAGAAAATCTTCAATAAGCATAAAGAAGACTATGCTATTGCCATGATACATCTGTAAAAAGGCATCGACATCATTAATAAGCTGTATGATGCACTCTATGCCCTGTGCTGCTGGCATTGTCAGCTTATTACGTTTGCCCTCTATTGTTTGCACAAGCGTTAGCGTAAGATTTTTGCAGGCATTTAGATGTGCAGGTGTTATAGCTAGTTGCTCACAATAATAATCATAGTAACAAGCAAAATAATGCGCTACTTGGATATTTGTTTTCGTATGTACAAGCGTATCGCCTTGCAATGCAAAGGAGGCAAGCGTTTCCTCATTTATAAAATTTAATATGTAGATAGTCATTATAAAGCAATTGCAAGTTTATCATAGGCATCCTCATTTCCAGTGAATCTGCCATTATTATAAGGAAAGTTTTACATTTACATAATTTTTATAAACAAGCCGATTTCTCAAAAGGAAATCGGCTTAGGTTCATTAATAGGCTTGGGCAAACCAAACTGTATGCTTGGCTTTATTGCCACAGCCAATACAGATTGCTTTGGTTGTTGGTGGGCTAAATGGAATATTGCGAGAGGTATATTTCGTTTGTTCTTTTACTTGTTCCTCACAGGCATCCTCACCACACCATCCAGCAAGCACCCAGCCTGGAATTGTGCTATTTTCTTTGGCTATGTCGATATGCTGCTGTAATTGTGCAAGTGTATCAATGGTTGTGTGGGCATTGGCTTCGCGGAATTGACGTGCTTTTTCTAGTAAGCGCGTTTGCATTGCTACTAGCTCCTGTTCAATGGCTGGAACAATAGCGGATAGCTCAATTGCTTGTTTCTCCACCTCATCGCGTGCCTTTAGCTGTGCTTGATGATTATCGAGATCACGAGGCCCTAATTCTACACGTAATGGTACGCCTTTGAGCTCCCACTCATTAAATTTAAAGCCCGGTGATTGGTCTGAATCATCAAGACGTACACGAATTCCCTTCGCCTTAAGCGTTGCAAAAATAGTATCGAGCTGCTCCATAATTTGCGGATTCTTTTTCCACGGTCCAACAGGAATTAATATAACCTGTGTTGGTGCAATGCGTGGTGGTAGGACAAGCCCCTGCTCATCACCATGCACCATAATGACAGAGCCAATTAAACGCGTAGAAGTGCCCCAAGAGGTTGTGTGTACATAGTCATGCTTATTTGCTTTTGTTAAATACTTGATATTAAAGGCTTCCGCAAATTTAGTGCCTAAATAATGCGAAGTACCTGCTTGCACAGCCTTACCATTTTTCATCATTGCCTCAATGGAATACGTATCAACAGCTCCTGCAAAGCGCTCGGACGGTGTTTTTTGTCCATCATAGACAGGAATGGCTAATACTTGCTCCACCACCTCTTTATAAATGTCCAGCATTTGCATGGTTTCCTGACGTGCCTCTGCCTCATCTACATGTGCCGTATGCCCCTCCTGCCATAGAAATTCAGATGTACGGATAAACGGCAAGGTTTTCTTTTCCCAGCGAAAGACATTTGCCCATTGATTAAGCAGCACAGGTAGGTCACGATAGCTTTTGATCCAATTCGAGTAAAGATGGCCAATCATTGTTTCAGAGGTTGGTCGAAGTGCTAGACGTTCCTCTAATGGTTCTCCTGCTGCCTCCGTCACCCATGGCAGCTCAGGTGAGAACCCTTCGATATGATCCTTTTCCTTTTGGAAGAAGGATTCAGGGATAAGCATTGGGAAATAGGCATTGCGATGTCCAGTTTCTTTAAAGCGACGATCCATTTCCTCCTGAATATGCTCCCAAATTTCATAGCCATCTGGCTTAAAGGCAATACAGCCACGAACAGGCGTATAATCCATTAAATCTGCCTTTTGAATGGTTTCAATATACCATTTCGAAAAATCCTCTAGCTGCTTTGACATATGCATTCCTCCCTAACAGTAAAATCAAAAAAAGCACAAAGCTGTCCTTGTTAAAAGGACGTCCTTGTGCTAGATAGACGTGGTACCACCTTGATTTAGCTTTAAGCAAAACTTAAAGCCCTCTCACGTTTGATAACGAAAACGACTCGGTTATGTTTGCATAACATCTCCGTGGTAGGTGTTCAGCGAAGAAGCGGTGATATAGCTTTCAGCAATTGCTATATTTTCTGTTTCACAATTCTTCCTTACTTGGCCACATCATCAATTATATTTGATCTAACTTTAGCAAAACAGCTCTCCGATAGCAATTAAAAACTAGATTGTTTAATTAAATTGGTAAAATCCTCTACAGATAACGGCTTGCTGAAATAATAGCCTTGTACATACTCACAGCCATGCTCACGTAACACCTTTAATTCTGCCTCCTCCTCAACACCTTCAGCAACAACTTGCAAGTTTAAGGCATGGGCTAGGGAAATCATCGCTGAAATCATGGCAATTCCTGATTTTTCAGGCACTATATCCCGTACAAAGGCACGGTCGATTTTCAGTACGTCGACAGGGAATTTTTTTAAATAATTTAAGGAGGAATAGCCTGTGCCAAAATCATCTAATGAAATCGTAATACCGAGTGCTCGTAATTGCCTAATGGTATCAATAAGCTCCTCTGTATAATCAAGCATGCTCATCTCTGTAATTTCAATTTCCAATAAATGCGGGTCAAACCCTGTTTCTGCAACAATTTCACGCACCATATTCACAAAGCCCGGTGTACTAATATGAATCGGTGAAATATTAACAGCAACACGTAAGCTTAAGCTATATTCCTGATTCCAAAGACGCGCTTGCGCACATGCCTTGCGTAGCACCCATATACCAATATCATTAATAAGTCCGCATTCCTCTGCAAATGGAATAAAGCGATCTGGTGGGACATGACCTAATTCTGCATCATGCCAGCGCAGCAATGCCTCCATCCCAACAACTGTATCTGTTTTTAAATCAATTTTAGGCTGGTAATGCAGCGCTAAGGCATCATTTTTTAAAGCCTGATGTAATTTTGTTTCTAATAAAAGCCATTTATCGTTCGCTTCATCCATATTATCGCGGTATAAGCGATATTGGTTGCCGCGTGTAGATTTTGCGGCATACATCGCAATATCAGCGTTCTTTAATAATTCCTCGATGGAGCCTGCATGATCAGGGAATATACTAATTCCGATACTAATGCTTGCATAAAACTCATAGTTATCAATGATAAAGCTTTCATTAAATGCATTAATAATTTCCTTTGCCATTTCATCAATACGATTGACATCATTTAAAATCATTACAAATTCATCACTATTATGGCGATAGAATGACTTCGATGTGTAATCAATATTGCGCAGACGATTTGCCATCTCTACTAAAAACATATCGCCAATAATATGACCAAGCCCGTCGTTAATGTGTTTGAAACGATTCACATCAATGAAAAACAACGCAAACCTCTCTCCTGTACGTCGAGATTGATGGAATTCATTTTCTAAACGCTGTTCTAATTTACGACGATTTGGTAGTCCTGTTAACTCATCGTGATAGGCAATATGCGTAATTTTTTTTATATCCTTTTGTGCTGTAATATCTACACGTATCGCAATATATTGATACGGCTTCCCTTTTTCATCAAGAAATGGGAAAATAGTTGTTTTTACCCAATAAAGGCTCCCGTCTTTTGCACGATTACACACCTCGCCATTCCACATATCGCCTCTCCCGATAGTTCTCCACATCTCTTTAAAGAAAGATTTAGGATGATAGCCCGAGTTCAGTAAACGGTGATCCTGCCCTAATAATTCTTCACGTGAATATTTTGAAATTTTACAAAAATGGTCATTCACAAATGTAATTTTTCCTGTACGATCTGTAATAGCTACAATAATGGAACTATTCATGGCAGAAAAGATATCCTGTAATTCTTTTAGACTATAATTGTGTTGATTCATACTACTAGGCGTGATATTCATCATTTTCATTCTCCGTTCATTAAAATATGAAGGGTTTGGTACTTTTGCTTTATCTTACAGCGAGGTATAAAGTTGTGGTATAGCGCCCCTTTTTTATGTAACTATATTATAGTCTTAGAAAAGCAGTTAATTCAACCCAAATATCAAAAACATTCAACGTTATTTTTTCTGTATTTTTACAAAAAATATAGAAAATAGTTGCTTGAAATCCTATAAATTTATGATAATTAAATTACTTTTATACTATAACAGCTAATTGCTTTTGTATGAGAAACAGTAAAAAAATGCCTTACTATACGCAATAAGCAGTAAGACATTTTATAGGCTAAGAAACCTCATATTCAATTGAGCCTCCTGATACTTTGGCATAATGGTTATAGGCATCCAACTGCTCCTGCGATAAATTTAAAATATAGTAGTGAAAATTAATTGGCTCTAAGCCATGTTTTTCACAAGCTTGTCGATAATATTCATAGCCTTCTCGATAATCTGTCATCATCATAACTTCCTTTCAGTTGTGCATGTCTATAAAATTGCAGAAGCCCAGTCCATGTTATGCTATATGGCTGGGCTTTTATAAAATATTCACATCGGCTTCCGTCATAATCACGTCCTTTTAAATCCCTAATTGTTTTGCTTGCATATTATAGGCAGATAGTTGTTGCTGCGATAGCTGTAATACATAATAGCGGAAAGAAATTGGCTCTAATCCATAACGCTCACACATTTCACAATAAAACTCATAACCATCACGATACTTTGACATATAAATTCCTCCTTGGATAAATCTGTTTTATAACAGTTGTTATTATTTTTATTTAATATATAACAGATTGTTTTATCCGTCAAGTATTCTTTTTAAAAAAATAACAGGGAATTTAGCCCTTTGCGATAGCGCTAAATTCCCTGCTGTTTAATTCACATCAATTTTCACGGCATCTAATTCAACTGGTATATTTGCATGGAGTGCATTGAAATTGACCCTTAAAACATAGTTATCTGTACTAAAATTATGCACTGTCCCAATATTAAATGTACTGCTAAAGCGTAAGTTATCTTTATCTATTGCTTTCGTTGTATGTTTAATCGACTTCTTGTACACTTCTTTTTCAGATTCTTCAACAAGTTCGATATTGTTTCGAGCAAAGTTTTCAAACAGTATAAAATCTTTATGTTCACTATTGAAGTAGAAATCAATCGTCAATTGCTTGTCCTTTAATGTTATCTTTTCTACTGTTACACCTAGCTTTTGCCGAGCAGAGTCAATATGAATTGGCGTTGGTTGTTCCAATGTGGTAAACTGATCCTTTTCATAGACAGCTACTTTTGGAGAGATTGTTAAATGGCTTGTTGTTTCTGCTAGTGGCTGTGATATGATCGTTCTTCCTTTAATGGTTATAGAATGCTGATCCTTAGACGTTTCTAAATCAATACCATCTGCCAATAATGGTAGCTGCTTTCCTTTATCATCAAAAATTTCTAACCTTACTTGGTCATGCTTTCCTTCACGGGGAAAAGTAGCCGTATAGTTAATTGCGGTTGATGCTTGTCCTTGCATAATGGTATCAAACAGCACGCTTATACCTGCATCTATGGCGCTGCTTTTTTGCTGAAGCTGAATGGTTGTATAAGGCAATTGCTGAATCGGCACATCAAACTTCCAAACACCTTCTTTTGTGCCGATACGCTTAAATTCAAGCGGAAAAGTCGTGTTAGATGGCAGCTCCGTTTTTGGATAATATAATTGGATATGACCTGCATATCCATCCTCTGTAGGGTCTAAATAGACGAGTTCTTTACTATCTGCTATCTCTTTCTTCCCATCAAATAGTTCATAGAAGCCTAGCAATCTACCATCAGCTTCTGTTTGAACATCACCAGTTATATAAAAAGTAGCGCCAATCACTGCACCATCATAATAGGTACTTTTGATCGTAATATCAATGCCTTGATTGCTGGCTGTTTCATTTAACTGGGTGATTAATTGCTGTGATGCTAAATTTCTACCGATGAAATCATTCATATTTTCATATACCTTACCGATAAAAGGTACTTCAGCCATTACGTATGATATAGACGGAGAGATAAAGCTTGCTGTTATAAAAAGTAATGCTGATGCTAATAGTAAATAAGGTTTTAAACGTTTTTTACGATTTTTTATACTTCTTGTAGCCGTTGCTCGGTTAATACCAATCTGTATAGCCTGTAAAACCTCATCCTGCGGTACTTCAATCTTTTCATATTCTACTTGAAACGGTTTCTTCTCCATTGTAACCATTCCCCCTTAGTAGTTTTTTTAACTGTCCCTTGCCGCGATAAAGATATGTTTTCACTGTATTTTCAGGGATATTCATTATTTTGGCTACTTCACTAATCGGCAAATCATGAAAATAAAATAGAATAATAGCATCTCGATAAGGAGCTTTTAATTGGTGGATCATCTTCACTAAATCTAAGCGGCTCTCTCTTTTTTCTAATTTCTCAGATGAAGGCTCTATTATTTTTTCAATGGGTATTTCTCGTTTCTTCTTTTTTATGACATCAAAAGCACAATGCATTAAAATTTTTGTGAGCCATGTTAAGAAAAATTCCTCATTTCTTAACTGACCTATTGCTAAAAGCCCCTTATAAGCGACTTCTTGTACAATATCTAATGCATCTTCGCGATTTCCTACATATAAAAAGGCAGTACGATACAATTGATTGCTATGTATAACGAGAAGCTTTTCAAATGCTTCTTTATTGCCCTTTACTGCCTTTTTTACTAGTTTTCTTTCGTTCATGCCTCAACCTCCTTTCGTTCATTAGAGATGGTACTCCGCCAAAAAGTTTCAATTTTTTTATTAGGAAAGAATTTTAGGGTCATAGGCTAAAAATCAAGCCTATGACCCCGTTTTTCTTCTTATTTTTTATGAACAATATTAAATGGATTGTTGTTGAGTACCTGTTGAAGCTGTTCATCCTCGATATGGGTGTAGATTTGGGTTGTTGCGACACTGGAATGCCCTAAAATATGCTGTAGGCTTCGAATATCAGCGCCTGCCTTGTACATCATTGTGGCGGATGTATGGCGCAGCTTATGCGGTGTTAGTCGTTCCTTTTGTAAGCCTGATTGCTGATTAATGCGTTTCACAATTCTGGCAACGGTTTGGCGCGTAAGTCGTGTGCCCTTTTGTGATACAAAAAGCGGCTCCTCGCCCTCTCCCTTATAGGGTGTTTTACCACTGTTTTCATAGTTCTCTAATGCCTGTATACAGCTATCATTCAAATAAACAGTGCGCTCCTTATTGCCCTTTCCAACGATCGTTAAATAGCGCCCTTGAATGGAGGATTTATTGAGCTGGCAAAGCTCTGTAACACGGATTCCTAAATTCAAGAAAAACATCATAATACAGTAATTGCGTGGAGATGCCTGTAGACCATCCATAAATAGCGTCGCTTCCTGCATATTTAGATAGATGGGTCTTTTGCGTCCAATTTTCGGTGTTTCTAGTTCATCTGCTGGATTTTCCTCAATTAGCCGACGCTTCCCCTTTATGTATTTAAAGAAGGATTTTAAGGTTGCGACTTTACGCGCTCTTGCCGCAGCCGAATTGCCACGCTGTACCTCACAATATTCCATAAATAAGTATAAATCCTCTAATGTAATCTCACGAATATCATCAATGGAAATGCTAACAATATCAATGGCTGCTAAATTATCAGTAGCTACATCCTCCTGCACAGCCTTGTGGAAGCGGAAAAATAATAGTAAATCATATTCATATTCCTTTCTTGTGCGCTGGGATTTGCCTTTAATTGTCGTTAAATAAACAAGAAAATCCTTTATGATTTTTGGTAGTTTTGTTTTTTGCATCAAATCACCTCTAATTGCTCTCTATTTTACCACAAAAAACGTTCCCAAATTGTATATCAAAGTAATCATTATTTATTAGTGATATACTTTTATGAATGTAATCACCGCTAAAGAAACTCGTTAACAGATATGTTTATTCATAAAGTACTTAAGAAAAAAGTTTATAGTAGAATATATAAAAGTCTATGGAGGGATTGCTATGGAATTGAAGATATGTCCACAGTGTAATCATAAGGATATTCGTAAAGGTATTATTCGAGCAGCTCATGCTCCACTTTATATGTTTCCTGAAGAAGCAATGAAAAAAAGTGCACCACTGAATTCGCATTTAAGAAAGAATTCTAAAATAAGTGCATATTATTGTCAGGATTGTGGTTATATTTTAGGGATGTTTGTAGATGAACCTCATAAACTTAGCTAAAGCGAAAAGCTCCATTTTGATTAAATCTTTTTCAAAATGGAGCTTTTGCATTTTCTTTACCATAAAAACGTTCCCAAATATAAATTTGGGAACTTTATTAGGAAAAATGCTCTTTTTAGAGGTTTAGAACATATGTTCTTTCAACAATATAAAAAATCCCCTGCTTATCAAGGGGATTTTTGTAATAGTAGGTATAAAATTCATTGTTTTTGAATATTAACTTAGTAGACACCTTTTTGCGCTGTGAAACGATTCGAAAAAGCAGAAGATGGATAACTACCTATGTCGATTCTTCTCACAACGCATGTTACATTATTTTACAAATATAGCATATGTATTGTCTGCTTCCTTTGTAAGTGACCAATTGCTGGATAGCATTTGCTGAAGCTTGTCAATTGTTTCGCCAGTACATGTTAAATGCTGGATACCAGTTTCAAGTAATTCGTAATCTTTGCCTGCCTCTAATTGAAAGCGGAGTTGCAATAAACGTTGGATGCCTGGTAATGTTACATATTTAATTTGATAATGGCCATGTAACGCATCCAAGAACTGTTGTTCCCCTTGCTGATAAAGTGCCATTGTTTCTTGAAATTCATAGTTTGGCACATGTTGCTGCCAAGCTGATACATCTCCTGCTCGTAAAGCTTGTAAAATTTCCTCATCTGATAAATGTAATTTAGATAGCTTATCTAATTCATAGGCTTGCATTAAATTAATCAGTGTCATAATTATTAGCTCCTTTTATCTACTTATTCACAGTGTAACATGTTTTCACCACTACTTAAATTCGGAGGCGATGCTATATGATGAATTTCTATGATTCCAGCTTATTCTTTGACGAAATGTTTGAAGGTACTCAGCCTAAGCCGCATTATCGTTCATTTTATCGCAAGCTAGCGATGTTTTCGCAGGAGCAGCTTGAAGAAAAATATCGCCAAGCACAGACAAGCTTTCTTACCCAAGGGATTACCTTTACTGTCTATGGTGCACAGGATGGAACAGAGCGCACCATGCCATTTGACTGTGTGCCAATTATTATTCCACATGCACAGTGGGCAACCATTGAGGCAGGTGTCAAGCAGCGTGTTAAAGCGCTAAATTTATTTTTACAAGATATTTATGGTGAACAAGCGATTATTCGGGATGGCTATATTCCACGGCAGCTTGTTGAACATAATCCATACTACGTTCTAGCAATGAAGGGATTGAAAGTACCAATCGCTAATCATATCTTTTTAGCAGGCATCGATTTAATTCGCGATGAGCATGGTGATTATCATGTATTAGAGGATAATTTACGCAACCCTTCTGGCATTTCCTATGTTTTTCAAAATCGTCATGTTATGAAGGAGGTATATCCTGAATTTTTCTCTAAGCATACAATACGTCCTCTTGATAAGCATCTTGCTTATATGCAAAAAGCTTTGCTGGCACATCGCCCACCCTCTATGTCAGCAGCACGTGAGCCAAAAGCGGTGCTATTAACAGCAGGGATGTATAACTCGGCTTATTATGATCATGTATTTTTAGCCCAACACTTAAATATTCAGCTTGTTGAGGGACGCGATTTAGTTGTACAAGATTTAAAGGTTTATATGAAAACGATCTATGGCTTGCAGCAAATTAATATTATTTATCGGCGGATTGATGATGATTTTTTAGACCCTGCTGTGTTTCGAAAGGATTCGTTATTAGGTGTTCCTTCGTTAATGGCAGCTTATGAGGCAGGCAATGTAGCGATTTTAAATGCGGTTGGCAACGGTGTGGCAGATGATAAGGCGATGTATGCCTATGTGCCTGAGATGATTCGTTATTACTTGCAGGAGGAGCCTATTTTACCGAATGTCCAAACCTACCATTTAGGAGATGATCGTCAGCGTGCATGGGTGCTGGAGCATTTGCATGAGCTTGTTATTAAAAATGTTGGTGCTTCAGGGGGCTATGATATGCTGATTGGTCCACATGCGAGCGAGGAGGAAATTGCTTTATTTAAGGAAAAAATAGTAGCACAGCCACTGCAATATATTGCACAGCCAACGATTAAGCTATCGCGAGCACCTGCATTTCAGCAAGGACGCTTTTATCCTTGCCATGTCGATTTACGTGTGTATGTGGTCAAAAGTGAGGATTGCTATGTATTGCCAGGTGGTTTATCACGAGTGGCATTACAGGAAGGGTCATTGATTGTGAATTCATCGCAAGGTGGTGGCGCTAAGGATACTTGGATATTAAAGGAGGACGTGCAGCATGCTAAGTCGAGTAGCGGACGCACTATATTGGATGGCACGGTATAGTGAACGAACACAAACAAATGCACATATATTACAGGTACAGCTGTTGAATATGCTGGAGCAATCGGGAAAAGAACATGAATATTTAGATCATTGGGAGGCTATTTTAACGATTTGCGCTTCCAAGCAGGAATATTTAGCTAATTATCAAACGATACGTGTTAATCCATTAATTGATTATCTATTATTTTCAGAGAAAAACAGCAATGCACTTCAGGCAACATTGCGGTCTATTCGAGAAAATGCGCGTGTCACACGAGATAGTATGCCAGCAGAGCTATGGGAAATGCAAAATGCCTTTTATGTTACAAAGCAGCAAACGATTCTAGCAAGAGAGCGTCCTATTCCACTGATTGAGCTGCAAGCCTTTTTACAGGATATACGCAAAACTTTCTTAACGGTCACAGGGCTAATTGAAGGTACAATGGATCGTGATCTCCCCTTTTATTTTATACAAATTGGCAAGTGGCTTGAACGTGCAGAAAAAACGCTGCGCATGATTGTCACAATTCTAGCGCAACATAAAGCAACAGCACTCCCTCTTGTGGAGAGTGATGGCACCTTTCTATTAGATATTGCTGTAGCAAGAGAATCTTTCTTACGCAAGCATCGACAAATTAATGTATTGGCGGTGATGCGCTATTTAGTACAGGATGAGCATTTTCCTCGTTCGGTCATGTTTTGTCTGCAAAAAATAGAAGAAGCTATTACAGCCATTGAGCAGGATGCTTCATCTGAAAGGTTTTTAACGCTGCATGTGACAATCAAGCGCTTTGCTGCTACAATGAACTCGATTCATTTTGAACAACTGGATGTGCACGAAGCTATTATTATTATGGAGGAACGATTGGGGCAATGTATTGCCTTCGGTGATGCATTCTCAACAATCTATCATTTATATGAACCCAGCCTACAATCTTGAAGGGAATCCACCACAGCTCCCTGTCAACAAGCAAGTCAGTAAGCAAAAGGAAGCGGACACGATGAAATTTGAAATTCAGCATACCAATATTTTTCAATATGAAACTGAAGTCGATCAAAGCTTAAATACGATTCGCTTAAAGCCGCGCAGTGATGAGCGTCAGCGCCTGCTCTCTTACCGTATTGCGATTACACCATCATCCCTGACACGTGAGCATACGGATATTTGGGGCAATACAGTTGGTTCCTTTTATATTCCAGAGCAGCATCAAACATTAGAGATTCACACCTCCTCTATTGTTAGTATTCAGCGTGCGCCATTTATTCATCGTATTCAATATTCACCTGAAATGCAGACAATTTTTCATTCACAGCTATTTTACGAGCATTACTTACCATATTTAAAGACGACCCATTTTACATTTATGTCGGAGCCGCAATTAGAGGAGGTTTATCATGCAATTGGTCATGCTGAAAATCCTGTGCTGTTTTCGTTGAATTTAATGCAATATTTATATGCTAGCTTTAATTATGATTCGACCGCAACAGATGTTACAACAACTGCCAATGAAGCATTTGCCTTAAAACGCGGTGTTTGTCAGGATTTTACGCATGTTATGCTGGCTGTGCTACGCGCAAAAGGGATTCCAGCGCGCTATGTTAGTGGTTATTTATATGTGGATGAAAATTCAGGGCTTATCGGCGATATTGCGACACATGCTTGGGTAGAAGTTATGATTCCTGGCATTGGCTGGATCGGTCTTGACCCAACAAATAACGTGGAAGTATTGGAGAGCCATATTATTCTATGCATTGGCCGTGATTATAGTGATATAAGCCCTGTTGAAGGTGTTTATACAGGTGGTAAGCATGATTTAACGGTAAAGGTAAACGTTAAGGCATTAAATCATTTATAATAAAAATATGCAGCAATGGCGAAAATGCGCTTGCTGCATATTTTTTATTCAAAACGTCGCTGTCTTTCGGTTAGCACCCATTTACGCACATAGCCCATCTCCTGCTGAATATGCTCCAATGTTTTTTCCTGCTGAAACGCCTTCTGCATAACGGTATAGCGTAAATCCGTTGCCCGTACATTTTTCCCGATTTCCTGAGAGATTGTTTGAAAAATGCGCTCCACGGTTTTAGTCGTAATCGGCTTTGCCTGACTTGCCTCGCTAACCCACATCCATTCCCCCAGCTCTTGCTGATGCAATGTTGCTGTTTCCTGCTGATAGTGTGCTAGCATTTCCAGCAATAATGCAGATAGCTTAATGGCTCGTCGTCCATTGCGATTAGCAATATAAATAGTGGCTTCCTTATCATGAACATGTGCCCATTTCATACGGACAAGCTCTGCTGGCTTACATCCTGTTTCCATTAGCATTTGGACAATGCAGCCATTGCGCCGTGCCAGCCATGCATGCTCCTCTGTTTTAGCATATTGAAAATAGGTTGGCCAAACATTAGAAATTTGCATCATATGCTTGTTTGTTAGTAATTGAAGTGCCTCTTTTTGGCGTTTTTTCGGCTGTAAAATATGCTGATAATCAAAGGGCTCCACCCATTCTCGTAAAAAAATAAAGTCCACAAAGCCTCTGAGTGTCGCGATTTTATGATTAAATGTATTAATATTGCTATATGTTTCCTTGAGATAGTTACAATAAAGCACTAATATATCTTTGAAATGCTGATCTACATCTAAGTAGTTGTGCTCACGGGCAAACGTTAAAAATTGCTGTCCGTCCATATTGTACTGCTTTTTTGTGGCAGCGCTTTTTTTCAATGATTGCAGCAATAATAAATAGCTATTCCATGCTTCCTTTAATGTGACCATAGAATCTCTCCTTGTTTGCTATGCGTAAATTATTTATAGTTTACTATATTTTGGGTGCGTATGTTCTATTTATTTTATTAAATTGTAGTGTCGGATAATCTGTATTTAACCGCTTCTACTAATAGGATGCCCCTTACAGTAATAAGAAACATATGTTCTTATTGTATTTTCTCATAGTTTCGACATGCTTTCAATCAGAAATGCCGCTTCCTTGTAAAATTCAGATAATTTCGTGTTTTTTATTGTTTGTGTTATATAATAATAATATGAATGAAACCTATAGGAGGCTTTGCCGATATGCAAGTAAGGACAACTCGACTGGAAGCAGAAGATGCAAAAATTATTTATCAAGAAACCGCTGGCCTAGCGATTATTACGATTCATCGCCCTCAGGCAAAAAACGCATTAACCGCAAATATGTGGGATGAATTAGCGAAAATCGCTCAGCAAGTATTAGAAAACCCTAAAAATAAAGTATTGATTTTACGCGGCTCAGGTGAAAACTTTACAGCAGGCTCTGATATTAAAGAATTTAATGCCATTTCTCTCGACAAGGCGGAGGAAGCCTTTGTGCATATGGAGCAAACGATTTCTCTTATTGAGCGCCTTCCCCTACCAACGATTGGTGTCATTAATGGACCTGCCATGGGCGCTGGCTTAGAGCTAGCTTTAGCGTGTGATATTCGCATTGGCTCCGATAAAGCCAAGCTTGGCATTCCCGTTGGTAAATTAGGCATTACGTTAAATAATCAATTTGCCAAGCGCTTAGTCCAGCTTGTAGGCCCTGCCACAACAAAGGATTTAGTCTTTACAGGGCGTATGTTTAAAGCAGAGGAAGCCTTTCGTTTAGGAATGCTGAACTACCTAGTAGCAGAAAAGGACTTAAATAAATATATGATTCGCATGGGCAAGCTGGTCGCAGGCATGTCACCAGAATCGCTGCTAGCTGTAAAGCAATCCGTGCAGGAATGCCTCGATAGTGTACCTGCCCTCTGGCAAGGCTCCACACCTTTTGTCGGCAGCGATTTTGCAGAGGGCTGCCGTGCCTTTGTAGAAAAGCGTCAGCCTCAATTTACACGTCAGCCAAAATAGCTAAAAACAGGTACTCTACTCACAAATATGTGAAGGGAGTACCTGTTTTTTACGGCCTTTTAGCGGCTTTCACATGGAGATGAATAGCATCTAACTCATAATCAAAATGCTGATAAAACTCCTGCTGCACTGCCTGCTGTAAGGCATATAAACGCTCTGCCAATGAACCATCCAGCGGCAGCTTAATCTGAATGGTTAGGATTGCCTGTGCCTGCTCGCCTAATAGAAATTGTACGTGCTCCACCTTATGTACAAGCGCTTGCTGACGACAGCTATGCGTTAATAGCTGAACATATACCGATTTATCAATGTCAATATATTCCCGCTGAAAATCTGGGCGCACAATGGTCGTTTCGCCAATTTTCTCTCGCTTTGGTCCAAAAATTTCCATACCCTTTTGCACTAAACGCTTAAAAAAGTTTTGCTCCACTTGGCGATAGGGAATCGGCATCACGTGCTTTCCTTGTGTTTGACGAATAAAGCGTGCCTTTTGAATCTCCTTCAAGGAACGAATATCCTCCACATAATAATAATGTGCAATCGGCCCTAATGCTAGCTGCTTAGCAATGCTATTGGTCATTTTATTCGATGTACCAATTAGTAAAATTGACTGCACCTGATAATTTGCCAATGCTTTTTGCACCGCCTCTCGATGCACCTCATCCGTAAAAATAGCACGGCGTACAGCCGTAATTGTATTTTTTTCAAATTTTGCGGAAACACCTGCCACCCTAACGCCATTAACAATCAGCAAGCCATCATCAATAATCGCCTCAACGCCCAATTGATGGGCAAAGGCAAGCGCACTTGTACTTTTGCCTGTGCCGCTCGGTCCGCTTAATGAATATACCTTCATGATCGCACTCCTCCTCTCAAGCTCTCCCATTGAAGTTTAGTATAATATAACCTTCCTCTTTTCGGAAAGCCTGCTATCCGTCACAGTAAACAGTCTATCCGTCCATTTAGACACGCAATCCGTCAGACTATGCTCGCTCACTATAAATATTTTCTTTTTTCAGAATATCTTTCCCCTTCCATGCTTTCGTATGATAAAATGATGCAATTAAAGCTTCATTTTAGATAATCATAAGGAGTGTACGTATTTTGAAAATCAATCCATCTAACAAAATGTCATACTTTACACAAGCAATTTTTGGCGATTTAAAAAACTTTGCCAAACAGCAGCAAGCAAAGGGGATGCAGCTCATTGATTTAAGCTTAGGCAGCCCTGATATTCCCCCACATGCAAAAATTCGTGAGCATCTATCCTACCAAGCAAGCTTAGCCGAATCTTATGGCTACACACTCACAGGTACACAGCGATTCTATGAAGCTGTTAGTCGCTACTACAAACGTCGTAGCCATGTTGACTTAGACCCCGCTTCTGAAATTATTCAAACAATGGGCTCCCAAGAAGGCTTAGTTCATTTACCGATTGCCTTTTGTAACCCTGGTGATATTGTGCTTTCCACAAATCCCGCCTATGTTGCCTATGATGCAGGCATTCGTTTAGCAGGAGCAACACCCTACTATATGCCATTAACAGCCGCTAACGATTATTTACCAGACTTAGACGCAGTGCCTGAAGAAATTGCCCAACAAGCCAAGCTCTTAATCTTAAACTTACCGGGTAACCCAGTGCCTGCCATGCCGTCCTTCGCTTATTTTGAAAAGGTGATTGCCTTTGCGAAAAAATACAATATTATCGTGCTGCATGATGCGGCATACTCTGAGTTTTACTTTACAGGGGATCGCCCTATTAGCTTCCTTGCTGCACCGGGCGCAAAAGAAGTGGGCATTGAAATTAATTCCCTGTCTAAAAGCTTTAGCCTTGCGGGCACACGTATTGCCTATATCGCAGGTAATGCAGAAATAATTGCTATTTTAAAACAATTGAAATCCAATTTAGACTTTGGGATTTTTGAGCCCATTCAAGATGCAGCTGTCGTAGCACTTGATCACGCAGAAGAAATTACAGAAAGCTTACGTGCCACTTTCTCAGAACGTCATAAAACGCTGATGAATGGCTTACAAGCACTAGGCTGGGAGGCAGCACCATCAGACGGCGGGATGTTTGTTTGGGCAAAATACCCATACAATATCGATTGTACAGAGCTAGCCTTTCAATTAATCGAACAAGTTGGCATTGTTACTGTACCAGGCACAGTTTTTGGCACAGCAGGACAAGGCTATTTGCGCTTAGCCTTAGTACAACCAAATGAGATGTTACAGGAGGCGGTTACACGCTTGGCCCAAGTGCAATTAACGCCACAGCCTTAAACAGACAAAAACCCTTCTAATTTTTGACTTAGAAGGGTTTTATCATAATTTTTAAATCCACACATCATTTTCAGCAGTTAGCTCTGTTTGCTCTTCACCTGTATTCACGACCCCATTAGGCTCTACAAGTAAAATTTTACACTCTGAAGCTGCATAGGGTTTATGTTCGACATTACGTGGTACTACAAACATTTCACCTTCACGCAAGCTCACTTCGCCATCTCGGAATTCGATTGTTAAATGCCCCTCAAGGACAATAAACACTTCATCTGTATCAGCATGCTTATGCCAAACAAAATCGCCCTGTACTTTGACAAGTTTAAATTGATAATCGTTCATTTCAGCAATAACCTTTGGTGACCAATGCTCTTGAAATTTAGCTAATTTTTCTTGAAAATTAATCGGTATGTATGTCATTTTATGTTTCCTCCCTTGGTATGAAGCTACGAATTTCAATGAAGAATGCCCTAGACCTGCACTGTTCAAACCCAATCCACATTTTGCTATAGTATACGTCCAAATTTGAATTGTATCAATTACAAAAATATATGTATATTAATACACTGATGATTCAAACACCCAAAAACAGCTACTGCGGATATTTAGCAGTAGCTGTTTTTTTAAAGCTCATATTTTTCCTGATCCTTATCTTGGTAATAGTTATAGCGTTGTTTAAAGAGCTTAAATAAATGCGTAACAAGCACCTTTAAAAGCGCATAGCCTGGAATTCCTAAAATAACACCTGGCACACCGAATAATGAGCCTGCTGTCAGCAACACAAAAATAATAGTAATCGGATGAATGCTAAGCGATTTGCCCATAATTTGTGGCGAAATAAATTTTCCCTCGATGAGCTGGACAATCGTCCAAACAATCGCTAGCTTAACAACCATAAATGGTGATGTTACGAGTGCAATAATCACAGCAGGTGTAATAGCAATGACTGGTCCTAAATATGGCACAACGCTTGTAATCATAGCAAGGAAGCCAAGCAGTAGCGCATATTTCATACCGATAATTAAAAAGCCAATTGTCACCATTGCCCCAATACACATGGATACTAAAATTTGCCCTTGAATATAGGAGCTAATTTGCTTGTCCATATCATGGAAAATATCCGTTACCTCTTGACGCATGCGTGGTGGGCAAACCTTCAGCATAAATTTCGGTAGCTTTTCGCCCTCTTTCAGTAAATAAAACAAAATAAACGGCACGGTCACAAGCGATAATATAATACCTGTTAATGTGGATAAAAAGCCTGTAATGCCTGTTGCTACGCCTTGTGCTACATTTGTTGCTGTATCCTTCACTGTTTCAACCATATCTGTTGTGAAATTATTTACAACCTCATCATAGTTTAAATTAATTTTATCTAAGTATTCATTAAAGCGTGATTGATTCAGGAATTCAACAATGCTTTGTGTAAACGCCATAAAGTATTCAGGAAACTCCTGTACTAAATTGGTGAACTGATCACGTAAAAATGGATAGACCAGCACAACAAGTAATGTAATCACACCAATGACCGCAATATAGAGCAGTAAAATTCCCCAAATTCTTGGAATGCGCCAACGTACCAATATGGCAAGCAATGGTCGCAGTAAATAGTAGCCAATTACAGCTAGTACCCCTGGTAAAATGACAACTTCAAATAATACTTGAAGCGGGGTAAAGATAAAGGAAACTTCATGAAACATAAAAATAACACATGCCACTAATAATAAAACAACTAGTGTAAATAATAGGTTCTTTCCACCTAAAAAACGAATAAACTTTGTTGCAAACAAGCCTGAGCGTTCTTTTGGTTGCCCTTTGTCCATATCTCCACCCCAATCCACAATGTTCTACTTTTATAGTACAGGATTTTATTGGTTTTTGCGAAGCATCACTCTAACGGAATACCTAAAAAATCACGTAAAAAGTCTTTATTTTGTTCAATATCAATCACAATGGAGTCCCCGGCATGGCTAAAGTTTTGGAATTGGTAGCTGCCTTCAATCGGAATCGTTGCTTTCTCAATATTGACCTTACCTTTTGATAATAATTTTAGTACTTGCTGCATTTCCTCAGCAGGTGAATAATCTGTTGTAATATAGCCCTGTGCTGCGCCAATAAATTTTGGTAAATGTAGCATATTGGTTGGGGTTAATAGCTCTGTTTTTAATGCTTCAATAACCTTCTGCTGACGTGCAACACGGCCAAAATCCCCTTCCTCATCCTGACGGAAACGTGCATACCCTAATAGCTCCTTCCCGTTTAGATGATGGACACCCTGCTTCAGCTCCACATCAATATGCTCAGACATATCCTTCTCTACATCCATCTCCACCCCATTTGGTGCTAAAATATCGACCAATGCTTCAAAGTTTTTAAAATCAATCAGGGCATAGTGATGAATCGGTAGCCCAAACATATGTGTGAGTGTATCTTTTAATAATTGCACTCCATCTAAGTAATAGGCTGTATTGAGCTTATACGACTGATAGCCGGGAATATCTGCATAAATATCACGCATAAAGGAAACAAGCTTCATATCATTGTTTGCTTTATTCCACGATAATACCATCATGGTATCTGTGCGTGATTTTTCCTCTCCACGTGTATCCACGCCTAATATTAAATAGTTTTCAATATCTCCTGCTACTGTATCACCTGTAAAATCCTCCTGCGCTATATTTGTGGCATTGGCAAGCTTTAATCCGCTGCGATATTGCATGACCGAATAGGCGGCTAGCACAATGACACAAAGTACTAACAATGTAAAAAAAGCTCTCCCTTTACGCAATCGACGTTTTGGGGGACGTTGTGAGCGTCTTGTATATTCTTGCTCTTCCATACTGTCTTCTCCTCTATTTTATAATAATTAATGTAACGAATGAGTCACTGGAAAGTTTCATCTTCCTTTTTATTTTACAGGTGCTGTCATACATTGTCCAAATTACAGTAATAGAAACCCTATCATATCAATATTTCACAAGATACATGCAAAATGAGAATATCATAAATACTAATTCGAAAAAGAAACCCTCTCATTCCCACATTTACTCGTACGCGCTCTTTACATGGCTGCTAGGTCCTGATGACTAACCTTCGCACTATCTCATTTATTTTTCAGATGCTATAATAGTGGTCACATAAAGAAAGGATGATTCAAATGATAGAAAAAGCTGCATTTGCGGGCGGTTGTTTTTGGTGCATGGTCAAGCCGTTCGTTGAATGGGATGGCATACATAAGGTGACATCTGGCTATATGGGTGGTCATCTTGACAATCCAACCTATGAGGATGTCAAAAAAGGAACGTCTGGTCATTTAGAGGTCGTTGAAATTGAATTTGATCCAGCGATTTTTAGCTATGAGCAGCTACTTGATATTTATTGGATGCAAATTGACCCAACCGATGCTTACGGCCAATTCCATGACCGCGGTGAATCGTATACAACAGCCATCTTTACCTATACAGATGAGCAAAGGCGTCTTGCGGAAGCCTCAAAAGAAAAGCTGGCGAATAGTGGACGCTTTGATAAACCTATTGTAACCAAAATTCGTGATGCTGAACGCTTCTATCCAGCAGAGGACTACCATCAGGATTATTATCAAAAGGAAGCTGAACATTATCAGCAGGATCGTGCCATTTCAGGTCGCGATGCCTTTATCGCCAAGCATTGGGAACAATAAGTGCTAAAGAAGGAGGTGCTTCTATTTATGGCGAAGCACCTCCTTCTTTGACAGTATACATCGATTATCGAGATGTTAGGTAAATGAAAAATTTAATCGCATGTAGTCCCAAGCAAAAAGGTACGTCTGAAGGTAAAATAATTGTGGATGCTACCTCCTATCAGCTTGTACATGCATGGGGACTATTACTTGAATGATGGTTATGTAAAAATTGAAAAACAACTGGACCCACGAATGCCAGAATTCGCACAATTCCCTACCGTAACCGTTAAGAAAACAGTAAAATTAAGGTGAACATTGAAGATACATCTACTATTACTGTGAAGCAATGGCATGAAGATGGTACGTCTTCACAAGTTACCTTAAAGGATCACACATTGATAGCCCTCAAAACGCAGGCTACTATATTTATGAAGTTCTGGGACAATCAGTGGATAGCCAATATTCACATATATTCGATATTCAGGTGGAGGAGCAGGAAAAGAGCTAGCTCTCCTTCCCTGCTACAGCTACAAAAGCTTGCAATGCCTTGAAAAAGCGCCTGCCATATTTCTCAAATTTCACCTCGCCAATACCGCTAATAGAGCGAACAGCTTCTAAGTTGGCTGGCTTTTGCTCACAGAACTCCCGCAATGTTTTATCCGAGAATACAACAAATGGTGGTACGCCTTCCTCATCTGCAATCTGCTTGCGCAGGACACGTAAATGCTCGAATAGCGGGTCATCCGTAGCAATTTGACGCACCACTACCGCCTCCTTACGCATCACCTTTTGACGACCAAGCAGTACCTCCTTGCCCTCCTCTGATACATAAATCGTTGGGTATGTGCCATGCTTGACAGCTAATAGCCCTTCTGCAATTAAAAATTCAATAAAATTGGATACATCCTTTAACGAATAGCGCCCTTTTAATAAGCCATACGTGGATAAGCGTACAAAGCCAAAGTCCGTTATTTTTTGATTTTTCGAGCCGATTAACACCTGTGCCACCATCGTCTTGCCAAATTTTTGCCCCATGCGTACCACACAGGCGAGCACCTTTTGCGCGTCCTCTGTCACATCTGCCACGGCTCGTCCATCATTGCAATTACTACAGCGGCCACAAGGCTCCTTCTGCTCCTCTCCAAAATAGGCTAAAATGGCATTTTGCAGGCAGCCTTCCGTATGGCAATAATCGACCATTGTTTGCAGCTTTGCCAGCTCCTGCGGAATACGTGTTTCATCCTGTGCTTGCTCAATTAAAAAACGCTGTGTTTGCACATCGCCTGAGGCATACAGCAAAATACAGGCACTTGGCAAGCCATCGCGCCCCGCTCTGCCTGCCTCCTGATAATAGCTTTCCATATTGCGCGGCATTTGATAGTGCAAGACAAAGCGCACATTGCTTTTATCAATGCCCATTCCAAAGGCATTTGTAGCCACCATAATCCGTGCCTCATCCTTTAAAAAACGATCCTGCTCTGCCATCCGCATCGCCTCTGGCAGCCCTGCATGATATTTCGCAACCGCTTCCCCTGAGCGCTCAAGCATATCATAAATAGCATCGACCGCTTTGCGTGTAGCAGCATAAATAATGCCGACCTCCTGCTTATTTTTCTGTAAATATTGCTTCAAATAGCGATCCTTATGCTCACCAATTAGCACTGAAAACGCCAAATTATCGCGTGCAAAGCCTGTAATTACCGTTGCCTGCTCATCAATGTCTAACAGTTGTCGAATATCTGCGCAAACCGTTGGCGTAGCTGTGGCTGTTAGCGCTAAAATAGTGGGCTTGTGCTGCCATAAAGTAAAAAGCTTTTGAATCGAGCGATAGCTTGGTCGAAAATCATGCCCCCATTGTGAAATACAATGCGCCTCATCTACTGCGATAAGCGGCACTGGTACATGTGCTAATGCCTGTAAAAAGGCGGTACTATCCAATCGCTCTGGTGCAATATAGAGCAGCTTTAAATAGCCTGCACTTGCAAGCTGCATTGTTGCATCCACCTCCTGCGCCGTCAATGTACTATTAATATAGGCAGCAGGAATATTGGCTGCGCGTAAAGCCTCCACCTGATCCTGCATTAATGAAATTAACGGGGAAATCACAATTGTTAGCCCCTCTAGCATTAAGGCTGGAATTTGATAGCAAATGGACTTTCCTCCACCCGTTGGCATCACACAAAGGCTTGATTGTCCGTGTAAGGTTTGCTCAATAATTTGTGCTTGCCCTTGACGAAAGATTTCATAGCCAAAGTGATGCTGTAGCATTTGCCTTGCTCGCTCCATGCAATATCACTCCTTGATTGTTAAATTTACTAATTGATACGTGCCTTGCTCATTTTTCCATAGCTTATATAGGACTGTCGAATAGGCGACTGCCTCTTGCCCAGCCGCATTGGTCAATAAATATTCCGTTTGCGCCTCTACAAGAAGATGCTCTCCCTCTACACGAATGCTTTGAATCACTGTATCGGAAAAATGGATCTTCGCCTGTTTAGCAGCATAATAGCTAACCATCTGTGCCAATGTGTCTTGTAGCGCCTCGCTGCCAACAACAGGCTGCATAACACGGGCATCCTGAACTGTGACAGCACCTTTTAAGTAGTTATGAAATGTATCTAAAAATAACATAATTTCATCCGTATTATACGCAAATACATTTTCCCCATATTGCTCAATCGCTTGCTGCACTGCTGCTTGATCGCCTTGCTCTATATAAGGATAAAGATTTTTCGATTGCGCCAGACGGACACTTGGCTCCATCCCCTCTGTAAGCCATTCCTCTATAAATGGCTCAATCGCTTGCAAAGGTAATATGTATGGCTGGGATTCGCCCTTTTGCTGGCGTTGAAAATAGAGCCCAACAATCGCCCCCTGTGCAGCCTCCATCACAGGGCTTCCAACAGGCAAAGCTTCTTGCACATCTATATAATAAGCAGCGACCTTATCCTCATACTGCTGAATTGTATAGGGTGAGCCGTTGACATAGACTGCTAGCTGCTGGAGCTCGCCTTCATATATATTCGGTACTTGCACTACAGCCTTTGTGGATACTTGTAACAAGGCGGTATTATAGGCTGTTGATATAACATGCACATTGGCTGCAGCCCATTCTCCATGACTTAATTGCACAAGGGCTGTTGGCTTTGAGGCAACAAGCGCGCCATTTGTTACGATATAAAGCTGTTCACCCTCCTGCCTGATAATAATGCCTGCACCAATACCATGCTCACCAACTACTTTAACCTCTGGCACAATTTTTTGTGCTTGCTTTGCTGTGACGGCTGTTTGCACCTCTGACTTAGAAAGTTGAAACACATCCTTGTCACAGCCTGCTAGCAAACCTATTGCCGCTCCTAGCAGCAGCCACTTTTTATTCATACCTTCACCAAATCTTTCTATTTTAGCATTCTCTATTGCTATCATAAACAACGTATCGTTATGTTTCAAGTTTACATAATAATATTATGAATAATTTAACTATCTTCATATCATGAAAAAAACGCTCCTCATCAGGAGGAGCGCTCTTGTTCTACATAGTGAATCACATCAGCCATAATGGCATACAGCTCTTTTAATTTTAGTGTTTGATTGTCTGTTATTTTATCGGCTACTTTTTTAGTCACAATACCTTGATCAATCAACGCATCCCAGCTTGTGGCATCCGATTCGCCAAGCAGTACATCTGCTATATACTGTGCCACTTCATCACGTGTAATCGCCTCATCACCTGTGCTATACACTTTATTAATCACAATTTCAAGCTGATCACGCATAGTTGTAGCCTTTTCTGGATAGGCACGTAACATGCTTTCTTTGAACGTTTTCGCGAATTTTAGTTTTGTTGCTTTACTGTCTACGTTTAAATCATTATCATAGCCACCTACCACAAGACCATAATTGATTAATGTTTGAATAGCCTTATCATACCATTTTCCTTGATATGGATAGTCCTCAGAAAATGCATCCACATATGCTCCTTGCTTATCGAGCTGCTTACGCAAGGAAGCAATTAGCTTGTTATCCTGACTCATTGCTCTAAAGCTGATAGAATGCTCAAGGGCAAGTGCCGCTGCTGTTCCTGCCGCTTCACCTGTCACCATACCTGTTGGTACAATGCGCGCACTTCCCGCAGCAAGTGAGGAATAGCCTGCAGAGCGTCCTACCACAAGTAAGCCATCAATATCCTTTGGCACAAGTGAACGGAACGGAATGGCATACTGCTTTGGCGCAGCAATCACATAGCCGTAATCATGCGGCGTTTGTGCTTGTACATCCACTGGATAGGAGGCAATGCCAATGCTATCCCAATGGTCACGATTCGTCCAAATATCAGCCATTGGTAATTGATACTCAGCCCAAATATGTCGTGTTTCCCTCACATATAGCTCCTCTGGATAGCTCACAACTTCCGCCTGTTCAAACCCTGGGAAGTTTTCCTGTAAATATTGCAAAATATGCGCTGTTTCTTTTTTTCCTGCGTTAATCGCTGCCTGCTTAGAATGCTCATTTAAGCCATCCACACCGAAAATTTGCAGGGCATTAATAAAGTATTCATCATCCACTCGTGCTAAATTCAAGCCACGTAAGCGCACGCCCTCTTGCGCAGGCTTGTATTCATCATGAAGCTTTGTAAAGCCCCACATCACGGTATCGTTTAAATTTGCACCACCAAATACATCCGAGCGAGCCGCTTTTTTTACCTGATCCCAATCGACATTTTTTAAATGCAGCATTAAGGTCACAGCCATGCGCTTATCCTTAATCCCAATATCCTCACCACCAACAAAATAAGGAACACCCGCCATTGCCGCAAAATCCGCATCCTGTGTTGCATCAATAAATGACTTACCCGCTACCTTATATGTACCAAATTCATTTTTTAATTCCACAGCGGTCAGTTGCTGCTGATCGAGATATGCTTGCACAACTTCTGTTTGAACCGATAATGTTAGGTTTGGCTCTTGATCGACAAGCTTTTTAAAGGCAGCCTTTGCGCCTACAATGCCAAACGCATCTTTGCCTTTCACAAGCTTATGCCATTCCTGAAAAATCCCTTTACTAATGGAGTTGTTGCGACCATCCCGTGGAATATCTAAAAAATTAAGCATACCGTATGTAAATAACCCACCTAATTCCTGTCGTTCCTCCACCAATAATGTTTTAGCGCCATTTCGTGCGGAGGCAACCGCAGCCGCAACTCCCTCTGGTTCACCGCCAATAACAATTACATCATAGTTTTCCTCTAGCGTCTGAAGAGGCTCTGGCTTTTGATATTCTTCCACTAATTGATTATATGCTCGTGTGCTAAGCAGCTCCTTTAGCCAAAAATAACCTCCAATCCCTAGTAATAAAATCATGACAGTCATCGCTGCCAGCAATAATTTTTTGCCCATAAAACACCTCTGATAGTTAATATTTCCATGAATAAGCGCATATTATCGCCATTTCCACTGCTGTATATAGTTGATTGTGAGTAAGCCTTGAACGGGTTTGATGGCTGTTTCGTTATTGAGCTAAAAGTGAGGGGTAATTGAGCTGAAGCAAAAAACAGTCAGCTTCCATTCTAGTCGATAGTTCACTCAATAGGCAATGGAAAATGATGCAATATTTCTATTCTTTTTTCAAGAACAGCCAATCATCTGACATAATAGACGTTTTCGTTTCGCAGAAAGTTACAGGGAGGAACGATTTTAGTGGGAGAAAAATAAGAAAAAGAACGAGAAACCTTGATTTAATAATGTTTATAGACGCTGGAACATCTTTCATGCTATACTAGAGCCATTGTGAAAAAAGGAGGAACTTGCATGATTCAAGTTAGTAATGTAGGTCTTCGCTATGGCGATCGTAAACTATTTGAAGACGTAAATATAAAATTCCAAAACCTTTGTTTACTTAAACCATTTTACGAAGAAATGTAGATGAATCGTGGTTTAAAACTATATTTAAAACGTTTTAGGTAAATGAAAAAGTAAGAATAAAATTCTATTACCTTCTTTAACAAAACTATACACTACCCACCTATTTTTCATCAAGTGCTTAATCGAAAAGGAAGGCAAATAAAAAAGAGGGAAATTACCCCCTCTAAGTTACCTCAATTATCTATAAACATATGTAGGAAAATCAGTTAAAACAATATATTCTCCACATTTTTTACAATCAATTCTTAATTCCTCTACTCTAATGTCTAAATCGCTAAACTCTTTTGGCGGCTCATCTTCATCAAAGTTTTCATCAAGTTTAATTTCACTAATTCTAAACTTATCACCTAAATCATTCAAGCTAGCATGTCTACCTACAGTTTTTGGAGTTAATTCAACTTCAGTTTCACACTTTTCACAAATAATATTTATTTTCATGCTCTAAACCTCCGATACAATTTTTACCTATATATTACCAAAATAAACAACGTAAGGAAATGTCTTTTTATTGAATTGTGAATGTTTATTTAACCTACTGAATTACTACAATAAATAAAAAAGAGCGTACCAAAAAGTACACCCTACTTAATTATTTATTCAACAATCCACTTTGCTTTAGGATAATTAACAATCCCTGTGTTATATTCTATTTCTTTAATTACTATATCTTTGTCAAAAAGATACTGATAATGTCCTTCCGTTGTTTCCCCTTTGTAAATATATCCTTTTGAATCAAAATGATTTACATATCCAATGTCATTTATTTCTTTTTCATATTTAGACTCATTAATTTTAAATCGCAATCCACCGGGATAAATTAATGGCTTTTCAGATTTATTAGTTACAGATAAATAAACATTAAATCCCTTATCAACACCATCTACATATTCCACTTTTTTAAGTGTAACTTCTATTTGATCATCTGAAAAAGTCTCGCCAATTTTTAAAGTTGGAACTTTCTTTTCTTCATTTCCCGTTTTTCCACTATTTGAATCTCCAGTAATTGTTACCGTTTGAGTTTTTTGATTCCATTGGACATTTGCCCCTAATGACTCACTAATAAATCTAAGTGGAACAAGTGTTTTTCCACTCTTAACTTGTGCTGGAACTGATAAATTTATAGCATTATCATTTACTTTAGCATTTTTCGAACCTATTTTCAGCCATACTTTTGTATTACCCTTTGAAGCGTCAATTGTTTGAGTAGGTTGATTCCACTGAACATCAGCACCAAGTGATTCAAAAATACCTCTTAAAGGAACTAATGTACTACCGTTTTCAATTATCGCTTGATTACTAAATGATTGTTTCTCACCATTTATGTAAATTGATACTCCTTGTGATGCACTAACGTTATTACTGCCTAACCCTAATAATAAACAAAACAACAATGGAATAATAAATCTTAACTTTTTCAATTAATTCTCCCCCTCATACATTAATAGTACAATTATACCAATTAAATACATTAAAGGGGAGAATTATTTTAATGTGCGTGTTACAATTGTTTTATCTAAAAAGTAAACAAAAAAAGAAGCTATCCATAAAGAATAACCTCTTTTCAATGTCATTTAATGTGTTTTAATAACACCGATACCTAACATGTACTTTGCATAACAAATTGAATCACAATATAAATTATACCCATCAATAAGGTATTCATCTTCTCTAGTTATTTCGTGCTGACATTCCTTATTTGCACAACAACCAATCACATTAATATCGTGATACTTATTCGGTCTTTGATGCTTGAATAGTGCGAATATGTATACCTTTGTTTTCTGATTGTTCCATGTAATCATCCTTTTATTTTATGTATTTTTTTATTTAATGAGGTAAAGAATAGTCAACACTTTTGAGTAGTAAGTATCACTAACAATTCGCTTTCAGCAAATCGAAGTGATTCTAATAACTAAAAACTATTGCCTTCGCCTTTATCAATTTTAAAATGCTCACTATTCGTTCACATTCTAAAATTGAACAGTCGTATTACTTTTATGTATTTTCTCTTGCTATAATCCTCGTCAAATTATGTAATTATCTATATAATAGAAAAATGTATGTTTTGACGAGGATTTAGTGTTCTATGTTATTAACTATTTCCCAATATCGTATAGTTATAGTTTTACCATCCAACCATTTATCACTTCTTTTTGAAAGGATGCTATAAGGTAATTTTCGGTCTTTCAAATTCCCATTTAATGTATTTATACCTAGTGTACGAGCATTCAAACCGTTCTTTTTAAATACTTCTTTTAATTTAGCTTGCTGCTCTTTCATTAACCTTTCACCAACAACAGATTCAAGATAATCCTTCAATGAATGTTCTTGCGTTTCCTGTTTGATAAGTTCATATTCCTTCACCTTTTCAACAGGAAGTTTTAATTTATCAATCACAAAACGTTTATAACCTATACCTTTAACTTCGTTTTTATTTCTATCTATCCCAATCACCTTCTCTTTCATATCAAACAAATCCATTTGTAACTGTTTTACTGTCATGTAACCTAGTTCATTTAATTCCCATTTCTTTTTATCAAAGTCGTAAAATATGTATTTATTGATGTGTTCTCGATTTGAGCCATATTTAATAACGTATTGGTTATAATTGAATTGAAATAAATCCATTTCCTTCAAATCTTTAGATTTATCAATTAGATTCATCTCACGTCTGTTAAATTTCCTAATATAATATGTACAAGTGTCATTTAAACCTTTTATGTATTGCTTGTCCGATTTAGTTATTTTCCTTTTTCTTCCTAGACATTGAGCTAGTTGATTATGATTGAAAATTGAGGCTACTATATGTTTTATTGAATAGTCTTTAAGTGTTATACCTACATCTAACGCTGTGGTTGAGATTAGCAATCTTGAAGGAAATGTTTCATCGTCTATTTTATAAGATTGACTGTTTAAAATACCTAGCGCCTCTTTATCTTTACTAAATTTAGAGCAATAAAATACGGCATCATCTTCATATTTAAAATAAAGTTTTTTACATTGATCCAGTGAATTAATAAATACTATTATTTTATCGTTTGTGTTTCGCATCAAATCATCGACTATGTATTCTATGTCAACTTTCTTATTAAAAAAGTAAATGTCATCTACATAGTCGTATGACTTTGGAATGTAGTAATAGTTATCTAAAATTACCTCCCTTTCATCTATTAAGTATTTGAATAAAGTTTTGGCTGTAGCACTCATAAATATCTTCTGTGCAGAATGTTGCATAATCCACTTAAAACTTAAATCAGTGTATTTGCTGATCCCCTCGGTAAAGTGTTGGCATTCATCCAAAACAATATAATCATATTTATTCGCAAAAATCGGACTCAAGTCAGTAACCTTATTTTTGATACACGACTCAATATGTTGGTAGGAGTTGACAGTGACATTAAATAACACTCCGTCATCTACTTTCTTCCTTATTTCTTTTGTCAATGCATCACGACTAGATAAAATCAATATTGTTTTAAATGGATCTAAGCATATGTGCGCTAACTTATCTAAAATTAAACTTGTTTTAGCTGTCCCAGTACCTGCATCAATTATTACATTTCCTTTCCATTGATTAATTTCTTTGGTTGTGATGACATCAGTTAAATAAGTATTACTTTTGAATTTTTTTACTATATTTCCTCCCTCTCCTTCTAAAGATTTTATGCCTATAAAATATGATATTGCAAAATTTTAGAAACTGACAGTCGAGCCTATAAACTTTTTTACATCAACCCTAAAACTAAGTACATATATTTATTTGCTAATCTTATACTCAACCAGATAATAATAGTAATTTTAGTAAGTAGCTAGTGGAGGTCAAATTTTTTTAACTCTACCTTTTTTTGCATAAAGTAATGGATTGTGATACTATACTAGATAGGAGAGGGGTGTTAACCCCTCATTGTTATGTGCAACTATTCTTCTTTCGTTTGGTAGACGGTGGGGAAGAAAAATTTAATTTAAACGAGAAGGTTATAAGCATCCAGTGATCGCAACTCGCTGTATAAGTCGCTTATAGCCTTTTCAAATTCTTCTTTAGTTTCTGTATCCAAAAAACTAGAGTAACATTGTTCGATATCTTCAAGTCTATTGTCCATATTCTTCTGCAACCTCTTCTACTACTGTGTCGATAATTTCGATTACTTCAAATTCTGTTGTAATAAAATTTTCATCATCAATAAATGTAAAACCACTAATTGTAGTGTTATCAGGAGTGAAAATACTTTCAAATAAGTCGCTTGCATGATCAGCACTATAGCCGTATACACGAAAATTGAAAGCTAAGTTAAATTCAGCTAAACTTTTCTCTAACACTTTAAAGGATACTGGAATTAGTCCATAATCAATATTTTTTATGCCGTTAATTGTCAAATTAATGCCTTCAAACTTGTAAATATAATCATTTGATAAGTCATCCGATTTGTACTGTATTTTGCAAGAGAAAAGTGCAGAGAATTGCAACGAAAAATACAGAGCATTGCCACCCAATATTTTCTCTATTTTCTCGACAACGCATTGGTTAAACGGAAGCTCTGACCCGTGTATGAAATAATATGGGCGTGGTGAATCAAACGATCCACCAGAGCTGCCGTTAAACGTGAATCCGAGAAAATGCGGTTCCACTGACTAAATTCTAAATTTGATGTGATAATCAAGCTCTTTTGTTCATAGAACTCTGAAATAATTTGAAACAGTAATTCTGCTCCTTCTTTACCAAAAGGCAAATAACCCATTTCATCTAAAATCATTAAATCAACTTTCTCTAATTTACTTCTAAATTGCTTTAATTTCCCTACAAGGAGTGCTTGCTCTAATTCTTCAACCAAATGTGAAACGCGATAAAAACGCACTTCAAATCCTTGTTCACAAGCTTTTCGTCCAAGTGCAGAAGCTAAATGAGTTTTACCTGTTCCAGGTGCTCCAACTAAAATGATATTCTCTTTTCTTCGAATGAAATCTAGTCGCTCTAATTCATCTTTTGTTAAATGGCTAGGTAAACAAATATCTTTATGCCACTGGTAACTTTCAAGCGTCTTCGTATCGATAAAACGTGCCTGCTTCAAATTACGCGCTATTTTTGCTTGTTCTCTGCCAAGCTGCTCTTTTAATAAAATTTGATAAATATATTCTTCTGGATCGGTAAAAGGTACCACTTTAATGGCTTCTGCCACATAAGCCAATCTCAATTGCTTACAGAGCGTTAAAATCGCTTCATTCATGATTCAACGCCTCCGTTCCTTTTGGCGATAAGGCATCATATTCTGTCCAATTCACACCGTAAGGGTGTTCTGTCTCTTCTACCTCACGTCCAATATAACTATAAAAGTTTTGATCAATGTCATTCATATCATGTGTGAGTAAAAGCGTCAGTAATTCATTAATCCGTTGTTTTCTTAAGGCAAGCGAAGGCACTGTTAAATACTCTTTAATACGCGCTGGTAAATAGTTTGAATAACGAGAATGCCCTACAACACGTGGTTTTTTCAACCAATCTTTTAAAATCTCCTTCCAAGGAATAAAACGGCGTTTTCTCATATAAGGACGGGCATCAGATAATAGAATTTCACCGTCATTTGTGATGACTTTATACGAATCCCAATATGTCACACAAGAAAGTTGGACGTAGTTCCTTGCTCTTGGTACATGAATCAAATGTCCATCAAGCTTGAATTCATTATACTTATTAAACTTTATCAGAAACTGCTTAAATATCGGATATGGTTCTTCAGGTAATTTGATCAATTGCTTTTGTTCAAGCTGCCATAGCTCATCAATCAGTACTTCCTTTTTATAATGAATTCGTTGACGATCATTTGCTAACTGCTGTTCTAATTGATTTCCTAAATCCTCAAGGTCTTTAATGACAGGTGGCAAGCTAAAGAAATTATAGCGTACATAGCCAACCTTTCTTTCTACATGACCTTTTTCATTTCCTTTGCGTGGGTTACACACTTGCACTTTAAAGCCGTAATATTGTTGGAAATGTCGGAAGGCTTCGGTTAATTGGGCCTCTGAATCTCCTTTTCTTACTTTTTTCACCGCAGGTGTTAGGTTATCAATTCGAATGCTCAAAGGAATACCACCAGCCTGTTTAAACAACATTTGAAGTCCACCTAAAAAACATTCTAAGTTTTCACCAGGCATCGGCACCGCAAATGCTGTATTACTTGCAGGGAATGACATGACTAATGCGTGAACATCAATAATTTCCCCATCTTGAACAGCCTCCATTACACCGAAGTCTACCTGTGCTTCTCCTCCTGGATGATTTAAACGTTCATGCCCTTTATCTGCTTCCTCTTCTTCTGTTGCTTTCCATTCTTGAATAAAATTACAAAGCGTTCTGTAAGAACCTTTGAATCCCATCTTTACTAGATCCTCAAGCATTTTCTTGTTTGTACGGCGTAATTTTTTCTTTAGTTTTAAATCCTCTTCTAACCAATCAACTACGATTTCTCCCCATTTTTCGTCGTACATCATGCCTTTTTTCAGGTGAGTTTTCTCCTGCGGCAACTGATCCCCATCACCGTATTTCTTGGCAGTACGCCAATTGACTTGCATTGTATTGGCGATTTCAGTAATCGATAATCCTTTTTCATTTCGTAATGTTTTGATACAATTAACTTCAGACATTGCTAGCATCCTTTCAAACCTCCACTGGTAAAATTCGACACTTTAACAGTAGAGTGACTTGGGGTGGCTGGCAAGTCTATTTTTTTGCACTAAAAAAGTGCTAGACTCTGTACAAATTCGCTGCACTAGTCTGCACTTTTATTATGCAATACACATGTACGGAACACCCCACTTCCCAAAACATTCTGGTACTTCAGGTATATCACCCTTCACAATTACTTTTAATGAAGCAAGTTGCTCATATTTTTTTGGTGCTTCATCATAGTGAGTGATCTCCTTAATTAGATACTCTTCATAAAATTGATACGATAAGACTTCACAATCAAAACCCATTCTTGATGTATCAGCATCGATTAATGTAAAGTTATTGATTGGTATATCCCCTTCTAAGGTTCTTCTCATCTTTTCAGCAGCTTCTTCGGCACTATTTGCAAATACGTCAAATGCAAGTAACACATCAATAACTCCGATATTATAATTATTTTTTGGCACTAAATAAGTAACTTCTTTAACCTCTAATAAGGTTTCCTCCCCATCTAGCTGTACCATTAACCTATTAAACTGATCTCCATATTTTATATACGCATTACGATTTAATAATTTATTTCTCTTATATTCCGTGAAGTCAGACTCAACTAAAATTTGCGCTGATACCAAAACATTAAGTTTTTTAGTCCCTCGATACTTAGGATGTAAAACGCTATATTGACTGCTCATATAAACTCTCCTTTTTTGTGCGTTATTTGATAGTAATGATTAAAATTTACGACAATACAAATTAGCTACTTCGCTAAAATCATTTGACCAATAATAACTTAAATGCTATTATATAGACATAGCTAAATAAGACTTTAAAAAAGCCTGAAACATTGCATTTAGTCCGTTCCCCAACGTCAAAATGTATTATATTAGGTCATATTCTTTATACATATTTTTAGCAATTAAGTTAGCTTATAAACACAGTTTACTAGCATAAAAGCTATCTGTCAATATAAATATAGCAAAAAAGCTATTTCTGTCTTTTGTAAGCTCTAGAAAGGTTGATATAAATGAGTTTAGTTAATCGAATCAAAAATCTTTGTGATGAAAAAAGCACTAATTTTGCAGAAGTTGAAAGAAGAATAGGAATCTCTAATGGTCAAATACGTCGTTGGGACAATTCTTCTCCTAAGGCAGAAAACTTAGAAAGGGTAGCCGATCACTTTAATGTATCGACTGATTATCTTTTAGGACGTAGTGGTCAAAAAAATTATTTTACCTTGGAAGCTAACGACAAGAGTGATGCTGACAAAAAACTGCTGGAAATCTTAAATGAACTAGATGAGGAAGATAAAGAATTATTAATCGCATCATTAGAGAATTCGTTGCTATTAGCCAAACAATTAGCTAAGAAAAAATTCCACTGATGCTAGTACCCCTCTCTTATAATTAAAAACAGGCTGAGCAGAAGGTTTTCCCAACTTCTTTCAGCCTGTTTAACATTCACAATTTTATTTCAGAAATAATTTCAGAGTTTCATTGTAAGTTATTTTTTTATAAATAGCTCAAATTATTGACTATCTTCTATTTTTAAAAAGAACATACCTTTCGTAGCTTCCTCTCGCATAGAAACTGCAACCTCTAAATTTGATTTTGCATCCCTATAAGATTGTACACCACTTCTAAACATTTCTATATTTCTGCTTTCTAAAGCATCAACAATGTCCGACATTGCTTTTGAATAAGATAATGCAGTAATAAACATTGCATTATGATAGTCCTCGAGTTGTTCTGTAGTTTCATTGGTTTCTAAAAGTACAGCAACATCTGAAAAAGCATCTTTAGATTCTTTCAATCGAGTGATTGCTTCTTTATTTTCATATATTTCAACACCAATTGAATCAATCATTTCAGCAACGTTATTTCCAAGTGCATCTATAGATTTTTCGATGCTAATCATTCGATTAATATATTCATTGTAATATTCTTGCTCTTCAACAGAAAAATTGTTTGAAATACTCGTTTCAGCTTTTATTTCTTTTTTCTCTTCCTTTTGGACATCTAAAGAAATAGATTCTTGTTTTTCACTAACTTCTGAATCTTGAACTTTCTCAGTATCACTACATGCACTTAGTCCAAGAATTAAGAATAATGACAACACTTTAATTTTTTTATTCATACTTTTTTAGTCCTAACTAAACTTAAGTTTGTTAACTTCTAATTTCTCAACATCTACCATTCCCATGACATGATGGACATACGATAGAAATTCCATAGAACTCAAAATCACACTCACTACATTTTCATTTAGGTAATTTTGTTTCAGTTTCTTTCTATTGATCAGTATTAGTCATGGTAATTCCCATTTAAATAATAATTTAGGTTTTATTTTTCAAAAGAACTTTAATATCCTTTAATTCTTCAACGATGTATTTAATTCTATCTTTATTCTCCTCATATACTCTATGTTTTACAATATTTAAATCAATTACGTTCTTTTCTTCGTATCTATTATTGTCGCTTTCATAACTGATATTAAGCAAATATATTGGATACAATCCATTTGAATCTTTTTTAACTTTCACACTTCCTGATGTAGTTTGATGAATAAAGAAGTCAATTTTTTGATTTGGTGCCAACATAAAAGGATTTCTAAAAATGTAACTGTCAGAAATATGATAGAACTCTGGATATTCAATCTTTCGATTTGAGGAAATTTTAACATTGTCTGCTATTGATTTCCCTATATTTTCTATTGTTAAAAATACACTTCCTGTACTTCTCTCCTCTAAATAAGCTATAACATATGGTCTAGACTCAGCTTCTCTGAGTTTTACACTCTCTTTTACCATATCCTTGTTGGCTTTTAAAATTAGAATAGTGGCACCAACATACACAAGTGTTAAGAGAGCCATTATTGTACCATTATTATCATTCATCCACTCTAGAACATCTATAATAAACAACTCCCTTAATCTTTTAACTCACTTAAAACTCTGGTATATCCTCTTCAAACAAATTCCTTTTTGCTAAATCCAAATAATAGGAATAGCTTAAATTTTTCTCAAGTATTCTTCAGCTATATACAAACCTTTACCATTTGGGACTAAACCATTACAATCATGAAGGGTATCCTCATCAACATCATCAAAATCAAACGAAACTGCATAGCAGCCATTTTTCAGTAAACCACTCATTATCATTCCAGATTCACCTTCTAATAAATCAAGATCATCCAAGTCTGCATTCAATTCAACCCTATCGTACTTTTCGAACTTAGCTGCTTCATAGTCTCCTTCAACATCGTCTTCCTCCGAATCATCCATTTCTATAAAATCTAACACACGTTCGTATTCCTCTTTAGTCATCAAAAATTCTGAAATACAGTTGTCATCTGTTATGATATTTTCAAAGAAATCTTTAGCTTCTTCTTTTGAGTCGAAATAATGAATTCGCTCTTTTCCAATTTGTAAATCATGATACGTTACTACATATTGTTCATTCATTAATAAACACTCTTTTCTATTTTGATTTTTATTTAATGTATTTTACTAGAGTTATTTTCCTTTCATTTTCATTGTATTTCTTATATTATACTACAAGAAATATTTACTATTAATAGTATTATTTTGTTTAATGCTATTGACATGTTGCTACCAATCTATAAAAAAATACATAAAGTTTTTATGATAGTTTTAAAGTCTGTAGAAATAATCATAATTTGGTATAATAAGTATAAAATTATAAAAGGTTAGGTGTTATCTTTGTATTATAATGAAGACTTATTGTTTTACACGAAGGATTTATTCAATTATTTCAGCGTCCAGAAAGAGAGTATACGAGACTTTATTCAAAAAGAGAAAGAAGACTATATTTTAAATGTAGGTCAAGAGCAATACATTGATTATTTATTTGACAAAAATAAGGTGAACACTGTAAATATTTTAGAAAATGAAATATATGCAGAAGAAAAAGAGGAGGCAATTTCATCAGACTCACTTCCTAGACACTTTAATGTTTTTGGTAAGCAAAGTTTCCAAAAACCTGTTCTTTATTACACTATACCAATTGAAGGTGATAAAGGAATGCTACACTACCGACCTTCATCCTTCTATAGCGTTTTCCCAAGAGCATATATAACAAATAATAAAATAATTAAAAGGTTTATTGTTTTTAATGATAATTATCAAGAGTGTGAAAAAGAATTCCACAATTTCAAAGATACTCTTACGAATTATATTCGTAATTTGAATGCAGATATTGAATCTTATAATTCAAACCTTAGACCTTTTATTATTTCAGTTTTTGGAAGTAGAAAAGAGGAACTTTTAAAAAGAAGAGCTTTGAAGTCAGGACTAACTATACCTATAAAAAAGAATAACGATACACCAAAAACCTTCTCTATACCTAGTCCTCAAGTAAAAAAGAAAATTAATATAAAACCAACTGAAACGGAAAGCAATTTCATCCCTGATCCAACACTTGAAAATGGTACTTATATTGATATACTAACTATGATTAATGATATGGGTAAGGAGTTTGAACGTAAACCATCTGTATACAATGATAAAGGTGAAGAGGATTTACGTGACCATTTTTTGATGCTTCTAGAACCTCATTTTGATGGTAGCGCAACAGGAGAAACATTTAATAAAAGTGGGAAGACAGATATTTTACTTAGGTATGATGGAGGAAATGTTTTTGTTGGAGAGTGTAAATTCTGGACAGGCGCAAAGGGTTTTCTAAAGACAATAGATCAATTATTAGGTTACTTAACTTGGAGAGATTCTAAAACATCTGTGATCATGTTTGTCAGAAATAAAGATTTTACAAGTGTTATTCAGACAGCAAAAGAATCTATACTGACTCATGAAAACTTTATTAAATTTGTTGATCAAAAGGATGAAAGTTGGTTTAATTATATTTTCCACTTAAACGGAGACAAAAATAAAGAAATTAAAGTTGCAGTAATGTTATATCATATACCAAGTTAAAAAAGTGAGTAACTACAAGAGCTACCCACCTAATAATTACATCTTATTTTTTGGAGTTAGCTACTACGAATAGCTGACTCTTTTTAATCACAAATATTTACGTAAAGTATCAACCACTTCGTCCGCATCAATTTCTATATAATTCCTTGTTACCTCATACGAAGAATGACCGAGCGCATTTGAAATAATAGCTAAAGGCACTTTTTTACGTACAAGATTAGTTGCATATAACCTACGTATTTTGTGTGGTGATATTGAAAGACCATATTTTTTTGAGTAAGCATTAATACGTTTTGAAATGGCGTTGTTATGGGAATAGTTATTCAAAGTCGGCTTTCCACTTTTTGAGATAAAAATATAATCGTTCTTCTCTTTATAACGTTTCCTTACCTCGTGATTTTGTTTCATTAAACGTTCGAGCAACATTAACAATTCATCATCCAACGGCAGCTTCAATACTTTTCCATTCTTCATGATGTCTCCTGAAAGTACTAACATCTTTTCATTAAAATTGATATGCTCCTCTTTTAGGCTTGTTAAAGTATGGATACGTATGCCTGTCCTATAAAGTAAAACTAAAACCGTTACATCTCTCCAACCAATCCATGAAGTAGTATCAATCAGTGATAATAATATTTCAAGTTCCTTTTCATCGGCTGCTTTTTTAACTTTTTTATCAACTTTAATTTTAATATCCTTCCAAAACTTCCCTTGCTCTTTTAGCCAACCGTTATCATAAAACCTAGTTAAAATTGCCGATACAAACCTAAATCTGTTAGCTTGATGTTGTTTTATCTAAATAATTAAGTGATTCCAACCAATTCATGAATCCATCTTTATTAATATCCTCCACTGTTTCAAGATTTAAAAACTCTACAAATTTTTGCATTGTCTGGTTATAGGTCAACAAAGTTTTATGCCTTAGTCCTTGTAATTGCATCTGTCGGTTTACTATTTCAAGTGCTTGATTTATTGGGAGTGAATCGGATTTACGTTTGGTAGTATTATCTCTCGATTGCTTAGGTTGTAAGCTAGGCTTAAAAACAACATCGTCCATTCTCAATTCTTTTACTTTTCTAGACATTTAGCATCTTCCTTTCAATGAAATATTAAAAGGTAATAAATTAGGGATAAATCAATTTCATTTACTTACCTGTTCTTTTCCTTAAAAACGTTTAAATAAATATAATTTCAACTTCCATTTTTTGTAGATGCCATTTCCTTCATTCCCCTCCCCCCTTGGAAAGAACGCCAAACCTTGATTTAATAATGTTTATAGACGCTGGAACATCTTTCATGCTATACTAGAGCCATTGTGAAAAAAGGAGGAACTTGCATGATTCAAGTTAGTAATGTAGGTCTTCGCTATGGCGATCGTAAACTATTTGAAGACGTAAATATAAAATTCACTTCTGTCTAGTTTAACTAAATCATTAGCGAAAAAACGTTGATATATAGAGGTTTATATGGATTAAATTCGTTTGTAAGGTAGAAAAACATCTACTAATTAAATTTAATTACCTTTTATATTCCAACTATACACTATTTATTGCTAAGGATTCAAGTTTCTAACCAATAAAAAAAGAGGGAAATTATCCCCTCTAATTAATATGGTTTCATACTTTGTACTATAGCCATATTACTCTTACCACATTCATAGTTTGAATTTCAATATAAAATAAAATTAAAAGCACCCTATGTATTTTATAGTAATATCTTACCAAATACCTACATATAAGGAAATAATAAAAATTTATGGGCGTGTGAAAATAGGTAAGGTAGCATGCAAAATAAAAAGTTAGGGGTATCCGCTTCTTGTCAATACTTTTCTAATCTTAAGTTAATTAATCCTTGTTTGCTGTAATCTACATTGATAATACGATAAGTCACATCATAAATAGTTACATCTGCATACTTACTCTCATTTAATTTGAAATGTTTTCGTGCTGCTTCATTATCTCTAACAGTAATTTCATAAATTGGCTTAGTCAGATTAACCACTTCATTAGTTGAAAATGAAAAATCTTTATATTTTAGAATTGCAGGGATTTCCCCTACCAACGTATTGACGTATTCATACACAGGTCGCCCTAAATGGTCATATCCTATTAATGTTTTAACTTCTTCCCACTGCTCGATTGAATAGTTGCAATACTCTAAGGTTGCCTTATACTTGCCACCACGCATTGTTAAAACGTCTGACGTAACCATATACACGTTATTAGGATTATTGATAGTTGTATAGTCCCCGCAATTAAAAACGTCTAATGAATGAATATGAAACGTAGAGTTAGGTGAAAATGTAGCGTTACTAATTACTGCATTGATCGTAAATGGATTTTTCTCAAAAATATTAAATTGGTATGGTGATTGGATAGCTTTTATCGTATCTTTAATTAATTTATCATCTAATAACTTCATTTAATCACCTCTCAATTGTATAAAAGGAATGTGCTGCTACTATTATTGCTTACTTTAATCTGTCTAATCTTATTGTCTAGCTGGTCTATACGTTTCATTATGTTGTCACTGAACTCACTGACCGTCATATCATCCAGTTTTATTGCCTTCATCATTGTAGGGTTATTAGCCAGTCCTTCTAACACTGATAGAGCAGTAGCATAGATACCTTTCAAGTTAGTTGTATCATTTGTATTATATGTATCAGTTGCTTGTAGTCCGTTCTCTGCAAGGTATATAGATAGTTGTGTATCATCTAACTCAATGCCTTGTATGTCGTATTTTAATCGTTGTAAATTAGTAATATTCATTCAATCATCCTTTCTAACTGTTTATATTATATGTATACCTTATTCACAATTAACTTCCTAAAACCTATCTTATGTAAACTAAAAGTAGTCGTAAAACATTGATATATCAACATTCTTACTTCTACACCTAACAATACTATTATTCATTTTTTATACATCGTTGATATAATAGCATTTTGGCTACTATTACTATTTAACAGTTGTATGATTTAATGCATAAAATAACGGTCATTTATACATTGTTATTTTTATCATTTAATTATTATTTCTTTCAATAATCGTCACTCTGTCGTCTAATGTATTTAAACCTTGTTCTAATGACACTAAGGACTTTTCCACTTGTACCAATGATTGTGCTGTTTTACGCTGTATCTCGTTACTCTCTGCTAAATGTTCCATTAGTTTATTTTCACGTTCTTTTGATTCTACTCTATATTCATCATGTAAGTTAGTTAGTCGTTCTTCTTGCTTATCGTTCTGTTCATATACCTTCTTTAAAATAAATCCTACTAATACAATGCAGCACATAGCCCAAACTGCTGGGGATAGTGCAACTTGTGATAATTGTTCTATTGTCATATTTATCTATCATCCTTCACTATTAATATAATTGGTAGTGTAGTGGGGGGGCGTACCATATATAACAGGGTGTGAGAAATGTAGCATATCAACTATAAAGTATAATCCCTTGACACTACTACATTTTAACTCAACTCGTACACACCTATTTCCCACTTTTCTACACTACGCTTCTATGTTATTCTGTGTTATTCATTTATAACTAAACTGTACCAACTGTATCATTACTATTATGTACATCATACTCTACACCTTTTAAACGACTCATCTCTCTCATCTTGTCATTAACGTATGGGCTCTGTTCAATAATCGTCTCCAATGAAATAGCGTTCATATCAAATTGAGTTTTCATATTATCCAAAATTTCCTTATGGTTACTTGGAGTATTGTATACAAAATTAAACTCAAGCGAAATCATCTCATCATCTGTAATATGTATACCTTTATATTTTAATAAACGCTGTACCTTCTCCCACCGTTGATAGAAGCCTTCTCTTAGATAAGTTTCATTTACTCCAGCTTGTGTATCCGCTAATGAGAATAAAAGTTTAATACTGACCTCTGACAAGTTACTAATATCCGTCTTATTCATTGATACGGCAGGAGTTGACGATACATCAAGTAAGGTTTGCATAAGCGTCTTATACACTAAATCAAATGACTTACTATCTAATGATCCATTTACTAATTTAAAGTCCGAACCATCGTCTAAAGTTAATCCTGCACCAACAATTTCAGAAGGAATAGATGCATTAGTAAGTTGTTGACCTGTTACGACTGGAATTGGATTAATAAACTTATACATGCTATCAATGTACTTACTAAGCACATCTTCCATATTATCTAGGATGTTTTGATAGTCATCTAATTCTGACCTACCAATGCGATCACTGAGTTCATTTACTGTCTTATAATGTATAGGTAGACCGCCCAAACTTGGACTCTCCCCAACCTTAACAATCTTCCCACCTTCATTTGACCACTCTTGCACACTAACATCATTATATAAATTATAATAAGTGATTCCATCAAAGGTATAATGCTCTATAAATGCTATCATTTCATTGTAATTGTTATACACTGGAATACCATTATCAGCAGAAATTAATTTACTCTTAATTCTACCTTTACCATCAATATATAAGTACTCTGATACTTCACCAAATTTGAGTAGTTGTAATAAAATCTGTACATTTACATCATCAAATCTACCTAGTTTATTTACCTTATTAAATTCTTTAACCATACTCTCATCACCAATCAAATTGACAGGATTTTTAAGTAAATATTGTGCCTTAAAGTTTAAAATCGTTTTAGCCAACTGAATTACAATACGTCTTGGCTCTACATTCTCACCGTTATATTTATAAT